>NZ_JAPEHZ010000045.1 GCF_028823685.1 Tenacibaculum sp. L6 | reverse complement strand
TTTGTTCTTGTTTTTTTATATACGTTTTTAAATAATTTAAACCATTTTTTTTGATTGGTTTAAACAATTCGCAATTATCAAAAACATTCTTCGAGAGAGTATAAATTTTGAAGTTATCATTTCCTTTATCTATGATAGCATAACTGTAAAGAGTAGTTCCCCAATAAGCAGTTAAAATTAAATCGGTTAACCCGTCATTAGTTATATCAATTTTTTCCCAATTTTTCATTTCAAGTAAGTCATATTCATTTTTACAAGAAATTTTTTCTTTTACTTTTTCTGTTGATATTATTTTGAATTCAGACCATTCGAATTTTGTAAATTTTGGGTATACTTTTTTTGCAAACTCTTCTACGTCTTCTGAACTATTCAAACTGTCAATTTGGTTAGCAAAAACGAATGTTGAAGTAAAAATGAATATTATTAGTAGTCTTTTTTTCATATTATTGGCAACTAGTTTATATACAGAATAAACTTACCATGACACTCCTTTTTTGGCAGGATATGCAGCAATTCTTAGCAATTTTATTCTTTTTATTTTTTTGCAATATAGTTGTATTTTGTGTACTATACAAAGAGGTTTTTCGTAAAAAAAGAACATCATATACTTGTTTTTTAAAAATAATTTATAATTTTACCCCAATGTTTAACAACAAAAGAAATATCATTTCTATTCCAGCTGTAAATATTACGGCTTCTTTTGTTGGCACTACAACTACAATTATTACTACAACCCTTTAGGGGTTATTTTTCTACATAGTATTTCCGTATATATTTATTTTTTCAAAAGACTTGAAAACAGATAAATAGTTTAAAAAATCTTATTTTTAATTTATTATCCTTTTTAAAATGAACGTTTTAAAATTTGGTGGTTCATCTGTAGCCAATCCTCAAAATATAGAAAAAGTAGTACAAATTGTTGCCAATGCCTCTGTAAACAGTCCACTTATTGTGGTAGTTTCTGCTTTTGGTAAAACAACTAATAAACTTATTGCTTCGGCAGAAAAAGCTGCTCAAAATAATGCTAATTACCTTGAAAGCTACCAAGAAGTTGAGCAGTTGCATTTTGAAGTAATTGAAAAATTAGTACCTAAAAATCAACAAGAAGAAGTTAAAACGTATATTACTTCCCTTTTTAAACAACTAAAAACTTTGTTAGAAGGTTGTTTGTTACTAAACGAAATTACCCCCAAAACACTAGCTACGATTAGTGGATTTGGTGAGTTACTATCTTCTTATATCATCGCAAACATAGCTAGTAAGGAACTGGATGTAGTATATAAAGACAGTAGAGAGTTAATCGTCACTTCCAACGCTTTTGATAAAGCCCAAGTTGATTTTCAAGTAACTAACGCCAATTGCAAGGAGTATTTTGACAAAAATAAGCACCAAGTAACTTTGTTACCTGGGTTTATAGCTCGTACAAAAGAAGGGAAATCAACTACTTTAGGACGCGGGGGTTCCGATTATTCTGCGGCTATTTATGCGGCTGCTGTAAATGCTAATGAATTACAAATTTGGACAGATGTTAGTGGTATGTATACTGCGAATCCGCATATGGTAAAACAGGCATTTCCTATTCCACATATTTCGTATCAAGAAGCCATGGAATTATCACATTTTGGGGCAAAGGTTATCTACCCTCCTACGATTCAACCGGTGTTGGAAAAGGAAATTCCTATTCGAATAAAGAATACATTTAAACCTGAAAATGTAGGAACACTTATTTCAAAAATCACAGAAAATGGCAAACCTGTAACAGGAATTTCTCATATCGAGAATATTACATTGCTAACACTAGAAGGAAGTGGCATGGTAGGTGTTTCTGGCACTTCTAAACGTTTGTTTGAAACATTATCGACACATAATATCAATGTGGTATTAATTACGCAAGCTTCTTCTGAACACTCTATTTGTGTAGGGGTTTATGATGAAGATGCTGAAAAAGCAGCTCTAAAAATCAATGAAGCTTTTGCCTTTGAAATAGAACGTCATAAAATAGATCCTATTATTGTAGAACAAGGACTGGCAATTATCGCTTTGGTAGGTGATAAAATGAGAAATCACCGAGGTTTAAGCGGACAAATGTTCAGCTCTTTAGGTAAAAACAACGTGAACATTCGCGCTATTGCTCAAGGTGCTTCAGAAAAAAACATTTCTGCTGTTATCAACAGTTCAGATGCAAAAAAAGCATTAAACACGCTACATGAGCAGTTTTTTGAGGAAAAAATAAAACAATTAAACTTGTTTGTTACGGGAGTAGGAAATGTAGGTGAACGCTTTTTAGCGCAAATCCATCAACAAAAAAAATACTTAAAAGAACAGTTAAAACTGAATGTGCGTGTGGTTGGGATTTCCAACTCTAAACAAATGGTTTTTGATGAAGGTGGTATCAGCTTAAAATCGTGGAAAGAACAATTACAAAACGGAGAAGAGAGTTCTTTAGAGCGCTTTTTTGAAAGAACAAAAGCATTGAACCTTCGTAATTTGGTTTTTATTGATAATACGGCTAATCAGAAAGTTTCTGAGATATATGAACACTATTTAGCCAACAATATTGGGGTGGTTACTTGTAATAAAATAGCCTGTGCTTCTGAATTAGATAATTACAAAAAGTTAAAATACATCTCTCAAAAGTACAGCGTACCATTTTTATATGAAACCAATGTGGGTGCTGGTTTGCCTATTATTGATACGCTTAAAAACTTAATTACTTCTGGTGATCGAGTACATAAAATACAAGCGGTGTTATCGGGTTCTTTAAACTTTGTGTTCAATAATTTTAATGAGAATACTTCATTTCATGATGTCGTACAACAAGCACAAGAACAAGGATACACTGAACCCGATCCTAAAATTGATTTAAGTGGTGTAGATGTTGCTCGAAAAATATTAATTCTTGCACGTGAAAGTGGTTATGAATTAGAACTTTCAGACATCGAAAACAATGCATTTTTACCTGAAAAGAGTTTAAAAACTACTAATAATGATGATTTTTATGCTTCTTTAACTGAATTTGAGGCACAATTTCAACAATTATATAAAGAAGCTGCCGATAAAAATTGTCGTTTAAAATATGTTGCTGAATTCAATAATGGAAAAGCTAGTGTAGGCTTACAACACATTCCATTTGATCATCCTTTTTATAATTTAGAGGGTAGCGACAACATTGTCTTGTTTTTTACAGATAGATATCCTGTAAATCCGCTACAAATAAAAGGAGCCGGCGCAGGTGCTGAAGTAACTGCTTCTGGAATTTTTGCTGATGTCATACGAATTGGAAATAATATATAAAAATGAACTATTTAAAAATATTTTCACCAGCAACCGTTGCTAATGTTTCCTGCGGATTTGATGCTTTAGGTTTAGCACTCGAAACTGTTGGTGATACCATGACTTTTACCAAAACAGCTACAAAAGGTGTCAAAATTACCAAAATAACTGGTGCTGATTTACCTTCTGATCCACAAGTAAATGCTGCGGGAGTAGTTGCACTAGCTATGCTAGAAAAACATCCAGTTAATTTTGGTATCGACATCACCATTCACAAAGGATATACTCCAGGAAGTGGTTTAGGAAGTAGCGCTGCCAGTGCTGCGGGAGCTGCATTTGGAGTAAATCAGTTGTTAGGAAATAGCTTCTCTCCTCTTGAGTTAACTCAATTTGCGATGTTAGGAGAAGAAGCCACTTGCGGAACTCCGATAGCTGATAATGTTTCTGCGGCTATTTATGGTGGATTTACGTTGGTGCGTAGTTACGAACCTTTAAGTATTGTAAAAATTCCTGTACCCACTGATTTAAGAGTGGTGGCAATCCATCCTCAAGTTGAAGTAAAAACAAAAGACGCGAGAGAAGTATTGCCTAAGGAAGTTCCTTTAAAAGACGCGGTTACCCAATGGGCGAATGTTGGTGGTTTAATTAGTGGGTTACATACTAATGATTATCAATTAATCGCTGATTCATTAACCGATATCATCGTTGAACCTGCTCGTAAACATCTGATTCCACATTTTGATGAAGTGAAAAAGGAGGCTTTAAAAGCTGGTGCTTTAGGAGCAGGAATTTCAGGTTCTGGTCCAACTATTTTCACTTTATGTAGAGGTGATGAAACCGCTGAAAATGTTTACAAAACCATTCACAATACCTATCAAGACAAACAAATTGATTTTAACATGATTCTTTCTAAAATCAACACAGAAGGAATTAAAATTTTAGAACAATACTAAACACGAAATTATGAACTATTATAGTCTCAATCATAAATCACCCAAAGTTAGCTTTGAAGAAGCTGTAGTAAACGGATTAGCTCCAGATAGAGGGTTGTATTTTCCTGAAAATATTACGCCACTATCAAAAGAATTTATTGATAACATTGGTGAATATTCTAATGAAGAAATTGCGTATGAAGCCATCAAGCAATTTGTGGGTGATGAAATTCCGAAAGACGTTTTACAAAAAATCATTAAAGAAACCATCAACTTTGAGTTTCCAGTGGTATCTATTGAAGAAAACATCGGTGCGTTAGAATTATTTCATGGACCAACCATGGCTTTTAAAGATATTGGTGCTCGTTTTATGGCACGTTGCTTAGGGTATTTTAATCGCGATAAAGATCAACAAGTAACTGTACTGGTTGCTACTTCTGGTGATACTGGAGGTGCTGTTGCTAATGGTTTTTTAGGAGTTAAAGGTGTAGATGTGGTCATCCTCTACCCTAGCGGAAAAGTGAGTGATATTCAAGAAAAGCAATTGACTACCTTAGGACAAAACATTACTGCTTTAGAAGTCGATGGTGTTTTTGATGATTGCCAAGACATGGTTAAAACTGCTTTTTTAGATGCTGATATCAATCGAGTGTTAACTTCAGCAAACTCTATTAATATTGCCCGTTGGTTACCACAAATGTTTTACTTTTTCTTTGCTTACAAACAGGTATACAAACAGCATAAAGAAGTCGTTTTTTCAGTGCCTAGTGGAAATTTTGGAAATATTTGCGCAGGTATTATGGCGAAAAAATTAGGGTTACCTATCAAACATTTTGTAGCGGCTACTAATGTAAATGATACTGTTCCTAATTATTTAGCAAGTGGTGAATACCACCCTAAACCATCTAAAGCAACCATATCAAATGCGATGGATGTTGGAAACCCGAGTAATTTTATTAGAATTCAAGAATTATTCAATAACGATTTAGCGCTTTTAAAAGCTGCTTTTTCTTCTTTTTCTTTTTCTGATGATGAAACTCGTGAGGCAATGAAAAACATTTATAAGAATTCAAATTATATTACCGATCCGCATGGTGCAGTAGGATATTTAGGCTTAAAAAAATACGGATTACAAAACGAGTTCGGAATTTTCTTAGAAACAGCACATCCAGTAAAATTTTTAGATGTTGTTGAAGATGTGTTAAATTTAACTGTTGAAATTCCACCTCAAATAGTATCAGTAATAGACAAACAAAAGAAAGCGATACAAATTAGCTCTTACCAAGAATTGAAAGGTTTTTTAAATACTTAAAGTATAAACCGTTGTGAAAATTAACTACAAAAGTCACAGCGGTTTTCTATTACTTTTTTCTTAGATTTATGCATCAACAAAACCATTTACATGCATAAACCCTCAAAAATTACTCGTCTTTTTGATTTTCCATATCACCAACTAGAAAATTATCCACAACAAAACTGTCTTGTTTCCAAAGAGAATACTATTCGGAAAAGTTTTTCTACAAATGAGTATATAAATAATGCTAATACTGTAAATAAAGCCTTACTAAAACTCGGAGTTAAGCCTGGAGATAAAATAGCTTTAATTACTTCGGTAAATCAACCTAAATGGCATTTTCTTGATATTGGTATTATGCAAATTGGAGCGGTGAATGTTCCTCTCTACCCTACTTTTTCTGAAAAAGATTATGCATACATTCTGAACCACTCTGATAGTATCTATTGTTTTGTTTCTGATGAATATTTGTACCAAAAAGTAATTAAAGTTCAAGAGCAAACACAACTTAAAAAAGTATTTACTTTTGAAGAATTAGATACAGATTACAGTTGGAATTCATTTTTAAATCATGGTAGTGATGAAACATTTCAAACTAAAGTTGACGAATTAAAAAAAGCAGTGCAACCATCTGATTTGGCTACCATTATATATACTTCTGGTACTACAGGAACTCCAAAGGGAGTCATGCTTTCTCATAGTAATATTGTTAGCAATGTGTTTGCTGTAGGCAATAGAGTAAATTTACAAGACAATCATAAAATAGTAGTCAGCTACCTTCCTATATGTCACATCTTTGAGCGTGCTGCCTCTTATTACTGTCAATACATGGGCTTTGAAATTCACTTTGCTGAAAGTATTGATAAAATAGGTGAAAATTTACGTGAAATTCAGCCTCATTTCATGGCAGTTGTACCAAGGCTATTAGAAAAAGTTTTTGATAAAATTGTAGATAAAGGTAGTGACTTATCTGGCATAAAAAAACGGTTATTCTTTTGGGCTTTAGAATTAGGAGAACATTATAAACCATACAAAGAAAACGGTTGGTGGTATGAATTTCAACTATCTATAGCTCGTAAACTTATTTTTTCTAAATGGAAAGAAGCCTTAGGCGGACAATTAGAATTTATGTTAGCAGGAAGCGCTCCTACACAAGCTAGACTTGTAAGAATATTTACTGCTGCAGGCATTCCTGTTTTTGAAGGCTACGGACTTACCGAAACCTCTCCTGCCATTTCAGTAAACGACATGAGAAATAAAGGTTTTAAAATAGGTACTGTTGGAAGGGCAATTGAAAATGTAACTGTAAAAATAGCTGAGGATGGAGAAATCTTAGTAAAAGGGCCTAATGTAATGATGGGCTACTATAAAGATTCAGAAAAAACTAACGAATCAATTATAAATGGCTATTTCCATACAGGAGATATCGGAGAACTAGATAATGAAGGTTTTTTAAAAATTACAGATAGAAAAAAAGAAATTTTCAAAACTTCAGGAGGTAAATATATAGCTCCTGCTATACTAGAAGGTGAATTAAAAAAATCTCGATTTATAGAACAAGTTATGGTTATTGGTGAAGGAGAAAAAATGCCAGCAGCTTTTATTCAAATTTCCTTCGATTTTGTGCAAGAATGGGCTAAGCGACATCAACATGCTATTACAGATATTACTACCGATGAAAAACTACTCAAACGAATTCAAAAAGAGATTGATTTTTGTAATGAAAAATTTGGTAAGTGGGAACAAATAAAACGCTTTGAAATTACTCCGGACGAATGGACTATTGATGAGGGACATTTGACTCCAACATTAAAAATGAGACGAAAAATTATCTTAGAAAAATATAACGATCTATATCTAAAAATATATAATCCTCAATAAATCAACCAGTAAAGTGTAACTTGTGCAATCGGGGTATTTTTCATACTTTGCAGAGCACAAAAATTTGAATATATGTCGATTGAAATCACACGCCTGTTTGATTTTCCTTATTATCAACAAGAAAATTATAATTTAGACAAAGCGTTCACTACAAAATACAATGGTGAATGGAAATCTATCTCTACAAACGAGTACATTAACAAAGCAAACGCTATAAGTAGAGGTTTATTGCGATTAGGTGTACAACCTAATGATAAAATAGCTGTCATTTCTACTAACAACCGTACCGAGTGGAATATCTGTGATATAGGAATTTTACAAACTGGGGCGCAAAATGTGCCAATTTATCCTACAATTTCAAAAGAAGACTACGAATATATTTTAAATCATTCTGAAGCTACTTATTGCTTTGTTTCTGATGAAACTATTTTAGAAAAACTAAACCAAATTAAAGGTAATACTCAACTTAAAGAAATATATACTTTTGACGATATTGCTGGTGAAAAAAGCTGGGAAGAAGTTTTAAAATTAGGAGAAGACGAAAGCAACCAAAATGAAGTTGAAGAACGCAAAAATGCTATCACTACAAATGATTTAGCTACCTTAATTTATACTTCAGGTACTACTGGACGCCCAAAAGGTGTTATGCTAAGTCATAAAAATGTAGTTTCAAATGTACTAAGTAGTGAAAAACGTGTTCCGTTAGAATATGGTCAAGGTAGAGCTTTAAGCTTCTTACCTGTTTGCCATATTTTTGAACGTATGATTTTGTATTTATATCAATACTGTGGTATTTCTATCTATTTTGCTGAGGCTATTGACAAATTAAGTGAAAATGCTCAAGAAATAAAGCCGCATGTAATGACTGCTGTTCCAAGGTTATATGAAAAAATTTACGATAAGATTTATGCCAAGGGAGCTGACTTAACAGGTATTAAAAAGAAGTTATTCTTTTGGGCTATAGAATTAGGTTTACAATACGAACCATACGGAGCAAACGGATGGTGGTATGAAAAAAGATTAAACATCGCTCGAAAGTTAATTTTCTCTAAATGGCAAGCTGCTCTTGGAGGTGAATTAAAGATAATGGTTTCAGGTTCTGCAGCCTTACAACCACGTTTAACGAGAGTATTTACAGCTGCTGGAATGCCTGTTATGGAAGGTTATGGTCTTACTGAAACTTCTCCTGTAATTGCTGTAAACGATATGCGTGATGGTGGATTCCGATTAGGAACTGTAGGTAGATTGATTGATGGTGTTGAGGTTAAAATAGCCGATAATGGAGAGATTTTAGTAAAAGGGCCAAACGTAATGCAAGGATATTACAAAGATCCTGAAAAAACTGCTGAAGCTTTACAAAACGGATACTTCCACACAGGTGATAAAGGAGAATTAAGCGAAGACGGATTCTTAAAAATCACAGGACGTACCAAAGAAATGTTTAAAACCTCAGGTGGTAAATATATTATTCCACCATTGTTAGAAGGGCAATTAAAACAATCTCGCTTTATTGAACAAGTAATGGTTATTGGTGAAGGCGAAAAAATGGCTGCTGCATTTATTCAACCAAACTTTGAGTTTGTACGTGAATGGGCACAAAGACATAACGTTACCGTAGGAGATAATAAAGACTTGGTAAGCAACCCTAAAGTAATAGAACGTATTCAAGAAGAAGTAGATTATGCCAATACTAAGTTTGGTAAATGGGAAACTATTAAAAAGTTTGAGTTAACCGCTGAAGAATGGTCTATTGACGGAGGTCAGCTTACCCCTACCATGAAAATGAAGCGAAATATCATTAAGGAAATGTATAAAGACTTATACGATAAAATTTTTAGAGAATAATCGTTTAAAGTGTTGTGAAAGCAACACTTTTTTCTTTTTAATATGACTAAATTTATTTCTTTTTCTTCGGATATTTCGAATATTGAATTGCCTAAAAAATTCGATTACCCTTACAATTATTCACCTCATACTCTTGCTAAGATAGCCACTAAAGAACTACAAGAATATTTAAGTAGTCAAACTGATTTTACTCACAATTTCGGAATTAAGAATCCTGATGATGAAAATACTCTTGGAAAAATGTTCGGTATCTTGGTTGTACAACAGCAAGATGGAATCTTAGGATATTTGGCTGCTTTTTCAGGAAAACTAGCCGAAACCACGCAACACAAACATTTTGTCCCTCCTGTTTTTGATGTCTTAGATATAAATGGGTTCTACCCCAAAACTGAAGAGCAACTTAATACTTTAAATTCTGAAATTACTCTTTTAGAAAATAGTACGGAATTTAAGAAAGCTGAAAAAATATATCAAAGAACACAAAAAATACACGAAAAACTCCTATCAGAAGAACAAACGAAAATAAAGCAACGCAGAAAACTCAGAAAAGAATCTGCTCAGCAAAACAATCAACTAAACATTAACGAAGAGTTTTATTTGCGTGAATACGAGGTGTATTTACTTGATAAAATTGAACCTTTAAAAAAAGCATATTTTCAACTAAAAAATAAAATTGATCAATTAAAAGAGCAGCGAGCAAATCTTTCTGCTTGGGCTCAACAAGAAATATTTAAACAATATCAATTTTTAAATGTAGAAAATAAAACTACTAACCTATTAACTATTTTTAAAGATTCTACTCAAAATATTCCCGCAGGAGCTGGTGATTGTTGTGCTCCTAAACTATTGCAATATGCTTTCAAACATCAATTGAAACCTGTTTGTATGGCTGAGTTTTGGTGGGGAAAACCGCTAAAAACTTCCATAAGAAAACATCAATATTTTTATCCTGCATGCACAGGAAAATGCAAACCAATTTTAACACACATGTTAGAAGGGATCCCTATTGATGAGAATCCGTTAGAAGCACAATTGAAAGAGGAAAAAGAAATTGAAATTCTGTATGAAGATGCCGATTTATTAGTCATCAACAAACCGCATGATTTATTATCGGTAGCTGGAAAAGAAATCAAAGATTCTGTGTATAGTCGTATTCAAAAATTATATCCTAATGCAACAGGACCATTAGTTGTACATCGTTTAGATATGTCTACCTCAGGAATTCTCTTAATTGCCAAAAGTGAAGCTATTTATAAAGCTTTACAAGCACAGTTTATTAATAAAACTATACAAAAACGGTATGTAGCCTTGTTAGATGGTGTTTTAAAAGAAGGTGAAGGAAAAATAGATCTACCACTCAGAGTAGACTTAAATGATCGTCCTAAACAGCTTGTTTGTTATGAACACGGAAAGAAAGCATTAACTCAGTGGGAAACAATTGAAGCTATAGGTACAAAAACCAAAGTATACTTTTACCCTATCACAGGACGTACGCATCAATTACGAGTGCATGCTGCTCATCAATTAGGTTTAAATACTTCCATAGTTGGGGATGATTTATACGGAAAGAAATCTGACCGATTATACCTTCACGCTGAAAAAATTACATTTAAGCATCCTACATCAAAAATAGAAGTGAGCTTTACTGCTCCTGCTCCCTTTTAACTTATACTACGTATTTTGTCTTTTTTAATGAGCTTAAAATAATAAATGATGCTAAAAAGAAAATTGCTAAACACAACACACTCCACTGCATAGAACCAGTTATGGCATTTAATATTCCATAGACAGCTGTACCTAATACAATGGCTATCTTTTCAGTAACATCATAAAAACTAAAATACGTTGCGTGATCTTCTGTTTCTGGTAATAATTTCGAATAGGTAGAACGTGTTAATGTTTGAATTGCTCCTTGTACCAACCCTAATAATCCTCCTAAACCATAAAAGTAGATGTCTACATATTCTTGAGATTTATCTAAAGAGAAAGCACAAAAACACACCAACATCCACACAATAATTGTTACTTTTAAAGCAGTAATATTTCCCCACTTTTCTGATAATCTAGAAAAAATAATTGCACCTATTATTGCTACTATTTGTACTAGTAAAATAGTAATAATTAAACTTGTTGAAGATAATCCAAGTTCTGAAGAGCCAAAAATTGCTGCCATTAAAATAATAGTCTGTACACTAATACTCAATAGAAAAAAAGAGATTAAAAACCGTTTTAACGTTGGATAGTTCATAACTTCTTTAATCACCGTTTGTAACTCTTTATAACCTTTCCAGATATAGTCTTCTTCTGGTTTTTTGTTATACACATTTTCTGGTAAACGTTTAAAAGTTATTTGAGCAAATCCTAACCACCATAAACCTACCATCACAAAAGAAATTCTAGATGCCATACCCGAGCTGATTCCTAATGTTTCAGGAAACATAATCATGCCTAAGTTTATTAAAAGTAATATTACAGAACCAATATATCCGTAAACAAAACCTTTAGCACTGGCTCTGTCCTGTTGTTCAGGGTGAGCAACTTCAGGTAAATACGCATTGTAAAAAACCAAACTAGCCCAAAAACCAATACTTGCTAAAATGGTAAATAAAATACCTATCCAAACAGTATCAATCCCTTCAAAAAAGTATAAACTCATCACAGATATTGATCCTAACGTACAGAAAAACTTCATAAACTTTTTTTTGCTTCCTGTATAATCTGCAATACCTGATAATATTGGCGATATAAAAGCGACTACTAAAAATGAAAATGATAAGGCGTAACTATACAAGCTATCTGGGTGCTCCCAATCTTGTCCTAAAAAACGTACTACTTTTCCTTCTGTTACAGCACTGTAATACAATGGAAAAACCGCAGTACTAATTACTAAGGAATATACTGAGTTTGCCCAGTCGTAAAACGCCCATCCGTTTATTAATTTCTTATCACCTATTTTATACATATTCTTAAAATAAAAAACCGCTCATTTTTCATGAACGGTTCGCAATATACTATAATTTATCAATCTTACTTAGCGGGAGCGACATTGTATTTAGCTGCTAATTTTTTAGCTTCTGGTAAAAATGCTCTTAAAGTTTGAATACGTGTTTGGTTAGAAGGGTGCGTGCTCATAAACTCAGGTGGTGCTCCACCTCCAGAACGCTCACTCATTCTTACCCAAACTTGGGCTGCTTCTTCTCCATTATATCCTGCCATAATCATAAAAACTAAACCTAATTTATCTGCTTCCGTTTCATGCTCTCTACTAAATGGCAACATAACTCCTACTTGTGTTCCTAAACCGTAAGCCATATTCCACATTTCAGCATTCTTACTATTTTGAGTACTTAAAGCTAAAGCAACTCCTCCTAATTGTTGTAATTGACCTGTAGACATACGCTCTTGTCCGTGTTTTGCAAATGCATGCGCTACTTCATGTCCCATTACTGCAGCTACACCATCTTCATTAGCACAAATAGGCATAATACCAGTATAAAAAACTACTTTACCACCAGGTAAACACCAAGCATTAACTGTTTTATCATCTACTAAGTTAAATTCCCACTCATAAGCATCAGCTTCGGTTTTCATTCCATTAGCACGCATAAAACGATCAACCGCTTCCGAAATATTTTTACCTACACGTTTTATCTGATTCGTTTGTTTGGTATTAGTAGACAATTTATTTTCTTCTAAAAATCCTTTATATTGAGCAAAACTAGCTGGTAGTATTTCAGCATCATTTACAAAGTTTAATCTTTTTCTTCCTGTAATTGGTACAGTACTACATTCCACTAAAAAAATAGCTAAAAGTGTTAGACCTATGATTTTTTTCATTGTTTAATAGTTTAAAGTTCTATATCCTTGGTTGTATATTTTATGACACGAAATTAATTTATTTGTCACAAAACTGGCAATAAATTATGAGTTTAAAGCTACAAATTATATCTTTATCTAAAAAACTAATTCATGGATTTTATACATTCAAAAAACACTTTACCTAGTATTAAAATTCCGAAACCAATTATTTTATCCGCTAAATTTTTACAGTTTATTTCTAACAATTTAACCACAAAATTTGGAGTAAAATTATTTACAACTCCTGTTAGCTTTCCTATGCCAAAAAGAGAGAAAGTAATGTTAGAAAGCGCTCAAACTAAAACTATAAATATCCCTACTATTTCAAGAGATGTTCAGTTGCTATCTTACGGGTACTCTACCAAAAAAGTATTATGGGTACACGGTTGGGCTGGAAGAAGTACGCAATTATACATGATTGCTGATAAATTACTAGAAAAAGGATATATGGTTATTTCTTTTGATGGTCCTGCACATGGAAAATCTACAGGAAAAACAACAGAAATGCCTGATTTTTTAGAAACCATTGCTGAAATAGACAAGCAATATGGGCCTTTTGAAGCAGCTATTGGTCATTCCTTTGGTGGTGTATGTTTATACAATGCTCTTTCTGAAGGTTTCTCTGTAAAAAAACTAGTAACTATTGGTGCTGCTGATAAAATATCAAACGTTATTTTAAACTTTACTAAAAACCTACACGTAAAACCTATTATAGCCCACAAAATGAAACGTTTTTTTGATAAAAAATGGCAACGCGATATCGATGTACATTCATCGAGTGTAAAAGCTAAAAATGTGGATATTCCTACTTTGGTTGTTCATGATTCTTTTGATGGTGATGTCGATGTAAGTTGCGCTATAAAAATTCGTCAAAACTTACAGAACGGAACGCTTTTAATTACTGAAGGACTAGGGCATACCAAAATTCTTCGTGATGCAAAAGTAGCTTCTAAAATTGTCGATTTTATTATACAACCATCATGAAAAAAACAGTCTTTCTATTCGTTTTAGTTTTATTCGTTTCTTATGCTGCAAACGCTCAGAAGCATAAAAAATATAAAATCAACAAGCCAAATAGTGAATGGAAAAAACTACTTACACCACAACAATATTTTGTACTCAGAGAAGCAGGTACTGAGCGACCTAATTCTAGCCCTTTAAACTTCAATCATAAAAAAGGAGTGTATGTGTGTGCTGCTTGTAAAAATCCACTCTATAAATCTGAAAACATGTACGATTCAGGTAGTGGTTGGCCTTCTTTTGATAGGGCAATTTTAGGCAATGTTGACGTAGATACTGATTATAATCTTGGCTATGCACGTACTGAATTAAAATGTGCGAGTTGTGGTGGACACTTAGGTCATTCTTTTGATGATGGTCCAAAAGAAACCACTGGAAAACGTCATTGTATTAACGGAGTTGCTTTAGAGTTTATTCCGAAGAAATAAGACTTAAATACAAGACCGATTTACGTTTAGAATTAAGAAAAATTACGTGACATTTTACTGTTGATGTATAATTTAAAAAAACGTTTTCTTCTTTAATTCCCTACTTATAACTAGAATTAATCATAAATAGTAAGGTTTAGCTAAAAAATTCTATCAACAAAATGCTAAAAACTAACAACTAATAACTAAATTTGTGCCTCTAAAAAATGAAGCCGATACATGTTTAATAATTTAAGCGAAAAGTTAGATAAGGCGTTACATACGCTAAAAGGACACGGAAAAATTACCGAAGTTAATGTTGCAGAAACACTAAAAGAAGTTCGTAGGGCTTTATTAGATGCCGATGTTAACTTTAAAATAGCAAAAGAGTTTACCAAAACTGTACAAAAGAAGGCCTTAGGACAAGACGTATTAACTACGTTAAACCCAGGACAATTAATGGTTAAACTTGTTAAAGACGAGTTAACTGAATTGATGGGTGGCGATACTGTTGGTATTAACTTAGGAGGTTCTCCTACCGTTATTTTAATGTCTGGTTTACAAGGTTCGGGTAAAACTACCTTCTCTGGTAAATTAGCTAACTACCTTAAAACTAAAAAATCAAAACAGGTTTTATTAGTTGGATGTGATGTATATCGTCCTGCAGCAATTAACCAGTTACGTGTAGTTGGTGAGCAAATTGGTGTAGAAGTTTATGCAGAAGAAGGAAATCAAAATCCTGTTGAAATTTCTCAAAATGCTATTAAGCATGCAAAAGCAAACGGTAAAAACGTGGTGATTATTGATACCGCGGGTCGTTTAGCTGTTGATGAGGAAATGATGACGGAGATTTCTAACATCCACAAAGCTGTAAGCCCACAAGAAACTTTATTTGTGGTTGACTCTATGACAGGTCAAGATGCAGTAAACACAGCTAAAGCCTTTAACGATGTACTGAATTTTGACGGAGTTGTATTAACCAAATTAGATGGTGATACTCGTGGTGGAGCTGCTTTATCGATTAAATCGGTAGTAGATAAACCAATCAAATTTATCGGTACGGGTGAAAAAATGGATGCAATTGATGTATTCCACCCAAGTCGTATGGCTGATCGTATTTTAGGAATGGGAGACGTTGTTTCGTTAGTAGAACGTGCCCAAGAACAATACGACGAAGAAGAAGCAAGAAAACTACAAAAGAAGATTGCTAAAAACCAGTTTGGTTTTGATGATTTCTTAAATCAAATCAATCAAATCAAAAAAATGGGTAGCATGAAAGATTTAGTTGGAATGATTCCTGGTGCTGGTAAAGCTTTAAAAGATGTAGATATTGATGATGATGCGTTTAAAGGAATTGAGGCTATTATACACTCTATGACTCCTGCGGAAAGAAGTACTCCTTCTATGATTAATGCGAGTCGTAAAAAAAGGATTGCAAAAGGATCTGGAACGTCGGTTCAAGAAGTAAATCAATTGATGAAACAATTCGACCAAATGAGCAAGATGATGAAGATGATGCAAGGTGGTGGCGGAAGAAAAATGATGCAAATGATGAAAGGTATGAGATAATATTTAGAAGAGAAGTTTTGTCGGCTTCTCTTTTTTCTTTTTTAGACTAACAACAACACACTAAATAACACACAACACACTAAAAATGATTTTACTAGACGGTAAAAAAACATCAGCAGACATTAAAGAAGAAATTGCTTTAGAAGTAGCAGAATTAAAAGCAAATGACAAAAAAACTCCTCACCTAGCAGCTGTTATTGTTGGTAACGATGGTGCTAGTTTAACGTATGTAAACGCAAAAGTTAAAGCTTGTGAGCGTGTTGGGTTTGAATCTACTTTACTTCGTCTTCCTGAAGAAACTACTGAAGAAGAATTATTAAACGAAATTGCTATTTTAAATATCGATAATGATATTGATGGTTTTATCGTACAGCTTCCTCTACCCGATCATATTGACGAGCAAAAAGTTTTAATGGCGATTGATCCTGATAAAGATGTAGATGGTTTTCACCCAATGAATGTTGGTAAAATGACCTTAAATCTTCCAACTTTTATTTCAGCAACTCCTTTCGGTATTTTAGAATTATTAGATCGTTACAACATTGAAACTTCTGGTAAAGATGTTGTAGTAATTGGTCGTAGCCATATTGTAGGAAGCCCAATGAGTATTTTATTATCTCAAAAAAGAAAAGTAGGAAACGCTACCGTTACCTTAACACATAGTAGAACTAAAAACTTAAAAGAAATTACTCAAAAAGCAGATATTATTGTAGCTGCTATTGGTATTCCAGAGTTTTTAAAAGGTGATATGGTAAAAGAAGACGTAGTAGTTATTGATGTAGGAATTACACGTGTTGCAGATGCTTCTAAGAAAAACGGATTCAGACTAGTTGGTGATGTCGCTTTTAACGAAGTAGCTGAAAAAGCATCGCACATTACCCCTGTTCCTGGTGGTGTAGGCCCTATGACTATTGCAATGCTATTAAAAAACACCTTATTAGCTTGTGAACGAAAACAAGAAAAGAAGTTAGTATAACCATACAACTCGTATATAAAAAAGACTGCTTATCAAGCGGTCTTTTTTTATGACTTGTACTCAAAAACTATTTTTTAATTATAAATTTTATTCTATCTTTCTAGTTCTATTAAAACAGAACTAAAAAATTGCTAAGAACTTCCGTTTATCACCTTTAATACTCCGGATAAAAGTAGTTTTTGTTCTCTTAAAACGTGTTGTGTACAAGCTGAAAAACATATTCATTGAATGAATAATTTTGATATTTTAAGAAAACCAATTTTCGAACTTCCAAAAAAAAGAGGCAGTAGTTACCTACCCGAATTTTTAAGAGAAATTTTCGGCGAATATTTAAAAACAATCAAAGAATTTAATGGAGATGAGCAAAAATTACTGGAAAATCATCACGAGAAAATATCAGAATTCTGCGATAAAATTATTTCATCAACTGAACATTACCTTAATGGTCATACAGTAAAGGCTTTTGAGGAATTAGCTCAAGGACTTGCTTTAGTTGAGGAATTTTTACACATTCCTAAAGGAAATGCATTTATAAGCCCAAGTACAGAAACACTTTTCAGAGTTAGAAATGGAAATAATCGAATGTTTTCAAAAAAAGAAATGTTTCATATTCCATTTGATAAAAGAGAAATAATAAAAACTCAAAGATATAGTATACCTGGCTTGCCTTGTCTTTATTTAGGAAATAGTATTTATATATGTTGGG
>NZ_JAPEHZ010000044.1 GCF_028823685.1 Tenacibaculum sp. L6 | reverse complement strand
ACGTTTTGGTTCTTGGACACTTGCTGCTGCAGCTTATAATGCAGGAAATTACGGTGTTTCTAGAAGATTAGATGAGCAAGGAGTAACTAGCTATTACGATGCTTTATTACCTGACGAAACTGAACGATATGTATTCAGAATTTTAGCCTTAAAAGAAATCATCTCAAATCCAGAAAAATACGGTTTCACATTCGATAAAGAAGATTTATACACATTACCTGAAACCTACACTGTAAAAGTAGATACAGCCATTACAGATATTGCTTTGTTTGCTAAAAAGTTTGGTACTACTTACAAAGATTTAAAACTACACAACTCTTGGTTAAGAGAAAACAAATTAAATAATAAGAGTAGAAAATTATACGAAATTAAAATCCCTGTTCAATAATGAATAAAGTAATGCCCTATTTTTATCTTATATTTGGTTTAGTTATACTATTTGATGGTGTTGCTCAATTTTTAGAAAATAAAGAGATATACAAGTTGCTTTTCTCTTGGACAACGACGGATAAGTATTTTTACTTAGGTATAAAAATCATCTTTAGTTTATTCTTCTTTTTTACTGGATATAAGAGGTTTAAAGCAAAAGCATAAAACAAAAAAGCGCATTCTTTCGAATGCGCTTTGTTGTTTATTTACAACTTATTTTCTATTGAAAATCAGTGTTTAATTTTATGTAATCTAAAAATTCACGTTTGGTTTCTTTATTTTTAAATGCTCCACCAAACTCAGCAGTTACTGTACTACTTTCAATATCTTTAATACCACGTGAGTTAACACATAAATGTTTAGCATCAATAACACAAGCTACATCTTGCGTTCCTAAGGCTTCTTGCATTGCTTGTACTACTTGCATCGTTAAACGCTCTTGTACTTGCGGACGCTTAGCATAGTACTCTACAATACGATTCATTTTAGATAAACCGATTACTTTACCATTCGAAATGTACGCCACGTGAGCTCTACCAATAATTGGCAATAAGTGATGCTCACAAGTTGAGTACACGATGATATTTTTTTCAACTAACATTTCACCATACTTATAGGTATTGTCAAATGTAGAAGGCTCTGGTTTGTTTTCAGGATTTAATCCCATAAACAACTCATTCACGAAAGCTTTAGCTACTCTTTTAGGAGTACCTTTCATACTATCGTCTGTTAAATCCATTCCTAAAGTTTCAAGAATTTCTCTAACACTCTCTTGAATTTTTTCAATTTTTTCTTTGTCAGAAATATCGAAAGCATCTGCACGTAAAGGTGTTTTTGCCGATGTACCGATGTGGTTCTCTCCTATTTCGTCTATTCTATCGTCATTCATTTTGTTGCTGTTCACTTCAAACATTTCTATCTAAAAATTAGTAGGGCGCAAATTTACAACATTGTTGGTAATTTACTGCACTTTATTTATCAATTCGTCTAAAGAACAAGTAGTTTGCTCTCCAACCGCCATATCTTTAACAACAAGTGTACCGTTTTCAACAGTAGTTACTACAAACTCAATTTCTCTATTTATAGCGTATTTCCACTGCTTTTTTTGTTGATTATTACTCGTTGCAACATCAGGATACATCTCTGCCTTTATGTCATTACTACGTAATGTTTTTATGATTTTAACTTTTTCTAAACTCTCGCTTTCATCAAAATTTAAAAACAATACTTTTGGTTTTGGTAATTCTACCGCTTCAAACAATCCTAATTCTTCCATTACCAAATAAATTCTGTCTAATCCGAAAGAAATTCCTACTCCAGAAACGTCTTTTAAGCCGAAGATTCCTGTTAAGTCATCATAACGACCTCCACCTCCGATAGATCCCATTTTTACACCTTCTGGCGCTGCTACTTCGTAAATAGCACCTGTGTAATAGTTCAATCCGCGAGCTAAGGTTACATCTAATTCTAAACTTGCAGAATCTAACCCAATGCTTTCAACACTATCAACCACAGTTCTTAAATCAGCCACTCCTTGTAAACCTTCTTCCGATCCTTGTAACATAGCCTCTAAAGAAGCTAACTTATCTTGATTACTTCCTGAAAAGTTAAATAACGGATCAACTTTTTCAATGGCTTCAGCAGAAATTCCTTTCTCCAACATCTCCTTAACCACACCGTCTTTTCCTATTTTATCTAACTTATCTAAAGCTACTGTAAAATCTATTAATTTGTCTGATGCACCAATTACCTCAGCAATTCCTGATAAGATTTTTCGGTTATTGATTTTGATAGTCGTACCTTTTAATCCTAACTTACTAAAAACAGTATCATATAATTGAACAAATTCAACTTCTTGCCATAATGAAGTACTTCCTACCACATCGGCATCACATTGATAAAACTCACGGAAACGTCCTTTTTGTGGTCTATCTGCCCTCCAAACTGGTTGAATTTGGTAACGTTTAAACGGGAATGTAATTTCGTTTTGGTGTTGAACTACGTAACGTGCAAACGGTACTGTTAAATCGTAACGTAATGCTTTTTCAGAAATTTTTGAAGTAACTTTTTGACTGTTTTTATCTGCCAATAAGTTTTCATCTACTTTCTTTAAATAATCACCAGAATTTAAAATTTTAAAAATTAAACGATCTCCTTCTTCACCATATTTCCCCATTAAAGTTTCAGAATTTTCAAAACTTGGCGTTTCAATAGGTTGAAATCCGAAATTTTCAAACGAATGTTTAATCGTATTAAAAATGTAATTTCTTTTTGCTACTTCTGTTGATGAAAAATCTCTTGTTCCTTTTGGGATTCCTGGTTTCATTTTATTAGTTTTTAGTCGTTAGCTCTTAGTCGTTAGTTACACTAAGTACTAAAGTATATTTATAATTATGAATTAATTGACAATTTGTAATTGTTAATTCCTAATTTGATTTGCATTTTAGCCTGCAAATATCCGAAAAAATATGAAGAAAAATATTATTTAGCTCTCGCTTTATTTTTACGCTTTAAACGGTAAATCGTAGCATTTAACTCAAAACCTAAGAGTAGGATAATTGCGTTTAACCATACAAAAAGCATCAAAATTAATAAGGTTCCTATTGAACCATATAATTGGTTATACTGAGCAAATTTCACCACATAAATTCCGAATAAGTAAAAGGTAAACATCGAAACAACAGTCGTTAAAATAGCTCCTGGAGAAAAGAATTTTACATCTTTACCCTGTTTGGTTCCGTATCTAAAGAGTAGCGATACAATGGTAAAAATCATTACAAGAAACAAGAAACCTCTTCCGTAGTAAAACAAATCTAAATCTCCTGTATTTAACCACCCAAACTTATGGATTCTTGTCAACGCTATTTGATAAAAGATAATCAAAGTTACCGTTACAATTAAGAAAAAAGACATGAGTAACGATACGCCTAAAGAAATAAAATAGGCTTTAAAAACACTTCTCATTTCTTTGACATGGTACGAATATTCAAATCCGCCAAAAATGGCATTTACACCATTCGTCATTAAAAAAATAGATGCAAAAAAACCAAACGATAACAATCCGCCATATTGATTGTTAATAATATCTTTTATCACAAAATCTACCGCTTCAAAGGTTTTTGGTGGCAATGCTTCTTGCATTAATGAAAGTAGCCCTTCTTGAAAACCTTCAATCGGGATGTATGGAATGAGTGTTAAAATGAATAGTAAAAACGGAAAAATTGCCATAAAGAAACTAAAAGCAATTCCTCCTGCTCTAGTAGTTAGCGCTCCTTTTACAATACCAATAACATACATTTCGAGTACATCATACAAAGACATTCCTTCTAGTCCTGGAATTTTAATCTTTTTTCCGAAGGCTACCAACCTGTTTATTACTGGAATCTTTTCAAGGTTATCTTCTATTGGTTTTGTCATTTTCGTTAGCTGTTGGCTTTTGGCTCTATGCTATTAGCTTTTAATTTTTCTTTTTCACTTTCAAACTTTACTCCACCACAATATCATACTTATACAATAATCCTACAATGTTTTCATTAGAAAATTTCGCTTTTTTAACCCTATTGCTTTCAGGATCGATAGCAAAATTAGTGGCAGTTGTAAAGTCTGCTTTTTCTAAATTCGTCTGATCAAAAATTGCTCCTTTTAAATCACAATCTTTAAAGAGACCTCTACTTAGGTCAGCTTCAACAAAATCTACTTCTTGCAAATTACAACTTATAAATTTTGTAGTAGGAATTTTTAATTGGTAAAAAGAAGATAAGTTTAGTTGGCAGTTATGAAAACTCATTTCTAGCAAAAAGTTGTTGCATTCATTAAACTTTACCCCAACCATTTTACAATTTTCAAAAGTGCAATCTTTAAAAGAAGTGTGGTCTACCACTGTATTGCTAAAATTACAGTTGATAAACTCACACTCTAAAAATTCGATATTTGAAGCATGTACGTTCTCGAAATTGCAATTCTCGAACGTACAGCTGTCATATTCTCCTTTGTTGATTTTTGTTAGTGTAAAATCAACTTTTGTGAACGTTTCGTTGTCAAAGAAATCATTCATTTATTGTAATCCTCTCGCTTTTAGCATTGGTTCAGCTTGTGGATCTCTTCCTGCAAAAACTTTATACATTTCTGCATAGTCCATCGTGTTTCCTTTCGATAAGATTTGCTCTCTAAACTTCTGACCGTTTTCTCTAGTTAACAATCCGTTGTTTTTAAACCAATCGTACGCATCGTGACTTAACATTTCTGTCCATAAATACGAGTAGTACCCTGCACCGTATCCTCCGCTAAAAATATGCGCGAAATATGTTGATCGATATCTTGGTGGCACCTCATCAATCTTCAACTTCATTTTAGCTAATGCTTCTTCTTCAAATTTAGCTACATCTTCAATGTTCGTATCTGCTGATATGGTGTGCCATTGCATATCTAAATTAGAAGATGCTAAGTTTTCAATAATTGAATACCCTTGATTGAACGTTCCTGCATTCTTAATTTTTTGTAATAACGCATCTGGAATCACTTCTCCTGTTTTATAATGTAAAGCATAGTTATTTAACACCTCTGGATGTGTTGACCAGTTTTCATTGAATTGCGATGGAAACTCAACAAAATCTCTTGCCGTACTTGTTCCTGAAATTGATGCATATTTTTGATTTCCGAATAAACCGTGTAACGCATGTCCGAACTCATGGAAGGTAGTTTCTACATTATCAAAACTGATTAATGCTGGTTCTCCTTCTGCTGGTTTTGGGTAATTACAAACGTTGTAAATTACTGGTTTTTGACCTCTTAATTTCGATTGTTTTACAAAAGCTCCCATCCACGCGCCACCGCGCTTACTGTCTCTTGCAAAGAAATCTCCATAGAATAATCCTAACTTGCTTCCGTCTTCTTCAAAGATTTCATACACTACTACATCTGGGTGATAAGTAGGAATATCGGTACGCTTTTTAAAGGTGATTCCGTATAATTTTGTAGCAGCGTAAAACACTCCTTTTTCTAATACATTAGTTAACTCAAAGTACGGTTTTACCTCATCTTCGTTTAAGTTGTATTTAGACTTACGTACTTTTTCAGCAAAATGATTCCAATCGTATGGAGCTAAAGTAAAGTTGTTTCCTTCTTTATTGATTTCTGCTTGAATTTCTTTCGTTTCAGCAGCTACTTTTGCTAGCGAACCAGGAATTAATCCGTTGAACATTTCAAACACTTTATCTGGTGTAGATGCCATTGTTCCTTGTAAACTCCAGCTTGCATAGTTGTCAAAACCTAAAATTTGCGCCTTTTTAGCACGTAACAAAGCCATTTTCTTTACCAAGTCGCTTGTATCATAATCGCCTGTATCTGTTCTGTGAATTGATTTTTCAAACAATCCTTTACGAACTTCTCTATTTTCTAAAGTTTGTAATAACGGTTGTTGTGTAGTATTAATCAATTGGATTTCGTACTTGCCGTCTTTTTCTAAACCTTTAATTGTTTCTTCTGAAAGTCCTTTTAACTGCTCTTTATCCGTAACTGTTAAACCTCCTTTTTTACTAGCGTCTAATAACTTTTTTCCGAAGTCGTTAGATAAACTTGCTAACTCAGCATTGATTTCTTTTAACTCGTTTTTCTTTTCTTCAGATAAGTTAGCACCTGCTTTTACAAAGTTTTTGTAATACTCTTTTACCAAGTGTTTAGACTCAGCATCTAAATCAAGATTTTCTACATTTTCGTGAACCGCTTTAATTTTTTCAAACAACTTAGTGTTTAATAAAATTTCATCGTTGTGTTTAGAAAACTTAGGCGCTAATTCTTTTTGATTGTCTTTAATTGTATCGTTTGTATGTGCTCCTGCTAAAGCATAAAAAACAGCCGTAGCATTGTCTAACGTTTTGCTACTTTCCTCTAACGCTACAATTGTATTTTCAAATGTTGGCGCTTCTGTATTTGCTATAATTTTAGCTATTTCTTCATTTTGAACTTCCATACCTTTTAAAATTGCAGGCATAAAGTGTTCGTTCTTTATTTTAGTAAAATCTGGTGCTCCAAAATCTAAAGAACTTTTAACTAATAATGGATTTTCTACCATGTTTGAAGTGGTTTCTTTTTTTGTTCCTTCTGTTTTACATGACATAGCTACAACCAGTGTTGCTATAAATAATAGTTGTTTTTTCATGATAAATTAAGTTATATTATTCGACTGCTTTTAAGCTTAAATCCATATTGTAAACCGAATGTGTTAAGGCTCCTGATGAGATAAAATCCACTCCGCACTCTGCATACTTACGAATGGTTTTTTCGTTAATTCCTCCTGAAGATTCTGTCAAACATTGCTCTCCAATCAACTCAACTGCTTTACGGGTATCCTCATAATTAAAGTTATCTATCAAAATTCTGTATACACCTTCGTTTTGTAAAATCTCTTCAATTTCTTCTAGGCTACGTGCTTCTACAATTATTTTAATATCCAGCCCTTTTTCAGCTAAATACTTCTTAGTTTTCGTAATTGCTTGAGTAATGCCTCCAGCAAAATCAATATGATTGTCTTTAATCATTACCATATCGTATAAAGCAAATCGATGGTTTTCACCACCACCTATTTTTACCGCCCATTTTTCTAAAGCACGGATTCCTGGTGTGGTTTTACGAGTGTCTAACACTTTGGTTTTGGTTCCTTCTAACAAATCAGCAAAAAACTTAGTTTTGGTTGCAATAGCACTCATACGTTGCATTGCATTTAACACCAAACGTTCTGCCATTAAAATAGACTGTGATTTTCCTGATACATAAAAAACGATATCTCCATACTTCACTTTTTCACCATCATTTATTAATGTTTCAACTTCTAACTCAGGATCCACATAAGCAAACACCATTTTAGCAAATTCTACTCCGGCTATTATACCTTCGTCTTTTACTAATAATTTTGCTTTTCCTGTTGCATCGGCAGGTATGCATGATAATGATGTATGATCACCATCGCCTATATCTTCTCTAATAGCATTTGCTATAATTAAATCTAACTCTTTATTAAATTGTTCTTGTGAAATCATAGTATTGAATTATTGACGTAAAAATACTAATGATTTTAAACTTTCTGTCGGTTCAAGTGAATTTATGAGTTAAAAACGAATAAATTTGTATCGAGAACATTGCGATATCAAAACTTCTCGATATAATTTTCTCTTAAAATCGAAAATCACTCGAAGTGACATTATGAAAATAAAACTACTCGCCATAGGTAAAACTGACAATAAGCAGTTACAGCAATTAATTGACGAATATCAAAACCGATTAAAACATTATGTAAAGTTTGAGTTGGAAATTATTCCTGATATTAAAAATGTTAAAAACTTAAGCGAGCCTCAGCAAAAAGAAAAAGAAGGAGAATTAATTCTATCTAAACTACAAGCTACCGACCAACTAGTTTTATTAGACGACAAAGGAAAACAACATACTTCTATGGAGTTTTCGCAATATCTTCAGAAGAAAATGAATTCTGGCATTAAACAATTAGTATTAGTTATTGGCGGCCCTTATGGTTTTTCTGAGGCTGTGTATACTAAAGCACAGGGAAAATTATCGTTATCAAAAATGACCTTTTCTCATCAAATGATTCGCTTATTTATTGTGGAGCAAATTTATCGCGGATTTACTATTCTTCGTAACGAACCGTATCATCACGAGTAAATTATTTCCTTTTTCAAAAAAGCCATATAAAGCAATGTTCTTTTAGTAATAAGCTGTACTTTTGCGCCCCAAAAAATTAAACTTATTAAATATGAAAACATTAAGAATATTAGCATCTATCTTCTTTATAACCTTTATTTGCTCACAACAAATTTATGCGCAAAGTGACGTTAAAACGTTAAAGACTCAGGTTAAACACAAGAAAAATCAAATTAGTGCTAATGAAGAAATTTTAATGAGTGGCGTTAGCGCTTTAAAACGTGTAAAAGCAAACTTAGAAAACTTTAAGAAAAGTAAAAAAGCCACAAAAGAAGAAGTAGAGAGAAAAGAAAAAATTGTTGCAAATATGCAACGAAGACTTACCAAATTAAATTCTCAAATTGATTTACACAAACAAGATTTAGCTTCTCTTGAAAAAAAACTAGCTAGAAAACTAAAAAAAGAGCAACCTACAACAGAAAAGACTGAAACTCCTGCTCAAAACACAAGTATTGTATACGAAGACAACATTAGTAGTGAACAAAAAGAAATTCTTTTACAAAAGCAAAAATTAGAAGATGCTCGTAAAAAATTAGACGAAGAAAGAAAAGCTAGAGAGCTTGCTTACTTAAAAGAACAAGAAGCTTTACGTTTAGAAGAAGAAAAACTGAAGCAATTAAGCAATCAAATTAAGGCTAAGGAGCAAAACATTAGCAAAGAGAAAAACACATTAATAAGTGATCTTGAAGATGATATTAGCATTAATGAAGAAATTTTGATTAGTGGAAAAGAAGGTTTAGCAAAAATGAAATCTAAACTAGAAGAAGCTAAAAAAGACGCTTCTACTTCTAAAGAAAGTATCGAACGAAAAGAAGCTATCATCAGCCAAATCGAAACTCGTTTACTTAAAATAGAAAACGAAATAGACGCTAAAAAACTTGAATTATCAAAAATTAAAGGATAAAAAAAAAGAGGCTTTAAAGCCTCTTTTTTATTTTTCTATGTGAACGCTTTATGCAACTGTATTCCTTCTACAAATAAGAAAAACAACAGTAAAGATGATAAAAATTGAATACATTTGCTTTAGTTAATTACCAATACATGAAATTAGTTTTTGCTACTAACAACCTAAATAAACTTGCTGAAGTACAAAAAATGCTTCCTACTACTATCGAGTTACTTTCTTTAAAAGATATTAATTGTTTTGATGATATTGAAGAAACAGCAACAACCTTAGAAGGAAATGCTCAAATTAAAGCCAATCACATTAGCGAAAAATACGGTTACAACTGTTTTGCTGATGACACAGGTTTAGAAGTTCCTGCTTTAAACGGGGCTCCTGGAGTGTATTCTGCACGATATGCAGGTGAACCTACCAATGCAGAGAACAACATGCAAAAACTCTTAAACGAATTACACAACAAAACTAATAGAGACGCTCAGTTTAGAACTTCGGTTTGTTTAAACTTAAACGGAGAACAATTTTTATTTGACGGCGTGTGTAAGGGACAAATTCTATCTGAAAAACAAGGTGAGCAAGGTTTTGGCTACGACCCTATTTTTCAACCTGAAGGTTATAACAACTCTTTTGCTGAAATGACAGCAGAAGAAAAAAACAAAATTAGCCATAGAGGATTAGCTATTCAGCAATTAGTTTCATTTCTAAAATCAATGAACTAGTTGAACGTATCAAAAACATACACAACACATTTTGCACTCCTGTTTGTACTGCTGGTTATTTTATTTATTACCAATATTAGTTTAGGTTCTGTTTCTATCCCCATAAAAGAAATTTTCAACTTATTATCAGGAGGTGTTGCATCAAAAAGTAGTTGGGAAACCATTATTGTAAGCTATCGCCTACCAAAAGCTATTACTGCAATTTTAGTAGGATCTGGCTTATCTATAAGTGGTTTATTAATGCAAACTTTATTTAGAAACCCGCTAGCAGGCCCTTTTGTTTTGGGTATTTCTTCTGGTGCTAGTTTAGGTGTTGCATTACTTATTTTAGGAACTAGCGTTTTTGGAGGTTTCTTTTTAACATCTATGTTTTCTAATTGGGCTTTGGCAATTGCTGCTAGTATTGGGTCATTTTTTGTACTGTCTGCGGTGATTATTGCTGCCAATAGAGTTCGAAACACCATGTCTATACTTATTATTGGGTTAATGTTTGGCTCTTTAACATCGGCAGTAATTAGTGTACTTGCCTTTTTTAGTCAAGCAGAACAAATACAACAATACTTATTTTGGAGCTTTGGAAGCTTAGGAAATTTAACTTGGGAAGAACTTTCTATTTTTGGCCTTATTTATCTTGTTGGTATACTTGGGACTTTTTCGGTTATAAAACCTTTAAACAGTTTTCTTTTAGGTGAAAACTACGCGCAAAGTCTGGGAATAAACATTAAAAGAAGCAGAAACATCATTTTACTAATTACAAGTATTCTTACTGGGGTTATCACCGCTTTTTCTGGTCCTATAGCCTTTGTTGGGTTAGCAGTTCCACATATAGCTAAAATGTTATTTTCAACCTCTAACCACAAAATATTACTCCCTTCCGCTGCTTTGATTGGAGCAATTGTTTTACTAATTTGCGACTGTATAGCACAGTTACCAACGAGTGAGTACACTTTACCTATTAATGCTATAACCTCATTGTTTGGGGCTCCTATTGTAATTTGGTTACTCGTTCGAAAAAAGAAAATATACATATAAGTCGTTTTGATAAATTCTGAAAAACATACCGTACTACAAACTGAACAATTAACCATTGGCTATCAGTCAAAAAAGCAACAAACAGTTATTGCTTCAGACATAAATATTGCAATTGAAAAAGGAAAATTTGTTGCATTATTGGGTAAAAATGGAATTGGAAAATCTACTTTACTACGTACACTTTCTAAAGTTCAAAAACCACTGAAAGGTATCGTAAAAATTAACCAAAAAGAACTTTCTTCTTATTCGAACCAAGAACTTTCAACTTGTTTAAGCTTAGTACTTACCGAGCGTTTACCTTTAAGTCAGCTCACCGTTTTTGAATTGGTTGCATTGGGACGACAACCTTATACTAACTGGATTGACAAACTTACTCAAGAGCACCTAAAAAAAATACTTTGGGCGATTGAGCAAACTGAAATCACCCATATAAAAGACAAACGATTTTACGAGTTAAGTGACGGTCAACTACAACGTGTATTAATTGCTCGAGCTTTAGCTCAAGATACCGAAATTATTATCTTAGACGAACCTACTGCTCACCTAGACATACACCATACTTTTAAAGTATTTTCATTACTAAAAAAACTAGTGAAAAAGACTGGTAAAACTATCATTATTTCTACACACGAAGTAAACCTTGCTATTCAATTAGCAGATGAGTTCATTTTACTTTCAGAAAATCAATTATATACTGGAACTTCTCAAGAATTGATTGAGCAAAATGCTTTTGAAGAACTTTTTCCGAAAGAACTTATAAGTTTTAACAAAACGTTAGAACAATTCGTTATTAAGAAAAATTAAATTTGACTCCTAGTAACGTTTTGTTACATTTGAAAACTAATCGAACTAAACAAACCTTAATTATCGATGAAAAAATTACTTTACATGGCAGGTGCAATAGCATTGGTAGCATGTGGTTCTAGCAAAGACACAGCTAGTACTGACAATGATACTACCACTGATTTTGCTGCTAAATACGCCAAAACCATTACTGCTAAAGACTTAGGTAAACACTTATTTATTTATGCTTCGGATGAATTTGAAGGAAGAAATACCGGTGAACCTGGGCAGAAAAAAGCAGTAAAGTATTTAAAAGATTTCTACGTAAGTCAAGGAATTGCTTCTCCGCTAGGTGGCGATGATTATTATCAAGAAGTACCTTCTGAATATTTAAGCAATAACCGTAGAGGAATCATTTTAAAAGATTCTGAAAACGTTCTTGCATACATCAAAGGATCTGAAAAGCCAGAAGAAATAATTGTTATTTCAGCTCATTTAGACCATGAAGGAGTTAAAAATGGTGAAATCTACAACGGTGCTGATGACGACGGTTCTGGAACAGTAGCTATTTTAGAAATTGCTGAAGCTTTTAAACAAGCTGCTGATGCTGGTAAAGGTCCAAAGCGTTCTATCTTATTTTTACACGTTACTGGAGAAGAAAAAGGATTATTAGGATCTAAATACTATTCTGAAAACCCAATTTTCCCATTAGCGAATACAGTTACCAACCTAAATATGGACATGATTGGTAGAGTTGACGATCACCATAAAGGAAATCCGAACTATATATATTTAATTGGAGCAGACAAGCTAAGTACTGAATTGCATAACGTTTCTGAAGCAATGAATAAAAAGTACACTAATATTAACTTAGACTATAAATATAACGATGATAATGACCCTAACCGTTTTTACTATCGTTCAGACCATTATAACTTTGCAAAGCATAATATTCCAGTAATTTTTTACTTTAACGGAACACATGACGACTATCACAGACCAACCGACACTCCTGACAAGATTAACTACGAAATGTTAGAAAAAAGAACTCGTTTAGTTTTTCATACTGCTTGGGAAGTTGCCAACCGTGAAAATCGACTTGTTGTTGATAAAGCAGCAAACTAAGGTCTATCCAAATTTAAATTACAAGTTATAAAAGCTCATCAAATTGATGAGCTTTTTTTATACTTAACTATTAACTCAGATTAAAATCCTTCATTAAAAACTAGTCTCAGGAACTCAAAACAGATTATTTAACGGTTAAAATATTTTTATTGGAAAAATAATCTAACTTTTAATATTTTAAATGATAAATACTATTGTTTAACATACTTTTGCGCGCTTAAAATTACACTTATGGCAAACGAGCAAAAATTATCAGTAGAAAATCAAGAGAAACTACATAAACTAGAACAAGAACTAAGTAGTGCTCGTGATACTTTTTTAGGCTATCCTGTATCAAAAGATTTTGACTATTCTGAACTAAATAAATTCTTTCAATATCCAATTAACAACCTTGGTGATCCTTTTGAGCAAGGGACTTACCGCGTACAAACTCATGAAATGGAACGTGAGGTTATCGCTTTTTTCGCTAAGTTATTCAGAGCAAATCCGAAAGATTTTTGGGGGTATGTAACCAATGGTGGATCTGAAAGTAATTTATACGGATTGTATATCGCTCGCGAGTTATTTCCGAAAGCCATGGTATACTATTCTGAGTCTACGCATTACAGTGTTCGAAAGAATATCCATTTATTAAACATTCCAAGTATTGTAATTAAATCGCAAGAAAATGGTGAAATGGATTATGAAGATTTTGAAAATACTGTTCGTATGAATCGTCATAAGCCAGTAATCGTATTGGCTACTTTTGGTACAACTATGAAAGAAGCAAAAGACGATATAGCTAAAATTAAAGGAATTTTAAGCAACCTCGCTATTCAAGACCATTATATTCACTGTGATGCTGCTTTGGCTGGATCATTTGGTCCGTTTATGCAGCCTCGTTTACCTTTTGACTTTATGGACGGTGCAGATAGTATTTCTATCAGTGGACATAAATTTATAGGCTCTCCTATTCCTACTGGAGTGCTGATGGCTAAACGATCTAACAGAGATAGAATTGCCAAGGGAATTTCTTATATCGGTTCGTTTGATACTACCATTACAGGTTCTCGTAATGGCCATTCTCCTTTATTCTTATGGTATACCTTAAAGCAATTAGGAGTTGAGGGCTTACAACAACGTTATGAGCATAGTTTAGCTATTGCTGAATATTGCGAAGCTGAATTACAAAAAATTGGAATAAATGCTTGGAGAAACCCAAATGCGATTACTGTGGTATTACCAAAAACTCCGAAAAGTATAAAAGACAAATGGCAATTAGCTACCGAAGGAGCTATTTCTCATGTAATTTGTATGCCCAATGTAACAAAAGCACAGATTGATGAATTTGTAAGCGATTTAAAAAATTGCACCGAACAAATTATTGAAGAAGAGTTTTCCTATGATTTTTCATTAAGCTAACATTCGGTTAAACTATAAACAGTACTTTCGGCTACTTTAAAAGAAAATTTAATTATGAAAAAATTATTACTGTGTACAATGCTACTTGCATTGTCATTTTCCAATGCGCAAGAAATAGAAGGAAACAAAAAATCAACTATTGAAAAAGGTACGTGGTATGTTGGCGGAAATATTTCTTTCGGACACAACAGCTCTGAATTTGAAGATTTACCTGAAGCCTCAAAATATTTTAATTTTAATTTCTCTCCTAAAGTAGGTTACACTATTAATGACAACTTAATTTTAGGTTTAGGGTTAGGATATGGGTATTCGAAAAACGAAATAGAAAACACAATAAACAATCCTGCTAATACTTCTAATAATTTTAGAATTTTCCCTTACATTAAAAAGCATTTTCCTGTTGGAGAAAAATTAACGATTTCTGTACAAGGAGAGTTTAGATATAGCTATTCAGAATATGAAAACAATGACGTTTTCAATTCTTATAGCGGTCACACAAATGAGTATTTTATCGGTGTTAGACCAGGAATAACTTATTTCTTAAACAAAAAATTAGCTTTAGAAGCTAACATAGGAGCTTTAGGTTATACCAATAGCACTCAAAAATACGGAAATCCACCAAAAAGAACTTCGAGTTCTTTCAACTTTAATATAAACTCAACTGATTTAATGTTCGGTTTATCGTATTACTGGTAATAGTCAAATTATTATTCTATCAACCAAAAAACGCTAAGAATTTTCTTAGCGTTTTTTTATACATTCTATAATTTGAAACTTTTTATTCTGTTTCAATATACTTACCGAAGCAAACAATTGATTGAGATGTGTACTATAATTTAGATGCGAATTAGCAACTAATAAAAACCTTCCGTTTACTTTTAAACAATTTTCTACACCTCTAAAAAGATTGAGTGCTACTTCTATGTTATTTTCATGTTCAAAATGAAAAGGTGGATTTGACACCACTAAATCGAACGAGTTTTTATCTAATTTTTCTAAAGTATCATCACACACAAACTGTGCTTTTTTTCCTTTTAAGTTTATTTTAGATGATTCAATAGCCAAGTTAAAATCGTCTACTAAAGTTACTTCTACATCAGAATTTTGATTCGTTACTTCATAAGCGATGATACCATTCCCTGAAGCAACATCCAACACTTTTAACTCGTCAGATTTTAATTCTAAATTCTCTAAAAAAAATTGGGTACCAATGTCGATACTTCCTGAAGAAAACACTCCGTAATATTGTTGAAGAGTTTTATCTTTCCATAAAATTGTATTGATAAATTCTTTCTTCGGAAGTGGTTTTTTAGGCGATTTCAACACTAATAATCGTGCTTTTTTCCACGCTTGTGACTGAGTTACCTCTTCAAAATACTGCTCAGCAACTTTTACAAAAGAAGTTGAAAAGTATTTGGTCATAAACCCACAAACTACTTCAGTATTCTCATGTGAAGCTTTATGGATTTGCTCTAAGAACAACTCAAACAATTCTATCGACTTCGGAATTTTAATCAGTGCCAACTCAACACTCTGTAAATTGTCTAACAGAGTTTTATAGTCAACTTCAACAGCCAACTTATTCAATTCTAAATTTTTACGAATTGCTTTCTGTTGGCTAGCATACGTCCAAACTGTAGTGACTTTTTTATCGTGCAAAGCACAATTCCACACTCCGAAACGATCATTAAAAACATGTACCGTTTCGGGGCTTCTATCAGCAATATAATCTAACACCAACAGTTCAGCATTACTCCAAGCTCGCAAACTTTTATCGAACGTTTTTGGGTAACGTTCTAACTGATATGTTTGAGAATTAAACTCCAACAAACTGTTTTTAATACATTAACACATCTTCTTCTTCTGGGAAATAAATCTTATCTAACGACGTAATTTCTCCTCCTCTATCTCTCCTAAAAATGTGTTTTGATTCAATTTCTGTGATAGACTCTTTACCCATTGCCGCTGTCATTTCTTTAACGGCTTTAATGGTTTTATTATGGTAATTTCTTACACGTACATTCTTATACTCAACAACCAAAGCTTTTACCAAATCTTTCTCTTGAGTTGCTACTCCTACCGGACATGTATCCATGTTACATTCACGAGCTTGAATACATCCTAAACTTAACATAAAACTACGCGCCATTCCAATAGCATCAGCACCTAAAGCCAAGTATTTAATAATATCAAAAGCATCAATAGCTTTTCCACTTGCTATAATTTTTATTTGCCCTTTTAATCCGTATTTTTTTAATGTTTTGTTCACAAAAGAAAGTCCTTCTAACAACGGAGTTCCTATGTAGTTTGAAAACTCTAATGGTGCAGAACCAGTACCTCCTTCTCCTCCATCAACAGCTATAAAGTCAGGGTAATTATTAGCATCAGCGAATGCTTTAATCATAGCTTCTATCTCTTCATTATCTCCTACACAAAACTTAATTCCTACCGGTTTTCCTCCCGATAGCTCTCTAACTTGTTGAATAAATTCAATCATTTCTTCAAAACTAGAAAACGCATCATGACCTGGAGGCGAATCTACTCGTGTAAAAGGTTCTATTGCACGAATTGCTGCAATTTCTTTCGTGTTTTTCTTTGCAGGTAAAATTCCTCCATGACCAGGTTTCGCTCCTTGAGAAAGCTTTATTTCAACCATTTTTACTTCTGGTCTTTCTGCATTCTGCTTAAAAACTCCAGGATCAAAAACACGTCTTCCGTCTACACTTTTTCCTGCTCCGAAATATCCTGTTCCTACTTGGAAAATAAGATCTCCTCCTTGTAAGTGATACGGAGAGATTCCTCCTTCACCTGTATTGTGTGCAAAATTCCCCATTTTCGCTCCTTGGTTCAATGCCATAATAGCATTTTTACTTAACGAACCAAAAGACATCGCAGAAATATTAACTATAGAAGCATCGTATTTTTGTGTACACTTATCAGAACCTATTAAAACTCGATCTCCACCAACATTGTGGTGATCTTTAGGAAATAATGAATGTTTTACAAACTCATACCCTTTTGCGTATACGTTATGTTGCGTACCAAAAGGCACGGTTTCTATCTCTTCCTTTGAACGTTGATAAACAATACTTCTCTTTTCACGGTTAATTGGTTTTCCGTTTAAATCATCTTCAATAAAGTATTGTTGAATTTTTTCACGTTCTTCTTCAAAGACCCATCGCAAACGAGCAATGACAGGAAACGCTCTCATAAGCGAGTGTTTCTTCTGAATAAAAGCATCATATATTGCTAATGAAGTAACAGCTGTTGCTATTGTTAACAATATTACATTTCCCATATCTGGCATAAAGTATACTAATACTCCGCACAGAATATTAATGGCTAAAACTACAGATAAGATAGTATCTCTCATTTCTTTATTTTTTTTAGAGACAAAAATACGATTTTAAACTATAAAAAAAGCCCTGACACATAGCCAGAGCTTCTCGTATATATTAAATACGTAAAATTACTTTTTAAATTTTGCGTACTTATTTTTGAACTTATCAATACGTCCTGCTGTATCTACTAACTTAGACTTACCAGTGTAGAAAGGATGTGAAGTTCTTGAAATTTCTAATTTGATTAATGGATATTCAACACCATCTACTTCTAAAGTTTCTTTTGTATTAGCAGTTGAACGCGTTAAGAAAACATCTCCGTTAGACATATCTTTAAACGCTACCATTCTATAATTTTCTGGATGTATACCTTTTTTCATCTCTTGTAAATTTAAATCTTTTATTTTTGTTGAAAAATATAAAGTTGGTAAATCTTTATAATCATTTCATAATTCAAAAACCTGCAATGGCTCTTTGAGGGTGCAAATTTAACCCTTTTTTTTAATTTGCAAACAAATAATTTGCTTTAATTTGTACAACAAGATTTTAAATCACAGAAAACAACTTTTAATATATGCGTTTTTATACATTTTTAACTTTAGGACTAACTACTTTATTGATAACTTCTTGTAGTGAAACTAATTACAAATTCAAACTTGATACAACAAAGAAAACTACTTTAGGTGAAAAAGCAGCGATAAAATTTGAACAATTAGAAGGCAATCAAATAGATTCTGTTCAGTTATATGTAAACAATAAACGTGTTAATAAAAACGAACCTAGTGTAATCATTAACACCGCTGATTTTGGTGTAGGTAAACATGCGGTTACAGCCTTGGCTTTTTATCCGAATAAATCTAAAAAACTA
>NZ_JAPEHZ010000043.1 GCF_028823685.1 Tenacibaculum sp. L6 | reverse complement strand
TTTTTTCTGATAGAAAAGAAATCTTTCTAACTTTTGATGACGGTCCTATTCCAGAAGTAACGGAATTTGTACTTGACCAATTGCAACAATTCAATGCAAAAGCTACTTTTTTTTGCATCGGTGATAACATACGTAAACACCCTGCTATTTTCGATAGAATTATTGCAGAAGGACATTCGGTAGGAAACCACACTTTTAATCATTTAAACGGCTGGAAAAATAGTAATACCACTTATTTTGAGAATATAAATAAGTGTGAAAGCTTGTTAGCTCATCAAACAGCAAAACTGTTTCGTCCTCCTTATGGAAAAATAAAAAGAACTCAAGCAAAAAAATTGATTGCGAAAGATTACAAAATTATTATGTGGGATGTACTTTCTGCTGATTTTGACAAAACTATTTCAAAAGAAAAATGCTTACAAAATGTACTTAAAAATACACAAAACGGAAGTATTGTCGTTTTTCACGACAGTATAAAAGCTAGTGAAAAGCTATACTATGCACTACCAAAAATGCTTCAAGAATTTTCGGAAAGAGGTTACGAATTTAAGGCGATAAAATCAAGTGCCTCAGAGTAAGTATAAGAGGAATTTAAGTGAATAAGCTTCACTATTTTCGAGACAAACCTCGGAAAATTAAACCTTTGGCTATCGTCCTGCGATTAAACGTATTGTTGCACCAAACCAATTAAGGTATTGGCATCTTGCTCACCTGTTTGACGCCACTTCATTTCCCCATTTTTGTAAATCATAAATGTAGGATTTCCTTTTACACGTAAAGCTTCAGCAAGAATTTCATTCTTTTTAATATCTATTTTGATAACTTTCGCTTTATCTCCCAAAGCAGCAGCAACATCACGAAGTGTGTCTAAACTAGGCTCTAACTCACTCCAATCTGCATAAAAATCAATTAACACAGGCTTGTTAATACTTATAATTTCACCAAACTTTGTCATCTTTTGCATAAGTTTAATCAGTAAAGAGCCTAAAATTACTAATTTTTTGTTAGGTAAATATTATTTTATTCTTAAAAAATACTGAAAATCAGGCTTTTTTTAACTCAATTACAGTAATTTCTGGCCAAATCCCTACTCTTCCAGGAAAAGCGTGGTATCCAAACCCTCTGTTTACGTTAATATATCTACCAAATTCTTCGTACAATCCTGCCCATTGCTTATACACATATTTAGAGGGACTCCATTTGAACCAACCTGGAATTTCAATTCCAAATTGTAACCCGTGTGTATGTCCGCTAAGCGTTAATTGATAGTTGTGTTCATCTGTCTTTACCATATGTTCCCAATGGCTGGGATCGTGGGTTAGCAAAATCTTAAAATCTTCTTGCTTTACTCCTTCAGAGGCTTTTGCTAAATCTCCCTTTTTACTAAAACGACCTTTCCCCCAATTTTCTACACCTATCAATGCTATTTTTTGTCCGTCTTTTTCAATATAACGGTTTTCATTTAACAATAAATCAAACCCAATCTTTGGATGAATATCTTTGATTGCTTCAAAATTAGCTTTTTTATCTCTTGGACTTGTCCAGTCTGAATAATCACCATAATCGTGGTTTCCTAAAACAGAAAACATCCCTTTAGGAGCCTTTAATTGAGAAAAAACAGACACCCAATCATCCATTTCATGAGCAAAATTATTTACCATATCACCTGTAAATAAAATCATATCTGATTGTTGCTCATTGATTAAATCTACTCCGTATTGAATTTTCTCATGATTGTCAAAACTTCCCGAGTGAATATCGGTAATGTGAGATATGGTAAAGCCATCAAAAGCTTCGGGTAAATCTTTAAAACTTAATTGATATTTTAATACTTTATAATTGTATTTTCCTTTAACCATACCATACAGCATGCTTGCAAAAGGAAGTGCAGCCAACCCTAAGGCTATCTTAGACACAAAAGCTCTTCTTCCTGCCAAATCTTTGGTTTCCTCTTTAGAGAAAAATGAAAATCCTTTTTGAGCCAACCTCACAACATCTTCACCAAACATTAACAACAACACCACTAATTTTGGTACCAAAACAAGTAAAAACATCCCTACTGCCCATTGAAACTTAATTGTTTGTCCAGAACCTCTATCTGACGTAAGAATTACATAGAAAAAATTCGCATACACCAACAAACTTACCAACAACCAACTGTACTGTACAATTTTACTTTTAGTTAGTGTTTTTATTGCCTGAAACGCATACGTTTCAAGCAGAATAATAATTGCTGATACTATAATAAGAGTTACTACCCAACGAGACATTTACTTCATTTTTAAGGATAAACAAAGATACAGCGAATCTTAAAATAGGTTTTTAACATCTTGTTAAAGTTTTGTAGCTTTACCTTCAAAATTCTCACGAATAAACAATATTGCCTTTTCACCGTAAGCGAATAGGTATCAATAATTTAATTCAACGGACTCAATATATAACATGGCAGATCAAAAACGACTTTTTTTACTCGATGCATATGCACTAATCTTTAGAGGGTATTACGCTTTTATTAAAAATCCGAGAATCAACTCTAAAGGTTTAGATACTTCTGCTATTATGGGGTTTACAAACTCTTTAATGGATGTAATTAAACGAGAAAAACCTGATTATTTAGCTGTATGTTTCGATAAAGGAGGCAGTACTGATCGTGTTGAAGCATTTGAACATTACAAAGCTAATCGACAAGAAACACCAGAAGCTATTCGTTTAGCGGTTCCGTATATTGAAAAAATATTAGAGGCAATGAATATTCCTGCTATTGTAAAAGAGGGATATGAAGCTGATGATATTATTGGAACTCTTGCCAAAAAAGCCGAAAAAGTAGGTCTGCAAACCTATATGGTAACTCCCGATAAGGATTTTGCTCAATTAGTGTCTGATAACATTTTTATGTACCGTCCGCCACGTATGGGGAATGGTTATGAAAAATGGGGTATTGAAGAAGTAAAAGCTAAGTTTGAAGTTGAAGATCCATTACAAGTAATTGACTTTTTAGGTATGATGGGGGATTCTGTTGATAATATCCCTGGACTACCTGGTGTAGGTGAAAAAACAGCTAAAAAATTCATTGCTGCTTATGGTTCTATGGAAGGATTGCTTGCCAACACCCATGAATTAAAGGGTAAAATGAAAGAAAAGATTGAAGCCAATGCGGAACTTGGTATACTTTCAAAGCAACTAGCAACTATCATGTTAGATGTTCCTGTTGAATTAGAACTAGATAAACTAATTTTTGAACAACCAAACATTGAAGCTACCAAAGAAATTTTCACCGATTTAGAGTTTCGTCGTTTAACTGAAAACTTCCTAAAAACATTTGCTTCTCCTGAAGAGATTCAAGAAAGTGCTTCTTCTGTTGAAAAACTAAAAGCCACCAAAGCTAGTACTTCGGGTCAATTCGATTTGTTTGCTGCTCCGGGTAGCGGAAATACTTCCGAAGAAAATACTATCAACGGATTTAGAACCATTGAAAACACCAATCATTTTTACCAATTAGCCAACACACCTCTTTCAAGAAAACTTTTATTAGAAAAGTTATTGCAACAAAACTCTGTGTGTTTTGATACCGAAACAACAGGTTTAAAAGCACTAGAAGTTGAATTAATTGGAATTGCTTTTTCTTGGGAAGCTAACAAAGGATACTATGTTGCTTTTCCAGAAGACCAAGAAGAAACCACAACTATTTTAGAAGAGTTTCGTCCATTTTTTGAAGCGGAAACTATTGAAAAAATAGGTCATAATTTAAAATACGATATCAAAGTATTGTCAAATTATAACATGCCTGTAAAAGGTAAACTATTTGACACCATGATTGCGCATTACCTTATCAATCCAGATATGCGCCATAACATGGATGTACTTGCTGAAACCTATTTAAACTACCAACCCGTTTCAATAACTGAATTGATTGGTAAAAAAGGTAAAAATCAACTTTCTATGCGCGAAGTTGAATTGTCAAAACAAACTGAATATGCTGTAGAAGATGCCGATGTAACGTATCAATTAAAAGAGCATTTTTCTAAGGAATTAGAAAGCGGAAACGTAACCAAACTGTTCAACGACGTTGAAACCCCGTTAGTTTCTGTATTATCAGCCATGGAAATTGAAGGTATTAACTTAGATACTGACTTTTTAAAGTCTTTATCTGTTGAGCTTACCAAAGATATCCTACAATTAGAACAAGATATCTACCAGCAAGCTGGAGAAGAATTTAACATTGCTTCTCCAAAGCAATTAGGTCCTATCCTATTTGACAAATTAAAGTTGGTTGACAAACCTAAAAAAACAAAAACAGGGCAATATTCTACTGCGGAAGATGTACTTTCTTATTTAGCAAAAGATCATCAAATTGTAGCTGATATTTTAGAATATCGTCAATATAAAAAACTTCAAAGCACTTATGTTGATGCGCTTCCTAATGAAATTAATCCGAAAACAGGAAGAGTACATACGGTGTATGCGCAAGCAGTAGCTGCTACTGGACGTTTAAGTTCAAACAACCCGAACTTACAAAACATTCCTATTCGTACAAAACGCGGACAAGAAGTACGTAAGGCTTTCATTCCAAGAAATGAAGATTATGTGTTATTAGCTGCAGATTACAGTCAAATTGAATTACGAATCATCGCTGCTTTAAGCGAGGAAGAAACCATGATTAAAGCTTTTCAGCATGGAGAAGATATTCACGCATCTACTGCTGCTAAAGTATTTAATGTTCCTATCGAAGAGGTAACTCGTGAGCAACGTAGCAATGCTAAAACGGTAAACTTCGGAATTATTTATGGGGTTTCTGCCTTCGGATTAAGCAACCAAACCGATTTAACTCGTTCGGAAGCCAAAGAATTAATTGACACCTATTATGCTACCTACCCTAAACTAAGACGTTACATTGCTGAACAAGTAGATTATGCTCGTGAACACGGATATGTAGAAACTGTTTTAAAGCGTCGTCGTTACTTGAAAGACATCAATTCTCGTAATGCAATTGTTCGTGGTGCAGCTGAAAGAAACGCAGTAAACGCACCTATTCAGGGTTCTGCTGCTGATATCATTAAACTTGCCATGATTAACATTTATAAGCGATTTGAGCAAGAAAATTTCAAGTCGAAAATGTTACTACAAGTCCATGATGAATTGGTTTTTGATGCCCATAAAGATGAGTTAGACATCATTAAACCTATCATTAAACAAGAAATGGAAAATGCATTTAAAATGGGCGTTCCGTTAGATGTAGAAATTGATACAGGAGCAAATTGGTTAGAGGCACATTAATATGTGCTTCTAAGCTTTTTTAAACGTGTCTTTTTGAAGAATTAAATCTCTAGAGTGAGATTTCTCAGTCGTAGACTCCTTCGAAATGACATTTACTTAATTACAAACGTTTCGTTTTGTACCCAGTTAGCTCTTAATTTAAACTCTGTTCCGTAATAAATAATTTGCTCTGGTTGTTTACGCTCTAAGAAATTACCCGTATCCCATACACGGTTATTATTTTCATCAATAATAGCTCTTACGCTGTATTCTTTAGGCTCTAACAAGGCAAACTCTATTTTTTTAGATTCTGAAAGATACACTGTTTCTTTCACCTCATCTTTTACCAATAATTGAATAATTACTGGATGTAGTGTTTCTTTTTTAACATCCAACACTATGCTTCCGTAATCATCTACTGCACGAGTTGTAAACTTGTAATTTAACGTGTCGTTGGTAGTTTCGTAAACATCCGTAATTCCTTGTGGTAATCCTTTAAAAATGTAGCCAAACTTAGGTTTCTTCTCAAATAAAACAGCTAATTTGTTAATCGATTGCTTTTTTAACTCAAAAGCTACCTCAACAGTATCTTTATCTATTAAAGAAAACTTGGATTTATCAATAGAGACAATCGGGTTATTCGTTTGAATAAACATCGTATCTTTTAAATGTAAAACACCCCCCACGTTTGATGACACTGATAAAGAATCAATCTGTTTTTTTCTTAAAAATACGGTAACCGTATCTTTAAAATTTAGGTTGTTTACAATAAAGTTTAACGAGTCTCTTTCAATCGGAGTATGCCAATAGTTTAATGTGTCCTTGTCTTTTTCTAACTGTGTAAATGATTTGAAATTTTGCGGAACTTCCGACAGTATTTCAATATTTATATCATCTTGCTTCCCTTCAAACCCAAACTGAATTTTTCCTTTAGTTACTTCTTTTCCTCTTTTAAATTCATACGGTTGAATTTCTTTAAAAAAACGAATCGGGTTACTTATAATACTATCAGCTGGCAATGTAATCGTATCTGCTACAAAACCTATTTTGTCATTTCTACTACTAAAAATATAGTCGTTTGCTTGCTCTTTTAAAGCTAACATTAAATATTTTCCTTCTCGTAAATTACTAAACTCAAAGTTTGTAGAATCTAACGTACTCGTTACGTAGTTAGGTTTTTGTTTGTATATAATTGAGTCGTTATAAACGCTATCTAACTTATACAATAACACACTTACTTCTTTTACTTCCTTTTTATCAAAAGCATCAGCGACAGAGCCCTTTATTGTTAACGAATCGATATAATTCCCTGTAGAAAACACGTACTTGAAACTCTCTAATTTATTGTTTTCATTGTTGTCTTGAACCGCATTTCCGAAGTTAAATGTATAGGTTGTATTCGGTTGTAGTGTATCTAATATTTTTATATTGATATACTTACTTGGAGCTCCTTGAGGTGTAATTAGTGGTGGGTTTTTCATTGGAGGTGAAACCACTAATTGTTTTTGTAAATCTTTTAAAACAATATACTCATCGAAATAAATACGAATATTATCTTCTTTAAAATGAATGGTTTCGTATGGTGGATTTGCAGTAACCATAATAGGTGCTGTTTCATCTTTTGGGCCTCCTTCTGGTCTTCCTTTACGTGCACAACTAACGATGATAAAAGCAAAAAGTGTTATTAAAATAAGATGTTTATTTTTCACAAATTGATGGTTTTAAATCCAATTTCAAAAGTAGTAAATTAAGATGGAAAGTTACTATGCTTTTTGCGTGTACGCCATAGTAGCAACACTAATGGTTATGTTTTTGGTTTTTAACAATTCGTTTGCACAAGCTTCTATCGTTGCCCCTGTTGTAATCACATCATCAATTAGTAAAACATGTTTGTTTTCAAAAATTGTGGTGTTTGCTAATTTGAATTTGGTGTTACTATCAGAAAAACGTTCAAATCGCTGTTTTAATGTTTGCGTTTTAGTTGTTGAAGACCTAATAAGTACCTTTGGTTTATATTCAACATCGAGCATCTTACTTAATGTTTCTCCAAATAACGTTACTTGATTATAACCTCTTTTTCTTTCTTTTTGGGGATGCAATGGAACAGGAACAATATAATCTATGTCCTCAAAAACACTCATATCTACTAAGTTACTTCCAAACCACTCACCAATAAAAACTCCTATTTCTGGTTGATTTTTATATTTTAATTGATGAATGAGTTTTTGAGTAATTCCATCTTTTTGATAATACAAAAACGAACGTACTTTTTCTACAGGAATTCTACCATAAAAAGTTGACATTAATGTAACATTTATATGCTCATTATCGTCTATAATTGGAAGATCATTTTTGCAAAATGTACACAGAAATTTTTCATTTTGAAGTAATGTTGTTTCACAATTTATACATAAATTGGGGTAGAATACATAAAATATATCTTTTAAAAATTGCATCTTTACAAGCCTTTTTTAACAGAAAGATACAAAAAGTAACAGAAAACGATATTTTGAGCACTAAATTTAACTTTTTTAAAGAAGCAGTAAAAAACTATAAAACATCAGGAACAATTATTCCTAGTTCAAGGTATTTGGCTAATAAAATGCTAAATGAAATTGATTTTACTACGGCGGAAGTAATTGTAGAACTAGGCCCTGGTAATGGAGCAATTACACATCATATTCTCAATAAAATCGAACCGAATTCTGTACTGATTTGTTTTGAAATTAATGATGTTTTTTACCAAGAGTTACAAAAAATAAAACATCCACAGTTAATTGTTCTAAAAGCATCTGCTGAAAAAATTAAACCGGAACTTGAAAAGTTAGGCTACACTAAAGCAGATTATATTATTTCTAGCTTACCTTTAACTATTATTCCTAAAGAAATTTCACATGCTATTTTAGTAAAAAACTATAATTTTCTTGCTACTAACGGAGCTTTCATTCAGTACCAATACAGCTTAACTTATTACAAAAAATTAAAAGATGTTTTTGGTAATAATATTGACTTAAGTTTTGAGCCTTTAAACTTTCCGCCTGCATTTATTTACAAATGTGTTAAAAAATAAATAGTATATTAGCGCAAAACACAATTATACATCATACCCCCTAAAATGATGATCCCTTCAATAATAAAAAACAATGGCTTTACAGCCTTCTTGATTCTATTAGTGTTTATTATAGGTGTTCTTTCCTATCAAAATGCTAAAGATTATTCCGAATTAAAAGCTGTTTTCGAATTAGACAAAGATGAGTTAGAACAAGAACTCACCACTATCATTAAAGACTATAGGCAAGCTAGTTTTAAGAAAAATGAATATTCTTTAAAATTAAAAGACGAGCTAGAAAAGGTTGTTCAACTAAGAGATTCTGTTAAAAACTTAAAAGAAGCTGATTATCGATTTATACGATACTACAGAAAAAGAACAAAAATCCTTATCGAAGAAAACCATAAACTTTTTGAAAAAATAAATTACCTAAGCAGTATAAACGATGAGTTACTTTCAAAAAACGATAGTGTTAAACAGGCACTACTCTTTAAAGAACATCAAAACACAAAATTATCTAGTATAAACAACCAGCTAAGTAAAGAACGTCAAGTTTTAAAAGAAAAAGTTGCCATTGCAGAAGTTATTGAAATATCAACAATTAAAGCAGAAGCGCTTAAAAAAAAGAGAAACGGAAAATATACTTCTACAACGAGATCAGAAAAGGTAAATGCTTTTAAAATAGAGTTCGATTTATTAGAAAATAAAGTAGCTGCACCAGGTCCTAAAGAAGTACACATTCAAATTACTGATAACAACAACAATGTTGTGGCGCCTATAAAAGATGATTGTACTCATAATAAAAAAAAGATACCATGTAGTGATGTTTTAATCGCCGATTATAACAACAGACAATTGTCTATGGTTTCAGTCGTAAATATTAATAATAAAATAACTGCAGGTGTTTATCACATTAGTACCTTTGTAAATGGTATTAACGTCGGCAAAAATTCATTAGATTTAAAATAAACCTCCTTAATAGATAGAAAAGACATAATATAAATTCAATTCCCCTAAAATCATGAATCATCAAAAAAAGAAGAATGTACTAATTATCGTACTCCTACTTCTAACAGTTTTCCTAATTTTTTATGCTCAGCAAAAATCAAACGAAAACAAAACACTCAACAACATTTTCTTAGAAGAAAAAGCCGATTTACAGCAAGATCTTGACGAAATGATTAAAGATTACACCGATGTTGTTGTTGGCAAAAAACGTTTAGCTGATAGATTAGAGATAGAGCTAACAAAAATGAAGAATTTAAGAGATTCTATTAAAGATTTAAAGTCTGATAATTTCAATTTAATCAGAAAATATCGAAGAAGAATTGCTACTCTAGAGCGTGAAAACAAAAAGTTATTCATTCAAATAGATTCTTTAAACAGTGTTAACGAAGCCTTAACGCAAGAAAATGTTATTGCTAACGAAATTTTACAACAAAAAGACAGTGTAAACGAAAATTTAGTAGAAAAAAACAAAGAGTTAGAAGCTAAAGTAGCTATTGGAGGTATTATTAAAACAAGTCCTGTTAAGGCAATTGCAATGAAAGAGCGTAGTAGCGGAAAACTTACTACAACCTCTAGATCTAACAGAACTGATGCATTTCGAATAAATTTTGATTTATTAGAAAACCCTATCACTTCTTCTGGTGAAAAAAGAGTATACATTCAAATTACTGATGAAAACAAAAATGTAATTGCCCCTAAAGGAAAGTTTAGTTTAAAAACTGGCGCTCAAGTTCAATATACCGATTCGCTTGAAGTAAATTACGACAACAACCGCTTAAGCTTAGTTTCTTTAGTATTGGTTAATCGTGACGACATTAAAAGAGGCACATACGTTATAAGTGCATTTATTGACGGGGTGTATTCTGGAAACACCAAAATTAAGCTTAAATAAAACAATAGTTACCCACAATATTTCAACCAAAGTGAAGAGTTTACTAAATTCTTCACTTTTTTCTTTTTCAATACCCTAAGTTCAAATCCTTATTCTATTTTTGCAATATGGCAAAACAAGAAGATCAATTTAAAAAAGTTTTATCGCACGCTAAAGAATACGGTTATGTATTCCAATCATCTGAAATTTATGACGGATTAAGTGCGGTGTATGATTATGCTCAAAACGGAGTAGAATTAAAGAAAAATATTCGCGATTATTGGTGGAAAGCAATGGTGCAAATGCACGAAAATATTGTAGGTATTGATGCGTCAATATTAATGCACCCAACTACTTGGAAAGCTTCTGGGCACGTTGATGCTTTTAACGATCCATTAATCGACAATAAAGATTCTAAAAAACGATATAGAGCTGATGTTTTAGTAGAAGATTACTGTGCTAAAATTGAAGCCAAAATTGATAAAGAAGTAGCTAAGGCTGCAAAACGTTTTGGCGATGCTTTTAATAAGGAAGAGTTTATTTCAACGAACGGAAGAGTTTTAGGGTATCAAGAAAAAATTAATACTATTTTAAGCAGGTTAGCGAAATCCTTAGAAAATGAAGATTTAGCGGATGTTAAAGCCTTAATTGAAGAATTAGAAATTGCAGATCCGTTAACTGGTTCTAAAAACTGGACAGAAGTAAAGCAATTCAACTTAATGTTTGGTACTCAATTAGGTGCTTCAGCCGATAGTGCTATGCAAGTATATTTACGTCCTGAAACTGCACAAGGAATTTTTGTAAACTTCCTAAACGTGCAAAAAACAGGTCGTATGAAAATTCCTTTCGGAATTGCACAAACAGGTAAAGCTTTCCGTAACGAAATCGTTGCACGTCAGTTTATCTTTAGAATGCGTGAATTTGAGCAAATGGAAATGCAATTTTTTGTAAAACCAGGAACTCAAAAAGAATGGTATGAAAAATGGAAAGAAACCCGTTTAAAATGGCACTTATCATTAGGAATGGGAGGTGATAATTATCGTTTTCATGACCATGAAAAATTAGCTCACTATGCCGATGCTGCTGCTGACATTGAGTTTAAATTCCCATTTGGATTTAAAGAATTAGAAGGAATTCACTCTCGTACCGATTTCGATTTAAAGGCACACGAAGAATTCTCTGGGAAAAAATTACAATATTTCGATCCAGAAGAGAACAAAAACTATGTGCCATACGTAGTAGAAACTTCTATCGGTTTAGACAGAATGTTCTTAGCTGTTTTCGCTAACTCTTTACAAGAAGAAGAATTAGAAAACGGTACCACTAGAACAGTATTAAAATTACCTGCTGTTTTAGCTCCAACAAAAGCAGCTATTTTACCGTTAGTTAAAAAAGATGGGTTGCCAGAAATAGCTCGTAAAATTGTAGATGATTTAAAATGGGATTTCAATGTTTCTTACGATGATAAAGATGCTGTAGGTAGAAGATATCGTCGTCAAGATGCTGCAGGAACTCCTTTTTGTATTACTGTAGATCATGATACTTTAGAAGACAATACCGTTACCATTCGTCACAGAGATACCATGGAACAAAAACGTGTTAAAATAGAAGAATTAAGCAACATTATTAATCAAGAGGTAAATGTACGTTCTTGGTTACAAAAAATGGAAGCATAGTCTTTTAAAACCATAAAACAAGCAAAAATCCTAAGCCTAACCGTTTAGGATTTTTATTTTTGTATTAGAAAACTATTTCAAAAGAACAGATGAAGACATTACTTAAAATATTATTTGTAATTTTTTTACTATGGATGATTGTAGGAGCTTATCTTTTAAACACTGACCATCCCAAAGGTCAAGTTGTAATGGGCTTAGGCGTTTTATACATGTCTTTTGTATTAATGCCTATATTTATATACCATAGGTACAAAGATGGTAAGTATAAAAAATACATTATCAATTCTGATAAGAACAAAAAAAAAGCTGAGGACTAATCCTCAGCTTTTTTGTTTTCTAAATTCTGTTTGTTTATTGTAAGAAAGGCGAATAGTTTGTAGGATAATCTACTGCTTTTGCTAAACCATCTTTAGCAACTTCAAAATTAGAACCATATGCTTCATCAATCGCTAATAACATTTGGTTAGCCATTAACGCATATCCTCTAGCTGTTAAATGAATTCCATCTAAACTCACTAAACCTCCAGTTGCTAAACTCGTATTTAAGTTGTAGTCTCCAAACTCTAAACCTGTAGTAGAAGCTTTTTCTAAAAGAGCTTTTAAGTCAACAAAAGCCAATCCTTTAGCTTCCGCCATTGCTTTTATTGTTGTATTATATCCATCTGTAGCTGTTTTAATTTCTGCTTGTTCTTCTGGAGTTAACACCCATTTATCAGACAGTGGTAATGTTATTCCTTCTGCTGAAAACTGACCTGCTAACGAAGCTGGCAATAACCCACCACTTTGAGCTATCAAATCTGCTGCTGCTGCTGTATTAACTGTTCCTATGATTCCACTACTAGGCAATACCAACAAATCATTTTCTGTTGCTGATCTTGCTTTTCCATATTGCTTACCTAATAATTGAGCTACTAATGGTGCTGCTGCCTCTGGTAATCCTAGAGATTGAACAAAAGGAACAAAACTAGGACTTGCCTGTAAACCACCAATAATATACTGTTCTAAATCAGTAGCGTTTTCATCTTCTATAACTACAGGACTAGCCGCTGTTTTAGAAAACACAATTGATCTTTCTGGTTCACCTGCCGCTGCGTATACCTGATTAATTGCTCCATAAACATTATTAAGTAAATCTATCTGAGCTGAAAACTCTTCATTTGAAGGATCTAATGGAGCGTAAGGTACAGTTGTAAAATGTGGTAATGTTGTAATATAAGGTAAATTTGCCACTACCCCCTTAGCATCTGAAGTTGGTGCTAAAGTGTTAATAATAGCTCCAAATACTTGTTCAAAAACTGCTTGTGGAGTGATTTCTCCAGCAGCACCTCCTGCAACAGCATAATCTAACACGTCATTTCCTCCCATTTCAGATAAAGTAAAAAAAGTTGGTTGTTTTGATGCTATTTCAGCTAATAAGGTAGATTGAGTTGGACTCATTCTAACAAAATAAGGATTAGCCGTAGCCGGTTCTACCTGTAATCCGGCAGGATTACCATAACCTGGAGCTAAAAAATGAAAGGAAAGCTTTTCACTCCTGGAATTCCATAGTTACTAAAACTTGCTGCATTTGTTGCTGGATAACCTGCTATGGTTGTTGGCGTTTTATCAAGCCCTGTTGGTAACCCTGTTGAAGTATCAAAATAATATCTTGGGTCTAAAACAACCTCTCCTGTTACTGGATGAATCATTCCCCCAATATTATCTTCCATTAAAGGTTGATTAAAATCTCCACCTCCTACCATAGCAAATTTACTTGCTAAAATATTTGGAAAAGAATTTTGTTGTCCAATCTTGAACAAAGCTCCATCAGTATACCCTGCTGTAAAAGAACCTCCTACTGCTATATAACTTGAAAAGTCTACACTTCCTGCACTTAAAGCTATGTTGTTTTCTGCTTCAGCTTCTTCTTTAATTTCTGGTAAGGTATTATCTACATCACAGGCAGCAAAACCTAAAAATAACGCAGATAAAAAAGTATATTTTATTGTGTTTTTCATTGTTTCTTTTTTTAGTTGTTGATAGTCCATGAAATGTAGTATTGAGAACCAACAGCTCCTACTCCTGGAGCACTTAAGTATTCTTTTCCTGTTAAGTTAGAACCTCCTACTTTAAAGATTGACTTAATTGATGGAATAGAGTAGTTAACTTGAGCATCAAGAACTGTTCTGTCTTCAATTGTTCCTTCTAAGAAAGATGACTCCCAATAGAATTCATCTTGCCAACGTAAGTTAACATTGAATCCGAAATTTTCAAATAAACTTGTGTGTCCGAATTGTAACTTAACTTTATGCTCTGGTGTATTGAACCCTGCTTCAAAATCTGGATCAGATGCTTGGTCAAAATCAAGTTTAGACCATGTATAGTTTAATCCAAGATCAAATCCGTTAAGAACTTTTGTGCTTAAGCCTAATCCTAAACCATACGAGCTAATATCTGCAGTAGAGTTTGTTCTAAAACCTACACCTGCATAATCTCCATTTTGTAAAGCCAATAAAGCTAATTCTCCTTGTGTTACATTTGGAATACCACTTGGCTCTGTGCTTCCTACTTTTCCATAAAAAGGAACTGCAATGTTTTTAACAGAAATAAAATCTCTATAATCGTTATAGTAAGCACTTAAATCAATTCCTAATTTATTTTCTCCTGTTGAGATTGCTCCACGGTAACCTACTTCAAAAGAAGTTACTTTTTCAGGTTTTACTAAATCAAAATCTGACTTTTCATACGTTTGTTCTTCAATTGATTTTGCTGAAAAAGCATTTTCATAAGCATCTCTACCTGTATATGTTGTTGTAGATGAACCTAAAAGTAATGCTCCTGTTGGACTTAAATCTATCGGTGCAGAGGTAAATCTATCTAAGTTATCTTCAGCAGTACCTATTAAAGTTCCTCCTCCTGTATCTAAACCAATATATTGATCTTGTGTAGTTGGATTACGGAAACCTGTTTGAAAAGATGCTCTGAAGTTGTGGTTTTTCATTTCACCTGCCGCATATGCTAACGATAAACGAGGTGAAACATTTCCATCAAAATTCATTGCTTTATCATAACGTGCAGATGCTGTTAACTTTAAGCGGTCATCCATCATTTTCTTTTGAATTTGTGTATACACACCAAACTCATCATAATCAATTGGCCCGTTATCATCAGTATAAATTGTTCCGAATGAATTTAAACTATATTGTCTGTATGAACCACCTACTTGTACTTCTGCCCAGTCGATATAATCACGTAAATTTAAGTTACCATCTACATGATACAATTGTGTATTATCTTTAAATTTAGATCCTGTTTTTAAGTCTGGATCGCTAGTAACTTTATCAAAAGCTGCTTTAAACTCAGGTGTTCCTGGTAAATAACGCCCTGTATCAGCTACTTCTCTTGCTGCTTGATGCATTTGTTTTTCAGATAATCCTTGTGGATTCCCAGCTAACATAATACCTGCATAGGTTTGAATATAATCTCCGAACCAATCTTTATCAGATTTCCATTGTCTGTTTAAGTTGATCGCTGTAAAACGTGTATCGTAAGAATCTCCTGCGTCTTCACCTGTATAATACCCTCTTACAAAGAAGTTTTTACCTCTAACCTCTAATTTATGTTGTTCCATAAAGAAGTTAGCAATGTTGTACCTGTTTTGTCCTTGATAAATCGTATTTCCTCTACCGAATTTAGAATTCCAAATAATCTCAACACGGTCATTTCCTAAAGGACGGAAGTGTAATGCTCCTCCAAACTTCATACTCCTTGCTTCATTACTCATTAAATCAACTTCGTTGTATCCTGTTCTTGTAACTCTTACATCTGGAATAATTCCTAAACCTGAAGCTGTTCTTATGTTTGTTCCTACTTCATCTCCGTAAACGTTTACCCCATCATAATCAATCGCAGAATCCGCATCTCCTTCTCTTCTAAAACCTGCTTTGTACGTACCACCGACTCCTGAAGTGTTTCTATAATCTGTTGCATGCCATTCTTCTCCTTTTAAGTAAGAAATCGTTGCTTTAGCTGCGAAATAGTCGTTAAATGTATGAGCCATACGCATACTAACATCGTAAAACTTATTATCTCCTGCTGCCTCTTGACTAGTTAAACCACTTTTTGCTACAGCGCTAATTCCTTGCTCGTTAAAAGGGTTTTTACTACGCATTAACATAATACCGTTAAATGCATTTGCCCCATATAATGCTGATGCTGCTCCTGGCAAAATCTCTACACTTTTCACATCTAATTCAGACAATCCTAATAAATTTCCTAATGAAAAGTTTAATGCAGGAGAAGAGTTATCCATACCATCTACTAACTGAACAAAACGCTCATTTGCAAATGCAGCAAAACCACGAGTATTAACAGACTTAAATGTTAAACTACTTGTATTAATATCAACTCCTTTTAAGTTTTCTAAACCGTCATAAAACGAAGGAGCAGAAGTGTTTTTAATTTCTCTAATATCAAAACGTTCAATTGTTACAGGTGATTCCATAACACGTTCTGGAGTTCTAGAAGCTGAGATAACTACTTCATCTAACGAAGTAGCATTTTCGGTTAAGCTAACCTCAACAACTTGGTTGTTTTTAGTTATCTCAACTGTTTTTGTTTGATACCCTAAAGAAGAGATTTCAATTGTAAACGGTGGGGTATCTGTTACCGTCATTGTAAACTTTCCGTCAAAATCAGTAGATGTACCTACTGCTTTTCTTGAAACCTTAATGTTTGCTCCCGGAATAGGCTCTCCTAATGAGACGTCTTTTACCGTACCTGTAATGGTAGTTTGAGCAACCATTATTGCTGTGCCAAATAGCACAAATGCAACAAGTAATAGTTTTTTCATCATAATGTAAAATAATTTGTTAACTGCTTTGCAAAATACAATTTTTTTTCATTTACGAAATATACCCTGTTCTTTTTTATTATTTTATTAAATAATTAGATAATTTTTTTACTAAATCTGAATTTTAGATTTTATTCTTGAAATATTATTTATCCTCTTATACAAATTGTATTTTTGCCTAAATTTATTTGTAACCTTGGAAATTACACATTCTATTTTTGACTTCACTCCTACTCAAAAAACAATAGTTACCATTGGTACTTTTGACGGTGTGCACATTGGGCATCAAAAAATTATTGAAAAGCTAGTGCATGAAGCAAAATCTAGCGGAAAAAAATCGGTACTACTTACTTTTTTTCCACACCCTAGAATGGTGTTACAAAAAGACGTTTCTATCAAATTGATTAATACAATTGATGAACGTGCACAACATCTTGAAAAATTGGGATTAGATTATTTAATAATTCATCCGTTTAGTAAAGAGTTTTCAAGACTTACTGCTTTAGACTTTGTTCGAGATGTTCTAGTGAATCGACTAAACATTTCTAAATTAATCATTGGATACGATCATCACTTCGGAAAAAATAGAGAAGGAAACATTGAACAACTAACCGAATACTCTCATTTATACGATTTTACGGTAGAAGAAATTCCTGCTCAAGATATTGATGAAGTTTCTGTAAGCTCTACCAAAATTAGAAAAGCACTTGCTAACGGTCAGTTAAAAACCGCTAACAACTATTTAGGATATAACTTTTCTCTCACAGGAAAAGTTGTAAACGGCAAACAATTAGGTGGCAAAATAGGATTTCCGACTGCTAATATTGATATTTCTGAAGAGTATAAATTGATTCCTAAAACAGGAGTTTACGTTGTAAAATCAACTATAGAAAATGCTACTGTTTACGGAATGATGAATATTGGAAATCGTCCTACTGTTGATGGTGAATACCAAACCATTGAAGTCCACTTTTTTGATTTCAACCAAAACCTATATGATAAAGAGTTAACCATTGAACTGTTATACTTTTTAAGAGATGAACAAAAGTTCGATTCCGTTCCCGATTTAATATCACAACTTAAAAAAGACAAAGAAACTTCTTTAAACTACCTCAAAACAATTAGCCTCTAGCATTGCTTAAGTCTGTTGCTTCTTTTATCTTTGCTTTTCTTAAAAATTAAAAAGATGTTACAGGTTCAGTTTATTAGAGAAAACAAACAAACTGTTTTAGACGGATTAGCAAAACGTAATTTTGCTGATGCCGAAGCAATTATTGAAGAAGTATTAACTACTGATGAAACACGTAGAGCTACACAAGTTTCGTTAGACAATATATTGGCTGAATCTAACAAAATATCCAAGGAAATTGGTGGTCTTTTTAAATCTGGTAAAGTTGAAGAAGCGAATCAACTAAAAGCAAAAACAGGTGAATTAAAAGAAGAATCTAAACAATTAACCGAAGAGTTAAACGCTGCTGCTGATAAATTAAACGAGTTATTATATCAAATTCCTAACATTCCACATGCTTCTGTAAAAGCAGGAAAGAATGAAGAAGATAATGAAGAAATTTTTAAAGAAGGGATTATTCCAGATTTAGGAGAAAATGCATTACCTCACTGGGAGTTGGCAAAGAAATACGATATCATCGATTTTGATTTAGGTGCTAAAATTACAGGTGCTGGTTTTCCTGTATATAAAGGAAAAGGAGCTCGTTTACAACGTGCTTTAATCAACTATTTCTTAGATAAGAATAC
>NZ_JAPEHZ010000042.1 GCF_028823685.1 Tenacibaculum sp. L6 | reverse complement strand
GGGAAAGATTCCTGACCCAAAAAACTATGAACCTTTTTTACCTCAAAGAATTAAGAAAATAATTAATACTGCTGTCAATCCTGACTATTCAAAGAGGTATTCTTCAGCTTTAGAAATGCGAAGAGAATTGGAAAAGTGTTTCTATCCTGGTTATTGGACTATGGATTCTAATGGAAATTTAATAGGCATAGGTGCCAAATATCATTATAGATTTGAGATAATTGCCAAGAAGAATTCAAAATTTGACTTTATCCCTTACAAGAAAAATATTCAAACTGGCAGAGAAACAAAAATAGGTGCATACACGTTAAAATTAGCTGAAAGTAAACCAATTGGAAAAGCAAAAGATACATTTATAAAATGGGTAATAGAAAATGCGAGCTGAAATAAATAACGTGTGGCAATCGAGTAGACGGCTCCGCACCCAAATAGGCACGGAGTTCGCCTCTCACACCACCGTACGTACGGGTCTCGTATACGGCGGTTCAATAATGATACATTACTGTTTGAGGTATTCGGCTAAACTAATGTAACCCCGCCTTTTCACCCGCTAGCGCGAGCATCTTGCTCGTGACGGTATAATAAGTAAAAGCATGTAAAGAAAAAAGAAGGTATGTTAATTTTATAACGTTGTAGACAGCACAAGCGAGACGCTTGCACCAGCAGAAGATTCTCCGCAACGAAATCATAGCCAAAACCATTAATACTACAATACGGTTTATGGACATTACAGCATAGTTCTTTGTCCCTAAATGAGATTGCTTTTTGTTAGTACTAAAATTCCTTCGGTTTATCTCTAAAAAAAGGGAAGTATTTTCTATTTTTGTGCCTTTCAACACAACAACAAAACATGAACTTAACAGAATTAAACGCCATCTCTCCTATTGATGGTAGATACCGTAACAAAGTAGCAAGCTTAGCGAACTATTTTTCAGAAGAAGCTTTAATAAAATATCGTGTAAAGGTAGAAATTGAATATTTCATCGCTTTATGTGAAATTCCATTACCTCAATTAGCCGATTTCAACAAAGATTTATATGCTGATTTACGTAAAATCTACGAGGATTTTTCTGCAGAAGATGCTTTAAAAATTAAAGAAATTGAAAGCGTTACCAATCATGATGTAAAAGCTGTTGAGTACTTTATTAAGGAAAAATTTGACGCCTTAAACTTACAGAAATATAAAGAGTTTATCCACTTCGGATTAACTTCTCAAGATATTAACAATACCGCTATTCCATTATCTATTAAAGATGCTATGGAAGAAGTGTACTACCCTACTTTAGACACCTTAGTTTGCAAATTAGCTGATTTATCAGAAGAATGGGAAAACGTACCAATGTTAGCAAGAACTCACGGGCAACCAGCCTCTCCTACTCGTTTAGGAAAAGAGTTTTTTGTGTTTGTAGAGCGTATTAACAATCAGGTTATTCACATTCAACATACACCACATGCTGCTAAGTTTGGTGGAGCTACAGGTAATTACAATGCACACAAAGTAGCGTACCCAGATATCGACTGGAAAAACTTCGGAACTCATTTTGTAGAGGAAGTGTTAGGTTTACACCACTCCTTCCCTACTACGCAAATTGAGCACTACGACCACATGGCAGCTTTATACGACGGATTAAAGCGTGTAAATACGATTTTAATTGATTTAGATCGCGATGTTTGGACGTACGTTTCTAACGACTACTTTAAACAAAAGATTAAAAAAGGGGAAGTTGGTTCTTCTGCAATGCCACATAAAGTAAATCCGATTGATTTTGAAAACTCTGAAGGAAACTTAGGAATTGCCAATGCTATTTTTGAGCATTTAGCGGCTAAGTTACCAGTTTCAAGACTACAACGTGATTTAACGGATAGTACGGTATTACGTAATGTTGGAGTTCCTTTTGGACATACCTTAATTGGTTTTGCTTCTACTTTAAAAGGATTGAACAAGTTATTATTGAATGAAGATAAGTTCGCTGAAGATTTAGAAAATAACTGGGCTGTAGTTGCTGAGGCTATTCAAACAATTTTACGTCGTGAGGCATATCCTAATCCATACGAAGCTTTAAAAGGATTAACGCGTACAAATGAAAAAATAAACAAAGATTCTATCGCTAATTTTATTGATACTTTAGAAGTTTCTGATGCGATTAAGAATGAATTAAAACAAATTACACCATCTAATTACACTGGTATATAATGAGATATTTACTTACTTTTTTAGTTTTATTTTTAGTCATTTCGTGTACTCCTGAAAAAAAAGGAGATTCTACACGTTTTGTTCACGGAACATTTGAAATTCCTGCGGGTGATAACTACGGAAAAACAACTATTGTAAGAAAAGATAGTTTACAAATTGAAGAATACACTAAAAAAGTAAGTATTTCTACAGATAGTTTGGTTACCGAAAAGGAGATAAAACATATAGACACACTCTACATCAAATGGAAAAATAATTTTGCATACACTTTGCGAATGAAAAGTCCGAAAACCGATTTAGATAAAGATCCTATATTTGTTCAAATTACTAAAGTAACTGATAGTTCGTATAGTTTTACTGCAAGAGTTGGGTACTCTAACTTTAAACAAGACGGTACGGTATATAAAGTAGATTAATTATGGAAATTTTCTTACATGCTGACACCTGGGTTGCCTTATTAACCCTAACTTTTTTAGAAGTTGTATTGGGTATTGATAATATTATCTTTATTTCTATTGCTTCTAACAAACTACCTGAACATCAGCAAAAGAAAGCTGCCCGAATAGGTCTTCTTTTAGCGATGATTTTTAGAATTCTTCTTTTATTAGGAGTTTCTTATTTAATCAGTATGAAAGATCCTATCTGGACTATTAATTTATCTTGGTTAAAGGCAGGAGTTACAGGTCAAAGTTTAATTTTATTTGCTGGTGGAATATTTTTACTGTACAAAAGTACCAGTGAAATTCACCATAAAGTAGAAGGAAAAGGGGAAGAACATACAGCTAATACCTCCTTGAAAAAGAAAACATTACTAAACGTTATTACGCAAATAGTATTAATTGATATTGTTTTCTCTTTTGATTCTGTGTTAACGGCTGTAGGTATGACAAATGGTATACAAGGAGCATTAACCATAATGATTATCGCTGTTATTGTTTCAATATTAATCATGTTAATGTTTGCTACTCCTATTAGTAACTTTGTTAACAAACATCCTACAATTCAAATGTTAGCTTTATCCTTTTTAATTTTAATTGGATTTATGCTAGTTACTGAAAGCGCGCATTTATCACACACAGTTGTTTTCGGGCAATCAGTGGGGGCAATTCCTAAAGGATATTTATATTTTGCTATTACTTTTTCGCTACTTGTAGAAATGCTAAACATGAAAATGCGAGGCAATTCTAAAAAAGGTTAAGAAAACATTAAGACTATATAAAACAAAAACCGGTAGTAAGAAAGCTATCGGTTTTTTTATTTTTTCTATTTTTGCCGCTAGTGATTAAATTGAAAAAACATATTGCTGTACTCAGTATATTCATGTTGTTGTTACCTACCGTAATAGCAACAGTTCACTTATTTGAAAATCACGAGCACATTGTATGTACTTCTACTGATGAACAACACTATCACGCTCAAGAGTTTGATTGTTCTCTGGCTCATTTTCAATTTAACTCATTTACATACCAAACCGTTGAAAACTATACGGTAATTCCACAACATTTTTACAAGTTAGATTACAATACACAACCGCAGTTAATCTCATTTGTATATACTGATAAAAAATCTTCAAGAGCACCCCCTTATTTTACTGTATCTTAAACGTTTGCAATAAGCAACCAACAAAAATTATCGTAAAAACAGTAAAATTCATTTTTAATGAAGACAATTATTAATTTCCTATTTCTTGTAGGAATATCGGCTGTATACGCACAAAACAGCCTATCAGGAAAAATTACAGACACTGATAACCAACCACTTTTAGGAGTTGAAATATACTCTGACCAATTACATAAGGGAACCATTTCCAATGAAGATGGTACTTACAACCTACAAAACATTCCTAACGGAAAAGTTACTTTTAACTTTTCTTTTTTAGGTTTTAAAACAATAGCTAAAGAGTTTCATTTTAATAATGAAAATATTTCTTTTGATGTACAATTAGAAGAATCAATTTTTAAGATTGATGAAGTTATCATTTCTACTCCTTTCAACAAATTACAGTCTGAAAACGTAATGAAAGTTGAACGCCTTTCGGCAAGAGCCATTCAAAAAACCGGGGCGACAACACTTTCTGAAGGAATTACCAATATTGCCGGAGTTTCTCAAATTTCTACAGGAGCATCTATCGGAAAACCTGTTATTAGAGGTTTAAGCGGAAACAGAGTATTGGTGTACACACAAGGAATTCGTTTAGAAAACCAACAATTTGGTGGTGAGCATGGATTAGGAATTAACGATGCTGGTGTTGCTGGTGTTGAAGTTATTAAAGGGCCTGCATCTCTTTTATATGGTTCTGATGCTTTGGGTGGCGTTTTATATATTCAACCTGAAAAATTTGTTCCTGAAAACACTACAAAACTGAATGTTAGTCAACGTTATTTTAGCAACACCTTAGGTACAAATACTTCTCTTGGTTTTAAATCTTCTTTAAAAAATTGGCAATTTTTAGCTAGAGGAACTTATGCACAACACGCAGATTATAAAACACCTGATTACAGAGTTACGAATACTCGTTTTAATGAAAAAGATTTGAAACTAGGTGTTGGTTTCCACGAGAAAAACTTTTCTTCTGAATTACGTTACAACTTCAACAATTCTAAATTAGGATTAACTGAAGGGATTGGTGAGCAAACTAAAGAAACGCATTTAGAAACTCCTTATCAAGATATTGATAATCATATTATCAGCTTACACAATCATGTTTTCTTTAAGAACTCAAAATTAGACATCGATTTAGGATACACGATTAATAATCGTCAAGAGTTTGAAGAGCATCACGATCATGAAGAGGATGAAGCTGAAGAAGAGCACAAAGAGTATGAAGAAGGTGAAGCTGCCTTAGACATGAAGCTAAAAACTTTTAGTTATAATACGAAATATCACCTTCCAAAATTTGGAAAATTTGAAGTTTTAGTAGGTGCGCAAGGTTTACATCAAACCAATACAAACTTTGGTGAAGAATTGTTAATTCCGAATGCTACGGTAAACGATTTTGGGGTATTTACTACTGCTAACTTTGAGTGGAATGACCATACTTCTTTACAAGCTGGTATTCGTTACGATAATAGAGGAATTACTACAGAACGACACGAAGTAACTCATGAAGATGAAATTCATGTTTTTGAAGCTATAGATAAATCTTACAATAGTTTTACTGCTTCTTTTGGAGCAAAAACTTTGCTTTTTAATAGTATAACTTCTCGTTTTAATGTGGCTAGTGGATTTAGAGCTCCAAACCTTGCTGAATTAACTTCTAATGGAGTGCATCACGGTACCAATCGTTTCGAAGTAGGAAATAACAACCTCGTAAATGAGAAAAATTTACAGTTCGACTTATCTTTAGATTACAATTCAGAACACTTTGAATTATTCGCAAACGGATTTTACAATACCTTAAACGATTATATTTATTTATCTCCTACTGGTGAAGTTGAAGACGGAGCTCCTGTTTACACCTATTTACAAGAGAATGCTAAATTATACGGTGGTGAATTTGGTTTTCATTTACATCCTCACCCTTTAGATTGGTTGCATTTAGAAAGTAGTTTTGAAATGGTTATTGGAAAGCAAGATAATGGTAACTATTTACCGTTAATTCCTGCTAATACTTTAAAAAATACGCTTAGAACTGAATTTTCTAACGAAAAATGGTTGCCAAACGGATATGCATCTGTAAGCTTACATTCTTACTTTAAACAGGATAATATTAGTGAGTTTGAAACAGCAACCCCTGCTTATAACCTAGTTAATTTAGGTGTAGGTGGCGATATAATGATTAGTAAATATACCTTTACTACATCGTTAACTGTAAATAATTTATTTGATAAGAAGTATATCAATCACTTATCAAGATTAAAACCAGATACTATTTTTAATCCAGGTAGAAATATTGTTTTAGGAATAAATTTCACTATTTAACCAAAAAAATAACTCCCCGGTAATACTATTACTGGGGAGGGAGCTTTTTATATAAACAAACTTTAACTTAATAAAGTTATCCGTCTTTTCTTTTCTTTAGCAATTCAGGGAACTTCTTTTTAAAGCGATTCAATCGAGGAATTGAAACTCGTTGTACATACGAATTCTCCGGATGCAATCGTTCATAGTTTTGATGATATTCTTCTGCCGGATAAAACTTTTCGAGCTTTGTAACTTCAGTAACTATCTTCCCTTTATATACTTCTTTGTTTAGTTTTCTAATCGTATTTTCTATGATTTCTTTTTCTTGTTGTGTTTGATAAAACGCGATCGATCTGTATTGCGAACCATAGTCTGGATGTTGTCCATTTTTTGTTGTTGGATCATGTGAACCGAAAAATACCGTTACCAATGTTTGAAAACTTACTTCCTTCGGATTATAATATACCGCTACCGATTCTGCATGTCCTGTTTTGCCTGTTCCAATAGTTTTATACGTAGGATTTTTTGTATGACCTCCAGCATAGCCAGATACTGCTTCTTCTACTCCTCTTACACTTTCAAAAATCGCCTCAACACACCAAAAACACCCGCTGGCAAAATATGCTACTTTCGTTTCTTTCGACGTTTGTTTTATATCAGAAGTCTTTCGATTTTCTTTTTCCGAAGAAAAACCCCATAAAACAGTCAATAAGAAAAGACCTATCAGTATTGTTGCTAGCTTAGCTATCTTCATAAGTTTATCATTTATAACGTCTTTGTCGTATTAAAATTATCTTTTTTACAATTGTTTACAACTTTAATATTTCCTTAAGAAATTTGTTTGCGTGTTGCCGTTGCATTTTCTATTTTTGTTCAGATAAAGATTAAGTTTTAATGGAGCATTTTATAGTATCAGCACGTAAATACCGTCCTCAAAATTTTGTGGATGTGGTAGGGCAACAAGCCATCACCAATACGTTAGAAAATGCAATACAAAACAACCATTTGGCTCAAGCTTTATTGTTTACAGGACCTCGTGGGGTTGGTAAAACTTCGTGCGCTCGTATTTTAGCAAAGCGAATTAACCAAGAAGATGCTACCAATGCTGATGAAGATTTTGCTTTTAATATTTTTGAATTAGATGCTGCTTCAAACAACTCGGTTGATGATATTCGTAACCTGACCGATCAAGTTCGAATCCCACCTCAAACTGGTAAATACAAAGTATATATTATTGACGAGGTTCACATGCTTTCACAGGCTGCTTTTAATGCTTTTTTAAAGACATTAGAAGAGCCACCAGCTCATGCTATTTTTATTTTAGCAACTACCGAAAAACATAAAATTATACCAACGATTTTATCTCGCTGTCAAATTTTTGATTTTAAGCGTATTGGTGTTTTAGATGCTAAAGAGTATTTAAAAACAATTTGTGCTAAAGAAAATATTACTGCAGAAGATGATGCTTTGCATGTAATTGCTCAAAAAGCTGACGGAGCCATGCGTGATGCACTTTCTATCTTTGATCGTGTAGTTAGTTTTTCTGGTAATAACTTAACTCGAGAAGCGGTTACGCAAAACCTTAATGTGTTAGACTACGATGTGTATTTTAACATTACCGATTTACTCCTTGAAAATAAAATTCCAGAAGTCTTGATGGCTTTTAATGACGTATTAAGTAAAGGTTTTGAAGGACATCACTTTATTAATGGTTTAGCTTCTCACTTTAGAGATTTGTTAGTAGCCAAAGACCAAGCAACTATTGCTTTATTGGAAGTTGGAGACAATACTAAAAAACGATACTTAGAACAAGCTACCAAAGCTAGCATGCAGTTTTTAATGCCTGCGATAGATAAGGCAAATGATTGCGATTTAAAATATCGAGGAAGTAAAAACCAACGCTTATTGGTAGAACTTACTTTAATGCAAATTGCCTCTATCACTTTTGATGGAGCAAAAAAAAAATCTAGCAACTACATAATTCCTGCTACTTTTTTTACCTCTTTGTCTCCTTCAGTTAAAAAAACTGAAGTAAAACCTGTTGCTACCGCTGTTAATACTCCGCAAAAGGTTCAAGAAAAACCAATTGTTGCTACCAGTGAGGTTCCTAAACCAACTTTAAAAAATATTAAGCGTCGTACTTCAGCTTTATCTTTAAAAAGCTTGCATCAAAAGAAAGATGTTAAAGTAAATTTAGACGAAGAAGAAAACTATGATAATCATCCTAAAACTCCTTTTTCTTTGGATGAATTGAAAGATGCTTGGAAAAAGTACTATTTTCAATTGCAACGTATAGGAGAACAGAGTATGGCTGCAATTATAGCCTCTGACGAACCTCAATTACAAGAAGATTTTACCATCGTCTTTTCTGTACCTAGTGATTTAATGAAATCGCAGTTGGAAAAGGGTAAACCAAAGTTATTACGCTTTTTACGTGAAAAACTTAATAATTATGGAGTACAAATAAATGTAAAGGTTAACGAAACGATAGAAAAAAAGTTTGCCTATACTCCTCAAGAGAAGTATGACAAACTCAAAGAAAAAAATCCGTTACTTGAAAAGTTGAAAAGTACTTTTGGTTTAGATGTTTAAGTTTTTTCCTAAATAAATAACGATCCAACCTTCAATTTTCTTTACATCGTGCTCAAACTCAGAAATTAATAAAATTTCATTGGTATTTTTATTCTTAACTAAAATTGGAATAGACTTAATTTCGTCGTGTATTTTCTCTATTTTAGTTTTATACTCTTGAACTGAGTTTACTGGAGTTTCATGAATTTCTGGAAACTCTCTTACAGCTTCCATTATATTAATGTAATCGTCTTCAATTGTAAATAGATGATCTTCATCATCGTAATCTTTGGTAATTACTTCTTGTGATGTAGCTAAACGATAAGCACCTTGCTCACCAAAAATTGAGGCAAAATTAGAGATTACAAATTTGTTTATTGAGTCACTTCCTGTCATTGCAATTAAATATCCAACATCATTTAATTCAATATTATCTGTTAACTCATCATCATAAATACTTACTTCAATTGATTCTAATCCTTCTGCTTTTGCTTTTTCTACATTTTCAGAGTTAGAATCGATTAAAACCACTCTACGTTTGTTATCTTTTAAGTATCTGGCTATCAACCTCGCTACATCAGAGGCTCCTACAATCATAATAGCGTTAGATCGTTCTAAAAACACACCTACTATTTTTGCAAACAATCGTGCTGTGGTTGCGTTTAACAATACGGTTCCTAACACAATCATAAATACTAACGGCGTAATGTATTCTGCTCCTTCAACTCCTTGTTTTAATAGTTTACTTCCAAATAAAGAAGCAATACCTGCTGCAACAATACCTCTTGGTCCTACCCAACTAATAAATAGTTTTTCATTGGTTTTTAAGTTAGACTTCGACGTACTTAAAAACACTCCTAAAGGACGTATGACAAAAACAATTAATGCAAATAATAATAATGTTTTCCAATCGTATAAAAGCATTAATTCTTTATAATCGATGTTGGCTGACAATAAGATAAACAGTATTGAAATTAGTAATACACTAAGTGATTCTTTAAAGTATAAAATCTCTTTTAAATTCTTCAACTTACTATTTCCTAATACCATTCCCATAACCACAACTGCTAATAATCCTGATTCATGGGCAAATAATTCAGATTCTACAAATACTAATAAAACAGTAGATAATGACACTACATTTAATAAGTAATGTGGCACCCACTTTTTATTAATAACGAAAATTAAAGCATGCGCAAAGGTAAACCCAAAAGTAGTTCCGAATAAAATGATTTTTAAGAATTCTAATAAAGCTGTTCCAGTAAAACCTGCATCTCCTCCAACACTAATAAATTCAAAAACAAGTACCGCTACTAAAGCTCCGATAGGATCAATTAAAATACCTTCCCACTTTAAAACTGCGGAAACATCTTTTTTCAGCGGAATATTTCTTAAAATCGGTGTTATAACGGTTGGTCCTGTTACTATAATCAATCCTGAAAATAAAAAAGATAATTCCCAGCCTAAACCAAATACATAATGAGCAATAATGGCAGCACCAAAAAAAGTAACTGCAGCACCTAAGGTTATTAATTTGGTAATTACGGGGCCTATATTTTTAATTTCTCCTCTTCGCAAGGTTAAACCTCCTTCAAAAAGAATGATACTAATTGATAACGAAACAAAATAATAGAGGCCATCTCCAGGAAACAATCCTTTTTCACCATTCCAAACGGGTTCTATCCATTTACTTCCATCTTCATTAAAAAATTCTGCTGCAATTGGTCCTACAAGTAGTCCAATTAAAATTAAAGGTAAAATTGCTGGAATTTTAAATCTCCACGCTACCCATTGAGCTAAAATTCCTAATATAATTATCCCCGCTAGTTCTAACATAGTTTATTTTTAAAAAAACTAAAAATACAGTTTTTAATTAAACTGCTTTTACATTTACTTATTTTTTTACCTCTAAAACCTTCTTCAATTCATTACCAAAATCATCAATTACGGTAATAATATGAGTCCCTTCTTTGGGTAAAATTGCTTGTTCGTGATATTGCTGTGTAATACCTATAAATTGTTCGTTTAAATACCAGTAAACTTTAGCTTCTGAATTACTGTGTGTTAACTTTAAAACAATAGGATTTAACTGATTATCTTCTCCTTTTGTTAACGAAACTTTTGTTATACTTTTTGAAGGAAAAACGAAGCCCATTAAATTACTTTCTAATCGATTACAATCAGATCTATAGTTAGGCAATGGTCTATAGTCAGCATTGTTTTGTTGGTAATAATGAGCCATTAACGGAGGTAAAACAAACCAAGATTGGGATTTCATGTTTGAAATGGATTCACAGTTCGAATTTACTCTGAATTTCTCAAGCTTATCAACCATTATTTGTTGATGGTACGGACATGATTCCGCTTTCATCGCACTTTTTTGAACTCTTTTTGTAATAGACGGACAAATAGGCTTAGCTAAAAAACCACTTTTCTCACAAATAGCGGCTTCTATCAAATCTTCGTAAGGTTCTAAAAACCAATTTGATTTTGGCAACACATCAAAAACGTCAAACATTAACGGAGCAGCGCTTCCTACTCCTGTAAGATCTGGGCGCCCTTCTCCATCAGAATTTCCTATCCATACACCTACAACATATTTAGGCGTTACACCAATAGACCAAGCATCTTTATTACCAAAACTGGTTCCTGTTTTCCACGCTATTTTTTGAGATGAATCGTAATATTTCCAAGCCTGGTCTGTATAAGGTCTATTTACTTCTAACAAAGTGTTTAGTGTTAAAAATGTAGCTCCAGCATCTAAAGTTGTATAGTCTTTTTGAACCTTTCCAAAATCTGGAGTTTCATCAAATAAAAAATTGGGTTCTATAAATTCCTTCTGATAATATTTATGCTTTAATTCTTCATAGTGATTTACAATACCGGCATAGCCTGCAAAAGTTTTACATAAATCCCACAAACTTGCTTCTGCTCCACCTAAAATCAATGAAAGTCCATAATAATCTGCTGATCTATCAATATCATTAATATGATATGCTTTAATATCTTCTCTAAACTTTTCTAACCCATAACGTTGTAACATACGTACCGAAGGAATATTTAACGAACGTGTTAATGCTTCATTTGCGGGTACAGCTCCATCAAAAGTTAAATTGAAATTTTTAGGAGAATACCCTGCTATTTCAGTTGGTACATCTGCAACTAACTGCGTAGGTAATAAATCACCCGATTGTAACATTTGAGCATACAAAAACGGTTTTAAAGTACTTCCTGTACTTCTTGGAGCTACAATATTATCTACATCTTTTTGATGCACTTTATCGGTTGGGGAATTCCCTACATAAGACAATACTTTTCTAGTTTCAACATCCAAAACTAATACCGCCATGTTATAAACTTCATTTTGTTTTTGACGGAAATAATGTTGCTTTACTAAATTATTTACTTGTCTTTGCAAATGGATATCAACAGAGCTTTTTACGCGTTTTCCTCTATACTGTTTCGTTACTTCTTGTACAAAATGTGGTGCGACTGTAGGTAACGGATATGGTTTTTGTGGTAACTCTTCTTCAATAGCTAAATCATACGTAATTTGATCAATTATACCTTCTTCATGCAGTTTTTTTAATAACCTATTTCTTTTATTTTTTAGTTTTTGTTGATTTTTCCCTGGATAAATCAACGACGGAGCATTAGGCAATACAGCTAAAGTTGCTGTTTCTGCCCATGACAATTGATGTGGTTTTAAACCAAAATAACGCCACGAGGCCATTTCTAACCCAACAACATTTCCTCCATATGGCGCATGAGATGCATACAAGCTTAAAATTTCTTTTTTAGAATGACGAAATTCTAATCGAGTGGCTAGGATTAGCTCTTGTAATTTTTCAAAATAGGAACGCTCTTTATTCTTTCTTGACAAGCGAATTACTTGCTGTGTCAACGTACTTCCACCTCGTACAACTCTTTTCGCTTTGATATTTTCTATCATTGCTTTCCCTATAGAAATAGGATTGAATCCGAAATGCTTATAAAAATAAGCATCTTCAAATTGCAAAATACAATGTTCAAACTTTGTTGGAACAGAATCTAATTCTGGAAATCGCCATTGACCATCATCAGCAATAATAGCTCCTAATAATTCGTTGCTTTTTGAGGTTACGACTGTTGATGTTGGATTTTCAAATAATTTTTTAGGCAGACAGAAATAATAGAAAATGACTCCTATAAAAGTCAAAATCAAAACTATTTTCTTTTTCTTAGTCTGAATCATTTTTCTTCTTTAAACAAAAAGCAAAGAAATATATATTTCCATACATTTCTTTGCTTTTTTATTATAAAAAAATTATAAAAGTTTTTATTTACTTCACATTTAGTTACTCTGTTAACAAATTAAACACACCTTTTTCTAAAAATTTTGCTTCTTTTTTAATTTCTGAGGTTTTTAATTCTACATTATTCTCAAAAGTATTTCCGATTACTACCTTTTGCTTTTTAAAGAAATAACCATCTTTTGAGTTTTCATCTAAAACTAACCCATACATTTCTCCTTCTACCTCAGCTAGCGAGGTTTCTGGCAATGAATTAACTTTATTACTGTTCGTTTGTATTATCGCTTCTGCAAACATTCCTGATAAAAAATTTCTTTTTTGTTCCTCCTCAATATGTGCATGTACATCTACCGTTCTATTTTCATTGATGCTTTTTCCTATCAAATGAACTTTCGCCTTATAAACTTCTGATGATAATTCTGGAACCCTAAAACTAATTTCTTGACCTACTTTTAACTTTAAAGCATCTTTTTCAAAAACTGAAAGCTCTAAATGTAAATGCTTGTTGTCTATAATTTCTAAAATTTCATCAGCAGGAGAAATATACGAACCTGTAACTGCCTTTATTTTAGTAACATTTCCTGAAATAGGCGCATAAATACCCGTAACAGAGGTTATTGAATTACTATTTAGTTTACTTGCTGATATATTAATCATTTGTAGCTGCTTCTCTAAGCTTACTAATGTAGTTTGTGCTACTTCAAAATCTCTCTTAGCCTTTAAAAAATTTCTTTCTGAAGTTATTTTTTCATCGAATAATGCTTTTTGTCTTTCAAATTCAGATTTTAAAAAAGCTATTTCTTGTTTTGTTTCCAAATACTGTTGTTGCATTGCCACAAACTCTTGGTTTTCTATTGTTACCAAACGTTGCCCTTTTTTGACTTTATCTCCAACTAATAATGGAATACTTTTAATAAAACCACCCATTTTAGCGGTTAGCACAACTTTATTTGTAGGAGGCACATCTATTTTTCCTACTACTTTAATTGTAGTTGGAAAATCTTGTTCTTCAACAGTAACTAATTTCATACTGTTTTTTTCCCATTGTTCATTCGTTATAAAAACTCTATCGTCAGTAACTACTGTTGATTCTTCAGTGGTACTCTCAGCTTCTTTTGATTTACATCCTATTACAGTTACAAACAGGATACTATAAATTATATATTTCATCTTTATTTTTTTAATACGTTAAGTAGTTAATATCTATCACAATATTGTTGTACGACTCTATACTCGTTACATAAGCTAATTTTAGTTGAAAAGCATTTTCAACACTTTGGATGTACTGAAAAAAGTCAATCTCACCGTGTTTAAAACTCATATTGGCTGTTTTCAGAATTTCATCTGCTAAAGGCATTCCTTCTTCTTGATAATAAGCTAAAGACACTGTTTGCTCTTGTAGCTTATTTTTAAGATTTGTATAGTAAGTTTCTAACTGTTTTTGATAGTTTAAAGTTTCATACTCAGCAATCTCTTTCGCTATTTTTGATTGCTTTATCTTAGAAGATTCTCCACTAAACAACAATGGAATTTTTATTCCTACTTGGTATCCGTAAAAGTCTTGAGTTACATATTGATTACTTCCTTTAAATACTTCTAAAGACAAATCTGGTAACAACTGTTGTTTTTGTTGAGACAACTGTCTTTTTGCTAATTGCTCTCTTTCATAATAACCTTGAACTTCTGTAATTTCACTTAAATTAACATCTTGAACTTGTATTGGTTTAATAGTAGCTGCTTCTTCAATTACTAAACTATCTTCTACCTGAACTAACGCTTTAATTTTTTGATACGCTATGCGAGAAGCAACTACAGTATTTCGATAATCATTCATTACTTGTTTCTGTTTTGCTTTTGCTGTTATCTTTTCTAAATAATTAGTTTCTCCCAACTCAAAACGTCGTTTCGCAGCGTACGAAAACTTATTATACAAACTATCTAAACTCTTATAAATATTCTCTTGTGCTTTCGTGTATTGATACCTGTAATATGCATTTACAACCGATTTCATCAATTTCTTTTTAGCTGTTTCATATTGATTACTTTCTATGTTATAAGCTGACTTTTGTACTCTTTTATTCGCTCCGTAAACTGTTGGAAATGCAAAGGTTTGTTGAATACCGAAAATATCTAAAGGATGATCTGCTACTGTATTATTTTCATCTCGATTATAATAAACCTCTGTTTTATCAAAAGTATAAGCCGAGGTTATAGCTGCTTTGGCTTTTTCTACCTTTAATTGTTGCGCTTGTAAACCTTTGTTATTCTCAACAGCTAAATCTATTAAGTTCTGTAAATTTTGAGGAGTTTCTTGTGCTTGAACAGTACATAATCCCATAAGAAGTACAACACCTAAACTCGCTACTTTTTTATTGATTTTTAATTTCTTCGGATTATCAAAAATTGTATACAACACAGGTAATACTACCAATGTTAAAATTGTAGAAGTTATTAATCCTCCTATAACTACTGTTGCTAAAGGACGTTGTACCTCAGCCCCAGCATTGGTTGATATTGCCATAGGTAAGAACCCTAATGCTGCTGCCGATGCTGTTAGTAGTACTGCTCTTAAACGGTCTGCTGCTCCTTGCTTTACCAAGTCTTCAATAGTAGAAAATCCTTTATGTTTTAACTCTTTAAAATGTTCAATTAATACAATTCCGTTGAGCACTGCAATTCCAAAAAGAGCAATAAAACCAACTCCTGCTGATATACTAAACGGTAAATCACGCATCCATAATAATAATACCCCTCCAATAGCTGCAAATGGTATTGCTGAGTAAATAATCAACGCTTCTTTTACTGATTTAAAAGCAAAATACAGCATGATAAATATTAAGATTAATGCTATAGGAACGGCTATCATTAAACGTTTTGAAGCACTTTGTAAGTTCTCGAACTGTCCGCCGTATGTAATTGTATATCCTGGAGGAAGTTTTATATTTTTGTTTATCAATTGTTGAACATCATCTACAACAGATTGTAAATCTCTGTTACGAACGTTAATTCCTACTACTAATCTACGTTTGGTATCATCCCTTGATATTTTTGCAGCTCCTTTTTGATAGGTAATAGTCGCTAATTCATCTAACGGAACTTTTCCTCCATTAGGTAAATCTATATACAACTCTTTTAAATCGCTAATATCAGTGCGATTGGTCTTGTCTAATCTGACAACTAGGTCGAAGCGTTTTTCTCCTTCAAAAACATTTCCTGCTTCTTTTCCGGCAAACGCCATAGACACCATTTCATTAACTTCTTTTATGTTAAGACCGTATCTTGCAATTTTAGCTCTGTCATAAGCAACATTCATTTGAGGTAAACCTTCAATTTTTTCAACGATAATATCAGAAGCTCCTTCTACATTTTCTACTAGTTTTTTAATTTCACTTCCTTTTTGAGCTAAAACCGACAAATCTTCGCCAAAAATCTTGATTGCTATATCGGCTCTTACACCCGTAATTAACTCATTGAAACGCATTTCGATTGGTTGTGTAAACTCTACTTCCATTCCTGGAATTACTGCTAGTGCTTCTTTAAATTTATCTGCCAGCTCATCTTTACTTTCAGCTGATGTCCATTCCCCTTTAGGTCGTAACGTAATCATTACATCACTTTCCTCCATACTCATAGGATCTGTTGGCACTTCTGCTGCTCCAATACGTGATACTACTTGTTTCACCTCAGGGAAGTTATCCTTTAGTATTTTTTCAATTTTAGTAGTGGTCTCAATCGTATTACTTAATGTTGTTCCTGTTTTTAAAACGGGTTGGATTACGAAGTCTCCTTCATCTAATGTAGGAACAAACTCTCCACCCATTTTGCTATAAATAAAAACTGTAAGAACTAACATAGATGATGCAATTCCTAATACTAACTTTTTACGACGCAATGCCCAATTGATTACTGGCACATACCACTCGTTCAGTTTTTTAATAAGTCTTACTGAAATATTTTTATCTGTAATGTTTGAAGGTTTTAAAAATATAGAAGCCATTACAGGAACATAGGTTAAACACAGTAAAATAGCCCCTATAAGCGCAAAACTAAACACCAAAGCCATAGGTTTAAACATTTTTCCTTCAACTCCGCTTAAAGATAAAATAGGAATGAAAACAATTAATATTATTAATTGCCCAAATATCGCAGAACTCATCATTTTTGAAGCTCCTTCATAACTTACGGAGTCTTTAACTTGTTGTTGCTCCTTCTTGTTTAATGTAACGAAAGTATCTTTTTGCTGGGTAATTTTAAAGGTAATATACTCGACGATAATTACAGCTCCATCTATTATAATTCCGAAGTCTATTGCTCCTAAGCTCATTAAGTTTGCATCGATACCAAAAATGTACATTAACGACAAGGCAAACAATAAACATAGAGGAATTACAGAAGCTACTACCAACCCTGAGCGAATATTTCCTAACAAAAGAACTACTACAAAAATTACAATTAAGCATCCTAGTACTAGGTTTTCGGTAATTGTAAATGTGGTTTTTCCTATAAGTTCACTTCGTTCTAAAAAGGCGTTTATAAATACTCCTTCAGGTAGGGATTTTTCAATACTTGCTACTCTTTCTTTTACGGCTTCAATTACATCTTTTGAGCTCGCATCTTTTAGCATCATTATTTGCCCTAAAACCTTCTCTCCTTCTCCATTTGCTGTTATAGCTCCAAATCGTGTAGCACTACCGTAACCTACTGTTGCAACATCTTTAACATAAATAGGCATTCCCTCTTTATTGGTTACAACAATATTTTTTATGTCTTCTAGGTTTTTAGCCAATCCTTCTCCGCGGATAAAGTACGATTGATTTACTTTTTCGATATATCCACCTCCTGCAACACTATTATTATTTTCTAAAGCTGTAAATACTTCTTTTGCTGAAATATTCATCGCATTTAGTTCTTGAGTATTAATGGCTACTTCATACTGCCTTAAATGACCTCCCCAAGTATTAACCTCAACAACTCCAGGTATACCTGACAATTGTCTTTTAACTATCCAATCTTGAATGGTTCGTAAATCTGTGGTGCTATAGCGATCTTTAAACTCTGGTTTTACATCTAGTATGTATTGGTATATTTCTCCCAACCCAGTAGTAATAGGCCCCATTTCTGGACTTCCAAAGCCTTCAGGTATTTTTTCTGAAGCGGCTTTTATTTTTTCGGCTATTAACTGCCTTGGCAAATAAGTTCCCATCGATTCTTCAAAAACGATGGTTACCACCGATAAACCAAATTTAGAAATGGATCTGATTTCTTTTACCCCAGCTAGATTTGCCATTTCAAGTTCTACAGGATAAGTTATAAATTGTTCGATATCTTGTGTTGAAAGATTTCGTGATGTAGTGATTACTTGTACCTGGTTATTGGTCACATCAGGTACAGCCCCGATTGGGAGTTGTGATAACGAATAAATTCCGAAGCCTACAATAAAACTTGTAAATAATAGGACTATAAATTTATTCTTTATAGTTAATTCTATAATTTTTGATAACATAATTCATCATTTAAATAATTAGATGTTTTATACCGATTCTTTATGAAGTAAATCGATAATTTTAATTACTAACCGTATGTGAATTATATATACCTAGGCGGTTGAAACACCCCTAATGCGTCTGGTGAGTTATAAAAATTTTGATAATGAAAAAGTTGCTTTCTTTCTATAAAAGCCAATATTGAAGGTAAAGAAACCTCTATGTCTTCAAATGTAACTTTATGGAAATCTACTACGTGATACTCAAACTGAAACGGAAGTTTCTCATGCTCTTCTTTTTCCTCTTGATGTTTCTCTGAATGAGCTACCTTTAACTCTCCGTAGTGTTTAGATAAGAAAGTAATAAAATTATCACTATAGGTTTCTTTATGAAACTGTGCATGCTCAATTAACTTATCTAAGTTTAAAATATTAGTACACGTAATATTTAAACTTTGAAAAAGCATTACAATAGATAATATTATAGCAGTTGTTCTCACTCGCTAACAAAGATACTTTTTTTGATATTCTCCCCCATACCTTAACACTCTTAATATTATGTTAATAAAAATAAATATGAGTCGTCCTAAAATAGGTTGACAGTTTTTATAAAGTATTAATTAAA
>NZ_JAPEHZ010000041.1 GCF_028823685.1 Tenacibaculum sp. L6 | reverse complement strand
AGATTAACATCGTATACATATGTGTTAAAATTATTGCTGTGTTGTATGTAAAAAAGGCTATTAGAGTTTTTAGGAGGAACAGGGTAATTCTCTTGTCCGTATGTTATAAAATGAATGTTTAAAAAAAGAAGGAAAAAATATTTTTTAGGCACAGTTAGTTTTTTTTGATAATAAAATAATAGTTTAATTGGCTAGTTTTAGTCCTACTATTCCAAATACAATTAATGATGCAGAAATAAGACGCCAAATGTTGGCTGAGTCTCCTAAAAATATAATACCAACAAGTAAAGTACCTACAGCGCCTATACCTGTCCAAACAGCATAAGCTGTTCCCATAGGAATTGTTTTTTGAGCTAACCATAAAAAATATCCACTGGTAGCCATACAAATAATAGCAATACAAATGCCTAAGAATTTATATTGAACGTTTTGAGAAAGCTTTAAGCCTAAAGGCCATCCTATTTCAAAAATACCAGCTATAATTAAATAAATCCAGTTCATAAAATACATTATTATTTAAAGATAAAGGTACGTATTGTTATTTAGAGTTATAAATTCTAAAAAAAAAAAACTCACAATACTTAAGTGTTGTGAGTTTTTAAATAGAAAAAAGTTTGTTGTTATTTTAACACTGTAAATTCTATACTAGAATCGGTAAATACCGAATGCGTTTGTGTTTTAAAGTCTTCTTCGTCTGCCTTGTAAATATTGTCTACATAGGTTTGCGGATTCAAATCGATTAAAGGAAACCACGTACTTTGTACTTGTATTTGCACTTTATGTCCTTTTTTAAACGTGTGGAAAACATCTTGTAGTTTAATGTTTACGGCTGTTTTCTTATTTGGTGTAAAAGGTTCTGGATTTGAAAAACTATTTCTAAAACGACCACGCATTACTTCACTACGTACCATTAAATGGTAGTTGCTTAGTTTTAAGTGTGTTTGCATTTCTTTGTTGTCGTTTTTCAAATCGTGTGGATGCACATCGATAACCTTCACAATCCAATCGGCAGCTGAACCTGTAGTTGCTACTTGTAGTTTGGCTAAAATATCACCAGCAAGGGTGAAATCTTCAGTTAATACTTCTGTTTCATATACCAATACATCAGGTCTACGCGCAGCAAAACGCTGATCGTCTGTCATATATTTACGAGGGGTAAATACTGTTTTAATATCTTCAGAATACGGAACAGGACGTTTAATATCACTGATAAAACTAATTTTATTGTTTCCTTTTTGAGTTGCTGTTAATTCTTGATCATCAGATAAGAAAAAAGTTTGTTTTTGAGCATTTTCAGGAGGCCATACATCGTATGATTTCCAAGTTTTTTTACCTGTGTCAAACACATAAGCTTCTGGTAAACCAGAATTTTTATTACCATCTCCTTTTAAGAAGTGATTAAAGAATTTTGTTTCTACTTCTTTTTGGAATTTCAATGAGATAGAATCTCCAAAGTAGTAGTTACCAACTTTGTTTGCTACTTTATTTCTTGACCATCCGCCATGATCCCAAGGTCCGAAAACAATAGTATTGTAGTTATTTGGTTGATTTTTTTCAATCCCCTTGTAAGTTTCTAACGGTCCATATAGGTCTTCAGCATCAAACCAACCACCTACAATCATTGTTGCTACGGTAGAGGGTACTTTATCTAAATGTTGAATGATTCCTTTACTTTGCCATACAGAATCGTAGTTAGGGTGCTCTACAATTTCCTTCCAAAAGAAATCGTCAATACGTTCTTTGTTTTCAGCAACTTTAGTATCTAACTTATCATATTGAAAATATTCGTTTAAGTTTTTTAAAGGTCCTTTATCTAAGAAAAACTGATATTGATCTTGAGTTTTCATATCAGGGAATGAATACCATGCAGAATCGGTAGGTTGATCTTTATAGGTTCCGAATAGAGAAACCGCTCTAAAATAACTTAATAAAAAAGCTCCGTTATGGTGAAAATCATCAAAAAAGAAATCTCCAATACATGCTTGCGGAGAAGCAGCTTTTAAAGCAGGATGTGCATCAATTGCAGAAACAGTAGCGTAATGTCCTGGGTATGAAATTCCCCAAGTGCCTACATTTCCGTTATTGTTAGACACATTGTTTACTAACCAATCAATAGTATCATAAGTATCACTAGTTTCATCGGTTTGTTTTTCTGTTTTATTCGGAATGTAAGCACGCATGTTGTCATACACGCCTTCACTCATCCAACGTCCGCGAACATCTTGGTAAACAATAATGTTTCCTTCTTTCATTAAAATTGGGTTTGGCCCAATTTTTTTTCTGAATTTATCTTCTCCATAAGGTTGACAGCTATACGGAGTACGTTGTAGTAAAATAGGGTAGGTTTTACTGGTGTCTTTTGGAGAGTAAATGGTAGCGTGTAGCTTAACACCATCTCTCATCGTAATTTTTACTTCTTTTTTGTTGTAGTTATCTTTAACGTAGGTATCTTCGGCTGTTTCAGTTTTGTTAGTTGTTGTTTTTTTACAACTAGCAAAGGAAACAGCAACAATAAATAATAGGGCTAAAGCTTTTTTCATTATAGTTGGTAGTTAATTATATAGCGAATAAAAGTATAAAAAATAACAGCAATCTAGTATGTAGATTGCTGTTATTGAGAAGGTATTATTTGTTAGGCTCTAGAATATTGTCTATTCTATCAGCAGCATCTTGTAAATGATAACGAGTTATCGTGTTACGGGCAGAAGGAATACTTCGTTTAATATCTCTTTGTAAACGTTTTAATTCTCCTCTAACTACAGGTTTAATATCTGATTGATTAATCGTAACAGCGGTTTGTTTAAAGTAACCACGATCACTTCTTGGTGCTTTTTGATCTTTCGCTTTATTTAATAAAAAGTCTAATTGATCTAAATGCGCACGTTGTAAGTTTCTACGGTAAGGGTCTATAGTTTTGTTAGCGTATACTTCGCTCCAAATACCTTTACGTAAATCGCCCATCATTTCAATAAGAGAATACGCTTTAGTTCCGTTTAAAGTTTCATTCTCAATCATACGAGTTAACCTTCCAGTTTTTAAAACTCTGTTTAAAGTTTGTACTTGTAGGCTTCTGATACGTTCAATAATTCCTGAATGTTGTGTTTTACTGATGATATTTTCATCAATTAACCAAGTAGGAGTTTTAAATAATTCGTTGTTTACAAATTGTAAAGCTCTTTTTTGATGTTCTTTTGGTACGTGTACATAAACAGCTCCATCTTGATCAGCAGTTTTAAAGTATTCATACACACCACCAATGTTAGAACTCACGTGTCCCATATATCTGTTAAACTGTCCAACTACTTGTCCGTACATAGTTTTTAACTCTTCGTAAGTTTCACCATCTTCAGTAGTCCACTCTTCTAAACGAGGTAAAATACGTTGTAAGTTTTTAATACCATAAGCACTTGCTTTCATGGCATCGTCACCTAAATCTTCTGTTTGTGAGCTAGGGTCAATAATATTACGAACTTGTTGGTGTCCGAATCTATACACAGGATTTCCAGCTTTTTCTTTAATCCATTGATTTAAGATTGTTTTTTCATCTTCAGCCGATTTGTCTAAGATTGGTCTGTATCCCCAACTAATAGAATATTTATCGTAAGGCCCAATATTAGGCATTAATGCAACACCTTTATCTTCTGGTTGTGCTATATAGTTAAAACGAGCATAATCCATGATAGAAGGAGCTGTTCCGTTCTTTTTAGTAAATTCAGCAGAACGTAAAGAATCTACAGGATACGCAACAGAACTTCCCATGTTGTGAGGCAATCCTAAAGTATGTCCAACTTCATGAGAAGAAACAAAACGGATTAAGCGCCCCATAACTTCATCTTTAAATTGATTTCCTCTTGCATCTGGATTTATAGCTGCTGTTTGTACAAAAAACCAGTTGTGTAATAAAGTCATTACATTGTGATACCAGTTAATGTCAGATTCTAAAATTTCTCCTGATCGAGGGTCACTAACGTGAGGTCCATTTGCATTAGGAATTGGAGAAGCTAAATAACGAACTACAGAGTAACGTACATCTTCAGGGCTCCAATCAGGGTCTTCTTCTTTAGTAGGAGCATCTTTAGCGATGATGGCATTTTTAAATCCTGCAGCTTCAAAAGCAATTTGCCAATCTTCAATACCTTGCTTGATGTATTTACGCCATTTTTGAGGAGTAGCTCTATCGATGTAATAAACGATTTGTTTTTTAGGTTCTACTAATTCACCTCTTTTAAACTTTTCTAAATCTTCGTCTTTTACTTCTAAACGCCATCTGTCTAAATAGGTAACTGATTTACTTTTTTGAACATCTAATCCGTAGTCAGTTTGAGAACTGGTAAACCACCCAACACGCTCATCAAAATAACGTCTTTTCATAGGTGTTTTAGGAAGTAAAATCATAGAGTTGCTTAACTCCATAGTAACAGAACCTACACTTGAATTTGAAGGAGGAGCTGCAGAAATATATGTTTTAATATTTCTAATTTCTATGTTTTGAGGGTAGCTGCTAATTCTATCTATATAAGATCTAGTCTTATCCATTTTAGAAATTTTGTACTGCTTTCTACTTCTTTGAGGAAAACCGATTGCTTGTACATCACCTTCAAAAAGAGGACTAGCATCAATTACAGTAGCTGTAGAATCTTTACTAAATGCTTTAATAGGGAAAGCAAATAAAATAGGCTCAAAATTAGAGTTTACAACAGCTTCGTGAACAGGTAAAATAGTATCAGCAACAACATTGTGCGATACAACTTTTAATAAAACTTGTTTTTTGTTTTTTACCCAACGTAATACTTGTGTGTTTTGTTTACCACCACCAAATCCAATTCCGCTAGCGGTTTTGGCGATTCTGGTAACCATTAACATTTCACGATTTAATAACGAATCAGGAATTTCAAATAAAAAGTTAGTGTCTTTTGAGTGTACTTTGAATAACCCTTCGTCGGTTTTGTGTTCTTTGGTAACTACTTTTCCGTAAGGTTGAATACCTCCTTTTTTAGGTTCTGCTTTTTTAGGAGCCTCTTTTTTAGTGTCTTTTTTCTTTTTTCTTTGAGCTTCAGTATTTAAAGAAATTCCAAAAGCGAAAAAGACTACTAATAAGGTTGAGAGTAATCTGTTTGTCATTGTGTGTTATTTGATTGATAAAGAGCGAAATTTAGTGAAATTGCTCTCTAATGAATCATAATTAAATGTTAAAGGATAAAAGTGAGGTGTAAAGGACCTTATAGAATTAACTATAATAGGTATTTTCTTGTGATGAGTTTGTAGATGAAATATAAAAGTAATTGATAATTAACGTACCTTTGCAACGGCATGAGAATAAGACGAGTTTCAGATTGGTTACCTACTACAAATAAGGAGGTTAAGTTACGTGGATGGGATGAATTGGATGTAATTCTATTCAGTGGAGATGCATATGTAGATCATCCATCATTTGGACCTGCAGTAATTGGGCGTATTTTAGAGAGTTATGGCTTGCGTGTGGCGATTGTTCCACAACCAAGTGTACATGATAATTTACAAGATTTTGAGAAATTAGGTACACCGAGGTTATTTTTTGCGGTAACAGGTGGTTGTATGGATCCGATGGTTAGTAATTACACGGCTAGTAAACGTCGTCGTGATAAAGATGCTTATACGCCTAACGGAGATAAAGGATTCAGACCTGATTATGCAACTTCAGTATATTCTAAAATATTAAAAGAAAAGTTTCCAGATGTTCCTGTATTGATTGGAGGAATTGAAGCCTCATTACGTCGTGTTACGCACTACGATTATTGGTCTGATAAATTATTACCAACGATTTTAGAAACTTCTAAAGCTGATATGTTGGTATATGGAATGGGAGAGCAACCACTAAGAGAAATTGTTGAGTTGTTACAAAAAGGTGTTCCGTTTTCGAGTTTAAAAACCATTAAGCAAACAGCTGTTTTGTTAGATGAAGCTGAAAAAGTTCCAAAGAATAAGAATTGGGATGATGTAGAAATCAGTTCGCATGAAACTTGTTTGAAGGATAAAAAAGCCTACGCATCTAACTTTAAAGTGATAGAGCAGGAGTCGAATAAACTATATGCACGTCGTATTTTTCAACAAGTAGGAAATAGAAAATTGATGATCAATCCGCCATTCCCTACCATGACGGAAGAAGAGATTGATGCGTCGTTTGATTTGCCATATACACGATTACCACATCCAAAATATAACAAGCGTGGACCTATTCCTGCGTTTGAAATGATTAAGTTTTCTATCAATATTCACCGTGGATGTTTTGGAGGATGTAGTTTCTGTACTATTTCTGCGCACCAAGGGAAGTTTATTGCTAGCCGAAGTCAAGAATCTGTATTAAGAGAGGTGGATCAAGTTGCGCAGATGGATGATTTTAAAGGCTACTTATCAGATATCGGAGGACCTTCTGCAAATATGTATAAGATGAAAGGGAAGGTTCAGGAGATTTGCGACAAGTGCGTTGCTCCATCATGTATTTCACCTGTAATTTGTAGTAATCTAGATACTTCACATAAGCCTTTAACCAAATTGTATCAGGCAGTTGATGCGCATCCAAAAGTGAAAAAATCATTTATTGGAAGTGGAATTCGACATGATATGTTAGTGCCTGAATTCAATAAAAATGCTGATCCTAAAGAGTTAGATGCTTATACGGAAGAAGTTATGACTAAACACGTTTCTGGTCGATTGAAAGTTGCACCAGAGCATACGTCAGATCCTGTGTTAAAATTAATGCGTAAACCGTCATTTAAATATTTTCACTTATTTAAAGAGCGTTTTGATCGCATCAATGTAAAAAAGAAATTAAAGCTTCAGTTAATACCGTATTTTATTTCGAGTCACCCAGCTTGTGAAGCGGAAGATATGGCAAATTTGGCGGCAGAAACGAAAGATATGGGCTTCCAGTTAGAGCAAGTTCAAGGGTTTACACCAACGCCTATGACGGTTGCTACGGTAATTTATTATAGCGGATATCATCCATATACATTAAAAGAAGTAAAAACTCCGAAAACTAGAAAGGAGAAGGAAGATCAACACAAGTTTTTCTTTTGGTATAAAAAGGAGAATAAAGACTGGATTAAGAACACCTTAACTAAGGTTGGACGTACCGATTTATTGAAGAAGTTATTGCCAGAAGACACCTCTTGGCGTAAAAACAAGGCAAGAAAAGCCAAAAATACGTTTGACGATACGGTAACATACAAGAAGAGTGATAAACCTTCAAGAAGAAAAAACAAAGGTTTTAAAAAGAAGAGACGATAAAAGAAAAATCCGCTATAAAGCGGATTTTTTTTATGCTTCGTTTTCTAAACGATTTCGTTTCATTTCAAAAGCTTCAGAGGCTTGTTTTATAATAGTTAAGGTATCAGAAGCTCTTACCATAACTTTTTCTAGTTCTTTGTCAAGATCTTTAGATTGGATGTCAAATAATTGAACTTCTACTACACCGATTTTTTCGATTAAACTTTTTTGTGTGTTTTTAATGTCTTCCATTTTTATCAAAACGGCGTTCATCGTATCGAGTCTTTTTTGTTCTTGATCTGTCATAATTTTAATTTTTGATTTCTCTTAATATATGAAAAAATCAAGAGTTAAACAAATTGACTGTTTTGTAAGGTGTTGGTTTTTAGTGTGATGTTTTGAAATAAACATGGGGAATTATGATGAATAGTACTGTTTTTTTAAAGGAGTTTTAGATTAAAATTTAGGGGTGTAATTTACTTACAAACTTTACAATCTTCTTTATCTTGAATTTCTCCCACCAGTTTTCCGTCTTCATTAAGAGATAATCCGCAGCAATCCATAAAACCTTGTGCAATTAATTTACGAGCACGTTGAATTTGAGATTTCGTAGTAGGTAAATTTTGTTTTAAAGTATCAGCAACTTCTTGCTGTTTTAAGCCTCTAATGTCTGATAAAAATAGAGGATCTCTATATTTTTTAGGTAAATCTTGTATGATTGCACGAAGACAATCTTTTTCGGTATGTTCATGCTCTTTTGTATCTGTTTGAACTTCAAAATTTTTTAATTCAACTGTTTGATTAGTGTTCTTGAAGTAATCCATCATTGTATTGCGAGCAATCGTAAAAATCCAAGATTTTAGTTTGGTAATATCCTTTAAGGTGTGAAGTTTCGTGTGAACTTTTATAAATGTTTCTTGTAAGATGTCATTAGTCACAGTAGGCTCTTTCACTTTACTTAAAATAAAGTGTTTTACATCATCTGCGTATTTTTTCCAAACTTGTTGCGTTGTCATAGTATAAATTTACGAAAAAAGTCACTCTGTGTAAAATGATAGTTGTTGTTTTCATTTTATTCAGAATGACAAAATATTAAAAAGTTGATTTAATTAACAGTTGCAATTGCTGCAGGTACAGTTTTCGCATGTACAATTTGAACAGTCACCCGTTTTGCATCCCTCACAATTACAGGTACATTGATTGTTATTTTTCATGATATATATTTTAGGTTCGTATAGTAGACTGAAAACAGCGCAAAAAGATGCATTTTTTTACTTGTAATTTAAAACATTGTATATTAGCGATGTAGGTAATTTTAAATTTTGTTTATTATGAAAAAAAGAAAGATTGTTTTAGGGTTTTTAATTGTGGTATTTGGTTTGGTGGCATGCAATAAAAATCAACCTTTGAAATTGTTAGCAGATTCAAAACTTAGCCCAGATGAGTTTTTTTCTAAAATAGCTGCTATGGATATACAAACATCAAATGATGAAAACGTCATATACATAGATGTTGAGTATGATAAAAAGAATAATACGATTAAATACCTAAGTTCTGTTGAAGCTGAAGCAGATTTTTTTGTTTTAGATAGTGAAGAGGAGATACAAAAAAGAATTGACAAAGGTACATACGAAGTAACTTGTAAAGGAACAACAGGCGAATTTAACGAAAGTTGTGAAGGAAAGGTGTCTTGTGGCAAGTTAATTTATGAATGTTTGCAGTCTGGAGACTGTGCTACTATTTGTCAAAATAAAATAGTGTATGTCCCGCAAAATAGAACATTTTATATAGAATAAATTTCTGTATTAAATAAAAGCGCCTTAGAGAATATTTTCTAAGGCGCTTTTGTTTAGTAAAATCTTTGTTTTTAATTCACTTTTTCTCCATTAATATAGGTTGCTATCACTTTTGTATTCGGAATTTCTTTTCCGTCAATAGTCATTATATCCTTATCAAGAATGATAAAATCAGCGACTTTACCTATTTCGATGCTTCCCTTTTCGTTTTCCTCAAAATTAGCATAGGCATTCCAAATAGTCATTCCTTTTAAGGCATTTTCTCTTGATAATGCATTTTCCATTTGGTAGCCATTTTCAGGATAACCTTTTAAATCTTTTCTGATAGTAGCTGCGTAAAAAGTATATAATGGACTCACATGTTCAATAGGGAAATCGGTTCCTAAAGCAACTTTTCCGTATTCTTTTAATAAGTCGTTAAAAGCGTAAGCTCCTTTTATTCTTTCTGAGCCAACACGGTCTTCTGCCCAATACATATCAGAAGTTGCATGCGTAGGTTGAATAGAAGGAAGAACATTTTTAAATAAATTGAAGTCATTCAGATCTACAATTTGAGCGTGTTCAATACGCCAACGTCTGTCTGTTTTATTTTTTAATACTTCGTTGTAGGTTTTTAACATTACGTAATTGGCAGAGTCTCCAATAGCATGGGTGTTCATTTGATAATCGGAAGCAGCAATTCTATTCGCTACTTTTTGTAAGTTCTCATAGGAATTTACCAAAGCACCAAAATGTCCTTTTTTATCAGAATATTCATCTTTAAGAGCAGCACCTCGAGAACCTAGTGCGCCATCGGAATAAACCTTTACAGAACGAACGTTTAATCTATCCGTTTTAATGATGCCTTTGTTGAGGTAGTAATCAAGGTTTTTTTGATTGTTAGAAATCATAGCGTATATACGCATTTTTAAATCACCTGATTGTTGTAAACTATCAATTAACTCAATAACTTCTTTGTCTAAACCAGCATCGTCAACGGTGGTTAGCCCTAAATCAAAACATATTTTTTCAGCATCTTTTAAAGCTTGAATTTGCTCTCTTTTTGAGGGTTTTGGATTATTGATAAAATTCATCGCATTGTCAATCAGTACTCCTGTTAGCTTACCGTCTTTTTTTATAAACTCTCCACCATCTACTTTAGAATCGGTAGTAATTCCAGCTAAATCAATAGCAGCTTGATTTACCAACATTGCATGACCATCAATCCTGCGAATAGCAACTGGAGTATTAGGGAAAATACTGTCTAATTTTTCTTTAGTAGGAAATTCTTTTACTTCCCAATCATTTTGATCCCAACCGCGACCTGTGATGTAAGTTGTGTTTTTCTCTTTTTGAAAATCTATTAAACGTTGTAGTACTTCGTCGTAACTTTCTGTTCCAACCAAGTCTACTTTTTGCTGCTGCAAGCCTAGACCATAAAAATGGCAATGAGCATCAATAAAACCTGGATAAACAGCACTGTTATTTGCATCAACAATGTTTAAAGAAGTGTATTTTTCTTGAATTTCTTCATTGCTTCCTATGGCTATAAACTTTCCGTCTCTAATAGCAAAGCTTTCCGCTTTATCAAAATTAGTATTTACGGTATAAGCATTTGCGTTGATGACTAACGTGTCTACTTTTTCTTTTGGTTTGCAAGAAAATAGTAAGCTAAATGTTAGTAGTGGAAATAATACTTTTTTCATTAGTGTGTATAAATTAAATAGGCGATATATAATAACAAGAACTGAAGAGGAACTCTTACAATAGCAATTTTTTTAGACCCAATAGCTGGTTTTTCTCTAAAAACATCCCAAATATGTATTGGTAAAAAAAGCAACATTAATACAAACATTGCTAAAGCTGCTTGTTTGGTAGTTTGATTAATTAGTAATCCGATACCAATAGCCAACTCTAATAAACCAGCTATGTAGTTTATAATTAATTTAGGAAGGAAATTAGGAATAAAGCGATTGAAAATCTTAGGCTTTACAATGTGCATAACACCTGCAAAGGCGAAAAATATTCCGAAAATAATTCTAAGTACTAATATTAATATATTCATTAACAGAGTTTATTACTGGATTAATATATAAGATGAAGAGTTTTCTTTTTTATTCTGCTCAGCCTTCTTAGATAAATAGTTGTTAAAAATATTATATAAGACAATTATAACAAGGGTGATAATTAAATTAAAAATGACTTTTTTTAAAGTAAGTTTCTTTTTTCTATAACCTTCTTTGTGTTTTCTTTTAGTTTCAAAGTATTCTTTGTTTAATCTAGTACTCATCTTATACTTTTTAAGGTTTTAAAGCTTCTTCGTTGTATAAATATTTATCCATTAAATATACAATACTAGCCATAGAAGCACTTCCTAACTCAAGCTCACGTTTGTTTACTTTATCAAATGTATCTGTAGCCGCATGATGATAATCGAAATAGCGTTGCGAATCTGGTCGGTAACCTACCAAGGTAACATGATCATCTTTTAAAGGGCCAATATCAGCGCCACCACCACCAGCAATAATATCATGTAATCCGTAAGGAGCTAAGAGTTTTTTCCAGCTTTGTACAAGTTGTAAGTTTCTTTTATTTGCATCAATAGAAAAACCTCTTGGTGTGTGTCCGCCTGCATCAGATTCTAAAGCACCAATGTGTAATTCACCATTTTCCTTTGCTAAACGAGCATATTCAGTAGCGCCACGTAAACCGTTTTCTTCATTCATGAAAAAGACAATTCGGATGGTGTTTTTAGGTTTGATGTTGTTCTTTTTGAATAAATAAGCAACTTCTAACGATTGTACAATTCCAGTTCCGTCATCGTGTGCGCCTTCCCCTAAATCCCAAGAATCTAAATGTCCGCCAACCACCATAATTTTATCAGGATATTCGCTTCCTTTAATTTCTCCTACTACATTGTGAGAAGGAGCATCTGGAAGATTTTCACAACTTTGTTTAAAGTAAAATTGTAAGTTTGGGTTTTCTTTTAAATGCTTGCTTAAGTTTTCAGCAGCACGTGAACTAATAGCTGCAGCAGGAATATATTGTTCCTTCGGAATATCACCATATCCCATAGAACCTGTGTGTGGATAATCATCAATTCCATTAGTCATAGAACGGACAATAACTGCTTTTGCTCCAAACTTTCCAACTATAGAAGCTCCTCCGTAGCGTTGACCTACGCAACCTCCATAAGCTTGAAAGGTATTGATGAGTGTGTTGTCAAAAGCACCGTTAAAGAATACAATCTTTCCGTTAGCTTTATCTCCTAAATTTTTGGCTTCGTCAATGTTTTTAACTTCTATAACTTGTGCGGTAATTCCGTTAGTTGGTGTTGCAATAGAGCCTCCTAAAGCACAAATAGGAACATTAATTTTTTCCCCGTTAAATTCATAATTAGCTACTTCTTTTTCTCCGCGTACCCAATGTGGTACCATAATAGGCTGTAACCAAACAGAATCTAAACCAACTTCTTTCATTAATTTCTCTCCCCAAATTACCGATTTAGCTGCTCCTTCAGAACCTGATAAACGGCTTCCGATATTTTGAGTTAGGTCACGTAACCACTCATAAGATTTTCCTTCAGTTAATGCAGAACTAAATAATTGTTTTATTTGAACAGAGTCTTGTTTGTAAGCTGTTTCACTATAGGTTGTAGTTTGTGTGTCTTGCTTTTGTTCTGTTTTACAAGCAAAGCAGAAGATACTTGCTGTAAGTAGAAAGGTTAGTTTTTTCATATTATAGTGTAAATTAGGGAGATAAATCTACACAAAAAAGAATAAAAACTTAGTTAATTTGAAGATGAATATGATCGTCGTGTCTCACCGCTTTACATCCTTGAAATCTAATTTTAGAACTTTTTAGATGTAAACGTGTTTTAAGATGTGGTTCAATAAATACTTTTTGAGTTTGTTGTAGGTTGGTAATTATTTCTAAGAAATCTTTATTTACCTTGTTAGAAAAGGTGAGGCTTTTATTGTTAGTTCCTAGTGTTAGGTATTTAGGATAATCGTACTGCCAGTATCCTTTTTCTTTACAAATAGCTGTAGTATTGGTTTCGTGTTGTGTTGGGTTTTCAAAAACACCATAACCGCTATTGGAAGGCTTATTGTTTGTTATTTTTCCAGAAGCATCTTTATAAATAAAAGAAATGTCAACTTTCTTTCCATCATTATGACTTAAGTGAGGGAAAAGCGGAAAACCGTCAAAAAAAGGAAAGTTAGCATCTAAATAAATAACTTTAGTATTTGGATGTTTTTTATTGAGTTGATATCCAATTTCTTTAAGCGCATTGTTTAATTCTGGTTTTACATAGTTTCTATTACATAAAACAGTTAATACATTATGATAACTAACCAATTGATTATTTTCAATTTTAACCCTTCCAAATACCTTTGAAGAAACCCAAGGAACTATAGTGAAAATGGTGACTAAATAAATTGAACAAAACAAAAGAAAACTACCTAAAATTGGAAGTCTTTTTAGCTTAGCAATGAGTATAACCAAAAGGTAAACAAGACCACCAATTTGCGTAACGATGGTTAGTGCTATAAAAAGTATTAAATGTACTAAAAGCTTCACTTTTTAAAATAGTGTATCAAACTTCCAGGTTAATCCTCCCATTGCTTGAAAACCTTGTACGTTAAAATTATTAAATCGTTGATAACTGTTGTTTAGTACGTTGTTTAGGTTTAAAAACACAGAAAATGAATCGTCAAAATGATATCCTCCGTTAAAGTTTACATCAAAATAGCTTTTTAAATCTGTTGATGTAAAAGTATCGGCAGGTAAAGCATCATACACACGACCTTTTCTGTTTCCTACAAAGTATAGGTTTGCGCCTGCATACCATTTATCGGTCTTATAAGTTCCGAAAATCTCTCCTTTTATTTTAGGAGTGTTCCAAGCTTCTGTTTCGTTAGTTAACGTGAATTTATTAAACTGTGCATTAGCTCCAATAGTAAGGTTTTTTATACCATCAAAAGCGATTTCACCAAAGAAAGATAATAGTTTAATATCGTCATAAACTACTTTAAAAGAGTTTCCGTATTCATATCCGTAGAAAGTAAATCCGTTAGTTCCAGCAATGTTGTCGCCATCAGACTTTGATTGGTTCAAAGCAAAAAACGGATTATTTTCAATATCAGCATAGCTTACTTTTGTGTTATAGCTAAATTGATGATTTAGCTTTCCTCTAATTCCTCCAAAAGCATCAAATTTTTTGTTTGTTTGACGCATATCAAGGGTAGGAGATACGTAAGGGTTATCATCTGTGTAAGATTGGAACATGTTCGTGGTTAAATCACCTGATGCGCCAACAAATACATTTGCAAAATCTTTTACGATAGGATATGAGATTTCGACATCAGGATAAATGAAAAAGTTAGATTCACTATTTTCCGTATCCATAGAAAAATAACTTTTAGCTCCTAGTTTAATAGCTAAATCTTGTAGGTTGAACTTGTATGTTGGGTGTACTCCTAAAGTAATAAAACTATAATCGATAGCAGTAACAGCATCGTAAGCATATGCGTAACTTCCTCCTAAATAACTAGCAGTAGTATTTACGTATAAGTCATTTAGTTGACGATGAAAATTATCTAAAGGAAAACGAAACTGAGCATTTCCATCTATCAAAAATTCAGAGCTTTCAAAAGAATCAGAAAAATAAGAAATAGCTCCGTTAGCTTCATCTAAATAAGAATCATCTGGCTTTATTTGCCCGAAGATTTTAAAGTGATTATAGCTTTGCGATTCTTCAATAGTACTTAAGGCAAACTCGGTAAACGTAATATTGGTTGGTAAACCATACCAGTTATATTTGTCTTTTTCAGCATCTAAACCTGCAGACCATTGAAAATAACGTTCTTGTTGTGTGTAATTTAAGTTTAAATCAATGTTGAAAAAAGTACTACTTAGCTCAGTATCTGCAACTGGATCAGAGGATAGTAAAAATTTCACATGAGCTCCTAATTCACTGTTGTAGCTTTGGCTACGTCTCATATAGGCTTCTAAGAAAGGAGACAATACGTTTCCAAATCCAACAGACACGTAGTTATCGTATAACTTTTCTCTTTTTCCTAAATCTACTTTTTTCATGGTACCACTTTTAGGAATAAAAGTAGAGGCTACAGGAACTGAAAATATTTGATACTCTAACGCTTTTTTCTGAGTTTCTTTAGTGTGCTCAATTACTGGTTTTTGCTTTATTTTAAAGGCATCGGTAATTTTAGGAACATACGAAGTTACTACGTTTACAACTTCTGTTTTTATAATAGTGTCTTTTGCTTTGTTTGTGGCATTTTTTTCTTGTGCATTTGCATAGGCTATCACAAATAAAGCAAGTAAACTTAGGTGCTTTTTCATCGATCTAATCATTTAACTTTCGTTTGTTATTAACAAATTTTAGTTTTGGGTAGTTACTGATTCGTTTGTTTTGGCTTCTTTGTTTTTAATGGTACGAAGTTCATTTTTAGCTTCTTCAATTACATCTTTATACTGAGTAAAGTTTTTAATAATATTCTCTAAGATGTAAGTTGCTTGGTACGCATCTTTCAAAGCATAATAGTTCTTCGCCATGATTATATAGCTTTTTACTCCCCAATATTTGTATGAAGAATAATTAGCAATTAAGTCTTGAACAGCTTTGGTAGAAGCTTCGTATTCTTTGTTTTCATGTAAAAAGAAAGCATTATAATATAAACACTCAGCTTTTAACTCACCTGTAGCTTTTTTACTAGCTTCATTAAAGTATTCTTCGGCAGTTAAAAAGTCATTCTTTTTAAAAGAAGAGCGTGCTAAAATTATTTTTGCGTCTTCAGCAATATTAGTGTCAACCTTACCTGTAGTTAATACTTTTTCAGCATAGATTATTGCGTTAGCATAATCATTTTTGTTGTAATATCCTTTCATTAAATTGCTTTGGGCAAAAATGATGTTTTGCGGATAGTTTGCGTCTTTTTCTAATTGTTGAAGTACTAAAATACCATTATTCCAATCTTGTTTTTCTAAATAGATATTAGCAAGTTTTGTTAATGATTCCTCTGTAAATTCATTCTTATTTTGTTTTGAAACATAAGAGTAATGAGGAATTGCTTTATCAAATTGCTTAGTATTGTTATAGGCTTGTGCTAAATAAAAGTGAGCTTTTAATACATTTATTCCGTTAGGGAATGATTGTAAATACTTGTTGAATCCTTCAATAGCTTTTGGATTGTTGTTTTCTAAGAATTTGTTCTCAGCAGACTGGTAAGTAGCATTATCTAATTCGGCGTTGGTAACATTAGCAAAAGGTATGTTTTTAACCCAAGCAGCATATTCATCAACTTTTCCTAAATCGATATATACATTTTTAATGTTCGTAACCGCTTGTCTTGCTTCGTTAGAGGTTGGATGTTTTGCAACTACTTCCTTATATTTTTCAATAGCTTTTCTATTGTTGTTACTACCGTAGTATAACAGACCTTGACGTAATAATACATTAGGAACGTAATTACTTGTAGGGTAATTCGCTAATAAACGCTCATAGGTTTTTTGAGCTTTTGAGGTATTGTTTGTAGTAGTATATGTAGTAGCTAATTGGAATAAAGCATCATCTTTAAGCTGAGATTCGCTATACTCATTAATCAGTGTTTCTAGATCTTGAATTTTGACATCGTTTTTACCTAAGAAGCCATTACTCATTGCTGTTTGATATTGTGCATAATCGGCACCAACACCACCTTCTTGAATTACTTTGTTATACGCTTTTATAGCATTTGAATAACTTTTTGAAGCATAAAATGAATCTCCTAAACGATTAGAAGCATCATCATTCAAATCGTTATCATCTATATTTTGATCTAGGAATTGCTGAAAGTATTTTGCTGCATTCGGATAACTTTTTAACTTGAAGTTCGTGTATCCAATTTGATAATTAAGCATTTTAGCTTCTTCTATATCTTTATTGGTAACAGAAAGGAAGCTGTCTAAAGCTTTTTGATAGTTGCCTAAAGAGTATTCAGTTTCAGCTAGCCAATAAGCACCTTTGTTACTTACAGTTGGGTTTTCTGATTGTGTAGCACTAGTAAAATACGATTTAGCCTCGGCAATTTTATTTTCATTAAATAACTGAATACCTCTGTATAACGACACTTCATTAATAATACTTTTACTTTCAGGAGTTTCAGAAGTGCTTAAAAAATCTAAAGCACCTTGATAGTCTTGTTGATGTAAGTATGAAGTAACTAATAAATTACTAATTTCAGCTGTATTGGGTGAAGTAGGATATTTAGTTAAAAATCCTTTTAAAACATCAGGAACACTTTCGTAAGGGTTTCCTTCTTCATAACTCAATTTAGCATAGTTTAACGAAGCGCTTTCTGTGATTTTAGCATCAAAATCCATTTCACTAGCATTTTTAAATGCATTTAAAGCTTCTAGTTTTTTATCTAACTCTAAATAACATTCCGCTAAATGATAGTAAGCATTTTGTGCTACTTTGTTGTTCCCTCCAATAATTTTGTTGAAGTTACTAATAGCAGTTTCATAATCTTTTTGTTGATAATAAGCATATCCTAAGTAATAATAGTCTGTATTCGTCCAACGACCATTTTTACCTTTGTATTCTGTTAAGTACGGAATTGCTTTGTCATATTTTTTAAGGTTGAAATAGCTTTCACCTACTATTTTAGAAATTTCAGAAACCTCTTTTTTATCTTGAGTAGTTTCTAATAATTTTTCTCCAATTTGAATTGATTTATCAAATCTTCCAGCTTTAAAACTAATATCTAAAATGTAATAATTTGCTTTAGCTTGGTAGGTAGCGTCGTTTGCTAACTGACTTAAGTTGTCTTCAGCTTCTCCAAAGTTTTCTTGTTTGTAAGCAATAAAACCGTAGTAATAACGAGCGTCATTACCGTAAATAGGATTCCCTAATAACGTTTGAAAACGAGATTTAGCATCCTTTAAATAATTAGAAACTAAAAGTGCATATCCCATTTTATAGTTCAGCTCGTCTCTTTCTTCTGGACTCAGTAACTTTTCATTTACTTTTTGATACCATTTTAAAGAATGCGCTGCCTTTCTGTTAGCAAAATAATAGTTACCTACATTTAAGTAAGCCTTCTCTTTTTTATTGTTGTATGGGTAGTTTTCAACAAATTGAATAACTCTATTATCGGCATCATCTTGCTGTAGCTTTATGGCACACATCGCATCATAATAATCAGCATCTGCCTTTAAGTTATGATGTTCTTCTGAATTGTGCGAAATCTTTCGGAAAATTTCTTGAGATGCAGCGTAAGCTTTATTATTATACAAACGCATCGCTTTATGAAAATCGGCATTTGAATGACTATTTATAGCCGATTCTTGCGCCGTTATTATCGTTGTAAAGGTTAAAAAAAGAAATAAAAAGCAGCTTTTTTTGAAACAATTAACTCTCATATTTTTTAGTTATCTAGAAACTATAACGTTAGTTTTTTATTTTTGTTGGGAGACATTTTATCAAAAGTAAGAAATGTTACAGAATTACGTTATAAAATTTTAGATTTGTAAAAAACATATACTCCATGGAAAATCCTGTTTTACACCTTGAAAATGCTGATATTTATCAACAAGACAATTTAGTGCTGTCAAAAGTAAATTTTACGTTGAATAAAGGTGATTTCTATTACTTAATCGGAAAAACAGGAAGTGGTAAAAGTAGTTTGTTGAAAACCTTGTACGGAGATTTACGTTTACAGCGTGGTTTAGGTAATATTGTTGATTTTGACTTAAAGAAGATAAAGGAAAAAGACATTCCGTTTTTAAGAAGAAAACTAGGAATCGTTTTCCAAGATTTTAAATTGTTGAATGACAGAAGTGTTTTTGAAAACTTAGAGTTTGTTTTAAAAGCTACAGGTTGGAAAGATAAAACCGAGATGAAAAACAAAATTAATGAGGTTTTAGACAAAGTAGGAATGAAGGAAAAATACTACAAACAAACCTTCGAACTTTCTGGAGGAGAACAACAACGTGTAGCAATAGCAAGAGCTTTATTAAATGATCCTGAATTAATATTAGCAGATGAGCCTACTGGAAACTTAGATCCAAAAACTTCATTAGAGGTGATGGAGCTGTTGAATGAAATTCATCAAAGTGGAAAAACGATTTTGATGGCAACTCACGATTATCAATTAATTGTAAAGTTTAAACAGAAAGTGATTAAGTGTGAAGGCGGAGAGTTGTTTGAAGTAGT
>NZ_JAPEHZ010000040.1 GCF_028823685.1 Tenacibaculum sp. L6 | reverse complement strand
GCAGAAAATGTAGTTAAAGCCTTAACTATGGCAATTAAAAATAGAGTTACATCTGGTTCAATGATTCATCATTCTGATAGAGGATTACAATATTGTTCTGCAATATATCAAAACAAGTTAGCCGAAAAAGGAATAAAATCATCAATGACCGATGGATATGACTGTTATCAAAATGCTCTAGCAGAAAGAATTAATGGAATTTTGAAACATGAATTTTTAATTTATAAATGTAATACAGGTAAGGAATTAGAAAAACTCATTAAACAATCAATAAATATTTATAATAATCTAAGACCACACTTGAGTTTGAATATGAAAACACCTAACTTTATACACAACAAAAAACCTTTGAAGCTAGCTTCAAAGGTTTAATTAATATTTTATAAAAACTGTCAACCTATTTTAGGACGACTCATATTTGTTCTCTTAAAAGCTAAACAATCTATTTACTTCATCGTATGTAAGTAATTTAGAAACCGTCATCACATCTGGATCTCTGCTTACATATTGCTGAATTTGTAACAATACAATTCCATCTTCTTTAGTGTACTTTAACCAAATAACATCTCCGTTTGCTTTAATTTTGTACGGATCTCTTGGTTTTTCATCAAAACCTTTCATTATTATCTGATGTAACTTTTGCGCATCATTATCTAAATTTTTAAACGAGAAATGTACATATTCATGAATTGGATCGTTGATGTTTTTGTAATAGAAGTTGTAAGCTTCATCTCCTACTTTTTCTAAATAAACGTATTCTACTTTTCCTACTATTTCTGTTTTAGTAGTTTCTATAAATTCAATTTGAGAATACGATGCAATCGAAAACAAAAGTGCCGTTGCCAAAAGAAATTTCTTCATAGTTTAAGGGTTTAAAGTTTGATTTTATTTTTAATTTTCTAAATATAACTAAAACAACAACGCCTTATACAACTAAAAAGTATTTTATCTGTTAGAATTATTTCTTCAATAAAAAAAGCTCCTTTTAAAAGGAGCTTTTTACTATACTAATTTCTTAGCATTCTTAACTTTTTGCTTGGTAAGTGCAATATCAATTACCTCACTCATGTCTGTTACGTAATGGAAGGTTAACCCTTTTAAGTAACTTTCCTTAATTTCATCAATATCTCTTTTATTATCGGCACAAAGAATTATTTCTTTAATATTAGCGCGCTTTGCAGCTAATATTTTTTCTTTAATTCCTCCTACTGGTAATACTTTTCCTCTCAATGTAATTTCACCAGTCATTGCTAATTTATTTTTAACCTTTCGCTGTGTAAATACCGATACTAACGACGTTAACATCGTTATACCAGCACTTGGTCCGTCTTTTGGTGTAGCTCCTTCTGGTACGTGGATATGTACATCATATTTATCTAATACTTCAGGATTAATTCCAAATTCTTCAGCATTCGACTTAATATACTTCATTGCAATGGTAGAAGATTCCTTCATTACCGTACCTAGGTTACCTGTAATAGAAAGGTTTCCTTTTCCTTTAGAGATAATCGATTCTATAAATAAAATATCTCCTCCAACACTTGTCCATGCTAAACCTGTAACTACACCAGCTACATCATTATTTTCATATTTATCACGTTCTAAACGAGCTGGCCCTAGAATAGCTTCAATATCCTCATTGGTAAGCGTAACGTTATATTCATCTTCCATAGCTATTGATTTTGCTACAAAACGAACCACTTTTGCTACTTGCTTTTCTAAACCACGAACTCCAGATTCACGAGTATATCCTTCAACAATTTTTTCTATCTGTTTTTTACCAACTATCAAATGTTCTTTTGATAATCCATGTTCTGTTAATTGTTTCGGAAATAAGTATTTCTTGGCTATTTCAACTTTTTCTTCAATCGTATATCCTGTTACATTGATAATTTCCATACGATCTCGTAATGCCCATGGAATTTGATTGATATTATTCGCTGTAGCTATAAACAATACCTTAGAAAGGTCATACCCTACTTCTAAATAATTATCGTAAAAATGTGTATTTTGTTCAGGATCTAATACTTCTAACATTGCTGAAGAAGGGTCTCCTTGATGACTTTGTCCTAATTTATCAATCTCATCTAACACAAAAACTGGATTGGAAGTTTCTGCCTTTTTGATATTCTGAATTAAACGCCCTGGCATCGCTCCAATATACGTTTTACGGTGACCACGAATCTCAGCTTCGTCACGTAAACCTCCTAACGACATACGAACATACTTACGTCCTAAAGCCTCTGCTACCGATTTACCTAACGATGTTTTACCAACTCCCGGAGGCCCGTATAAACAAATAATAGGAGATTTCATATCTCCACGTAGCTTTAAAACTGCTAAATGCTCAATGATACGTTCTTTTACCTCTTCTAAGCCAAAATGATCTCTATCTAATATTTTTTGAGCTCTTTTTAAATCAAACTTATCCTTAGAAAATTCATTCCAAGGTAACTCTAACATCAACTCTAAATAATTACGTTGAATGCCAAATTCAGCCATTTGAGGGTTCATGCGTTTTAAACGACTTAACTCTTTTTCAAAAGTTTCAGCAACTTCTTTACTCCATTTTTTCGACTTCGCTTTTAAACGCATTTCATCAAGCTCTTGCTCGTGAGAAACACCTCCTAGCTCATCTTGAATCGTTTTCAATTGCTGATGTAAATAATACTCACGCTGTTGTTTATCTAAATCAGAACGTGTTTTCGATTGAATATCGTTACGCAACTGTAACTTTTGAAGCTCTTTATCTAAGTTCTTTAAAGTTAATAACGCACGCTCTTTCAAGTTATCCTTTTCTAATAATACTTGCTTTTGCGATACGCTTAACTCCATATTTGATGAAATAAAATTCACCAAAAATGAACTTGATTGAATATTTTTAATTGCGAATGAAGCTTCAGATGGCAACATCGGATTTTCTTTAATAACCTCTAAAGCTAAATCCTTAATAGAATCGATAATTGCATCAAATTCTTTTTGATCGTCAATTTCACGCTCATCTACTGCTTCTTTTACCTTTGCTTTTAAATAAGGCTCTTCTTGAATAACTTCCTCAATTTCAAAACGCTTTTTACCTTGAATGATAACTGTTGTATTACCATCAGGCATTTTTAGTACACGTAAAATTTGTGCTACGACACCTGTTTGATAAATATCATCTATTCCTGGATCTTCAACTTCGCTATCTTTTTGTGCTACTACTCCTACAACCTTATCACCTTTGTTGGCATCTTTAATAAGTTGAATAGACTTATCTCTACCTGCTGTAATAGGAATTACCACACCAGGAAACAACACAGTATTTCGTAAAGGAAGAATAGGTAATTCTTCAGGAATACTTTCTTGATTTATTAATTCTTCGTCCTCTGGAGTTAATAAAGGGATTAATTCTGAATCTTCATTAAAAACATCTTGAAGCGACAAATTGTCTAAATGTAATATTTTTGATTTACTCATATCTTATATATTCTGTCATAGTGGCACTTTTAAATATTTCTTAAAAGAAACACCACTTTTTTAAAATCATAAATAACTGATAAACAAAAAGATAAAACCAACTAATTGTTTATCGTATTAACTATAAGTCAATTCTTATGCCATTAAAAATCATGTTTAATTTAATTTGTAACTATTTTTGATGTTAGTCGTCATATAGGTATCTTATCAACAAAAACTAATCAAAAAATGAGAACTAAACTTTTGTTCCTTTCCCTATTACTTTTAATTATTAGCTGTACTTCTAAAACAAATTCTTCTGAGTTCATAGAAAAAGCTTCTGGACGTTATTATTTTAATGCTGATGAAATTATTGAAGTTACTTTTGATGAGGATAAAAAATTACGCTTAAAATGGCGTAACCAAGGTTTAGAACCATTAAAAGTTGACGATACTTCTTTTTACGTTAGAGAATTAAACGAAAAACTAATTTTTAATACTGCTGAAAACAAAATAGAATTAGCCGAAAAGAGAGAACATGAAGGAAAAAAATATGTTTTTAAAAAATTAAAAAAAGGAGAAAAAACACCTAGCGAATATTTAGCTGAAGGTAATTTTAAAGCTGCTTTAGAAGGTTACAAAGCTATTAAAGAAAAGGATAGCTTAACCCCTGTTATTAGAGAGCGAAACTTAAACAGATTAGGTTATCAGTATCTCAGAAATAATGAATATGAAGCTGCTATTAATGTATTTAAAATTAATATTGAATTATACCCTAATAGTTCAAATACATACGACAGTACTGGTGATGCTTATACTAAAATGAAAGATACTGCAAATGCTATTGAGTACTATAAAAAAGCGTTAGCTATTAACCCTGAAAATAGAAGTTCAAAACGCGCTTTAGAAAAACTGACTTCTAAAAAAGAGGAATAAGCACTAAGATAGAATTGGTTGTAAACTCTTAAAGTAAAATCAACAAAGCAATCCCTACAAAAACCACTATTTGTACCCATTTTAGGTATACTCCTACTTTATTGTGCTGTTTAATGTAATCAGAAATTTTTCCTGCTAAAATAGCAATGGAAGAAAATATTAAAAACGAGGTTAATATAAATAAACCTCCTAACACATAAAACTGAAGTACGTTTGACAAGCTGTCAGAAAACAAAAACTGTGGAAAAAAAGCCAAAAAGAAAATCGTAACTTTAGGGTTTAATACATTCATCCAAAAACCTGTTTTGAATAATTGTAATGTTGATTTTTTCTGAACATTCTCTGTAGAAAATGCAATTTTAGCATCACTTTTATACACTTGATATGCTAAATACAGCAAGTATCCTGCTCCAAATAACTTGATGATAAAAAATAAACTCGGATTCTGTTTGATGATTTCAGATACTCCAAAAGCCACCAAAGTTGTATGAATAATACATCCAGTCATTAAACCTACAACTGTAGCTAACCCGTATTTTTTACCATTGACAATGCTTTGGGTTAATACAAAAATATTGTCAGGTCCTGGTGAAATAGCTAAAGTGGCTGTAGCAAATACAAAAGAAATGAGAGTTTCTAGCATGAATTAACTTTCAGCTAAAATAGCCTTATTGATTCTTTTTACCAAGCTTGGTCCTTCATAAATAAAGCCTGTATAAATCTGTACTAAGTCTGCTCCTGCTTTTAGCTTTTCTAAAGCATCTTTTTCAGAATGAATACCTCCGACTCCAATAATAGGAAATGCTTTATTAGAATTATCCGTTAAGTACTTAATTACTCTTGTACTTCTATCTTTAACTGGTTGTCCGCTTACTCCACCATTCCCTATTTCTTGTAAACGTTCTTTAGAAGCCTTTAAACCTTCTCTATTTACTGAAGTATTCGATGCTATAACTCCATCAATTTTAGTTTCAGCAACCAACTCAATAATTTCATCTAATTGTTGGTTGTTCAAGTCTGGAGCTATTTTTAATAAGATTGGTTTGCTTCGACTACGCTCAGCAACCGCTAATTCTTTATCTATTTTTTGTACCTCAGTTATCAATTCCTTTAAATAATCAGCATCTTCCAATTTTGCATGACTCGATACATTTGGACAACTTACATTCAGTACAAAATAATCTACATACGGATGTAATCCTTTAAAACAAGTTACATAGTCTTCAGTATAATTTTCAGGAGCTGTATTGGTGTTTTTTCCAATGTTTCCTCCTATGATGATTTTTCCTTTATTCTTTTTTAATTGTTCAATCGCTGCTTCTAATCCTTCGTTATTGAATCCCATTCGGTTAATGATTCCTTTATCCTCTTTTAAACGGAATAAACGTTTTTTAGGATTACCTACTTGACCTTTAGGTGTAACTGTACCAATTTCTACAAAACCAAAACCAAAATCTGCCAATTCATTATACAAAACTGCATTTTTATCAAATCCTGCTGCTAATCCTACTGGATTTTTAAAAGTTAACCCGAACAAGTTACGTTCTAGCTTTTTATCATTTACTTGATACATTCCTCTAAAAATAGCTGAAACCCCAGGTATTTTCGATAAAAATTTAACTAGCGAAAAAGTAAAATGGTGAATCTTTTCTGGATCAAAAAGGAAGAATATTGGGCGAATAAGTAATTTGTACATCGATTTTAATTATAATCTTTCGTTTATTAAATATAAAAAAAGCTCCAATAAAGGAGCTTCTGAATTATCGTAATACAGCGTCTAAATTCTTTTCGAATGTTTGCTGTAGTTTCTGCATTATTTTATCTATTTGTTTGTCTTCTAGGGTTTTGTTTTCATCTTGCAATACAAAACTTACTGCATACGATTTTTTACCTTCTGGTAATTTATCTCCTTCGTATACATCAAACAAATCTACTTCTTTCAACAATTTTCTTTCTGATTGAAATGCCAAGTTGTAAATTTCTTTAAACTCTACTTTATTGTCTAACAACAATGCTAAATCACGTTTTACCGCTGGGAATTTAGGTAAATCTGCTACTTTAATTTTCTTGTTTCCTACTAACCCTAAAATAGTTTGCCAGTTAAAATCAGCAAATAATACTTCTTGTTTGATAGAAAATTCTTTTAAAATTGCTCTTTTTACAACTCCTAACTCTACCAACTTCATTTTTCCTAAACTTAAGGTAATTCCTTCAGAAAACACATCTGACTTTATTGGTGTTGTTTTTAAGTTATCTATTCCTAAACGACTTAACAAAGCTGTTACGATTCCCTTTAGATAAAAGAAATCTGACGCTTGCGAAGCTACTTTCCAGCTATCTTGTGTTCTGTTTCCTGTTACAAATAAGGTTAAGTGTTTATCTTCTTGATATCCGCTTTCGTACTTATGATAGGTTTTACCAAACTCATAAAACTTTAACGAATTTTGTTTTCTATTGATGTTGTAAGCAACAGACTCTAATCCACTAAATAATAATGACTGACGCATTACCTTTAAGTCGTTACTTAACGGATTTAACATCTCTACACTGTGCTCTGGATTCAAATTCTCAGATAACTCTAGGTAATCCGCCTTGGTTAACGAATTTGCCATAGTTTCATTGAATCCTAGTGATGATAGTTGGTCAGCCACAATGTTTTCTACTTTTACATTGATGTCACTATCAAAAGAAATAGAAGTATTTAATTTGTGAGAAAACTCTACATTGTTATATCCATAAACACGTAAAATTTCTTCAATAATATCTGCCTCACGTTGTACATCGGTTCTGTATGATGGTACTACCAATCCTAATCCTGCTTCTGTAACACTATTGATTTTAATATCTAAAGAAGCTAAAATCTTTTTAATAGTTTCTTTAGGTATTTCTTGACCAATTAATTTATAAGCATTTTCAAATGATAAGAACACTTCAAAATCTTCAACCTTTACTGGATAAAAGTCTAAAATATCTGATGACATTTTTCCACCAGCATACTCTTCAATTAATAAAGCAGCACGCTTTAAAGCATATTTTGTTGTGTTAATATCGATTCCTCTTTCGAAACGGAAAGAAGTATCTGTATTTAATCCGTGACGTTTTGCCGTTTTACGAACAGACACAGGGTTGAAATAGGCACTTTCTAAGAAAATAGTATGGGTACTTTCAGTAACACCTGAATTTGCTCCTCCGAAAACACCACCGATACATAATGGTTTACTATCAGCATCACAAATCATTATATCTTCAGAAGATAATTCTCTTTCTACATCATCTAAGGTAGTAAACTTTGTTCCTTCTTCTAAGGTTTTTACTACTACTTTTCCTCCTCTAATTTTAGAAGCATCAAAAGCATGTAATGGTTGTCCTAGTTCATGTAACACATAGTTCGTAATGTCTACAATGTTGTTTTTAGGAGCTAAACCTATTGCTTTTAATCGATTTTGAATCCACTCTGGAGATTCTTTTACTTCAACATCGGTAATTGTAATTCCACAATAACGTGGCACCAACTCTTTATCTTCTACTTCAATATCAATCTTTAACGTACGCTCATCAACATGAAAATCAGAAACAGAAGGAGATATTAATTCTATGTTTGTTCCTTGTTGAATTAATCCTGCTCGTAAATCACGTGCAACTCCATAATGACTCATTGCATCAGAACGGTTAGGTGTTAATCCAATTTCAAAAACATAATCTGTTTCAATATTAAACACATCAGAACATGGCGTACCAGGAGCTAAACTTTCGTCTAATATCATAATTCCGTCATGACTTTTTCCAAGACCTAATTCATCTTCGGCACAAATCATTCCGTGACTTTCTTCTCCTCTAATTTTTCCTTTCTTAATCTTAAAGCCTTCGCCTTTTTCATCATACAACATCGTACCTACAGTTGCTACAGGTACTTTTTGACCTGCATCTACATTCGGTGCTCCACAAACAATTTGTACAGGACTACCGTTTCCTAAATCTACCGTAGTAACTTTTAGTTTATCTGCATTAGGGTGTTTTATACAGGTTTTTACTTCGCCAACAACTACGCCTTGTAAGCTTCCTTTTATACTTTCAACCTTCTCTATACCTTCAACTTCAAGACCTAAATCAGTTAGTAATTCGCCTGTTTTTTCAGCTTCCCAGTCAGTTTGTAAAAATTGTTTTAACCAATTGTATGATATCTTCATAATCAATTTCTAAATTTAGCGTGCAAATTTACGTAAAATAAAGGAAAAAAATAACACCTTGTTTCTGATAGCTGCTACGATACTGATTGTTAATCTTTTGGTAACACAAAAAGGCGGTTTCCTTGATTCTATTTATAGTCAGATTTAAACTTCTATTGTCTTTTTTGATTCTTTGGATGAAAACACATAGGTAAACAACCACATTAAGGTAAAGGTTGGTACTACATCTAACCCTGGCATAGCTTCTTCAATAAATGTTATTGCCCCTGCTATTTTACCTTTGTTTCCTTTATACATTTTTGTCATTAAGTAGGCTGATGCTGGTGCCCAAACAATGTCGGACAATTCACCCACTCCAGGAATTAAATACGACACATATCCTATTGCGTCAAACAACAAACTCAATGCTAGTTTTTGGTATTTTTTTTCTTTATTCATTTATCTAAAATTAATTCAACACTACAAATCAAAATTCAAGCCAAAACATCTTATTTTTGTCTTGTAAATTGATAAGTTTGTTCTAAAATACTAAAAAACAAATGATTTTTTCTGATTTCATCAATCAAATAGAAAAATTACAACAAAAGCAATTAGGCGGTTTAACCTCGCAATTTAAACTGGCTCCTAAACTTAGAATGCGCTATTCAGAAGAGTTAATACTTAGCAAAAACCCGAAAAAAGCAGCTGTATTGGCTTTGTTTTATCCTGATAGCAATAATCAAACACGTTTTTTATTAACCGAAAGAGCTAGTTATAATGGCGCGCACTCTGCTCAAATTAGTTTTCCTGGAGGTAAATTTGACATGGGTGATGATAATTTAAAAACTACTGCACTGCGTGAAACTTTCGAAGAAGTTGGCGTACCTTTTGAGGCTATACAAATTATCAGGCAAACATCAGATGCTTATATTCCTCCTAGTAATTTTTTAGTAGCCCCATTTATTGGAACTTCTAAAAAAACACCTCTTTTTATTCCTAATGAAGAAGTAGCTGAAATAATTGAAGTTTTGGTTAGTGATTTATTAGACGATGAAAATTTAACATTTGTTGAAATGGAGACCTCTTACATGAAAAATATTGAAGTACCATGCTTTAAATTAAACGATTACATTGTTTGGGGAGCAACAGCAATGATATTGTCAGAAATTAAAGATTTATTAAAATAAGGCTATTATATAATTCTTTTGTAATTTAGCTTATTCGACTACTAAAAAACCAATAACAATGCCTTTATTTAAAAGGAACCCTTTCGGACATATATTATTCATTAAACGCATTTTTAATTCAAACTTTAGGATTAATTTCCCACGGTCGTTATCGTAAATTTAACGACTTACAAATAGAAGGTATGGATGTTCTAAGAAGCCTTCCAGATCAAAAAGTACTTTTTATTTCTAATCATCAAACCTACTTTGCTGATGTTGCTGCTATGTTTCATGTTTTCAACGCTGCTTTAAAAGGACGTGATGATAATATTAGAAATATAGGTTATTTATGGAAACCTAAATTAAACATGTACTATATTGCGGCTGGTGAAACAATGCGTGCAGGTTTACTTCCTAAAATATTTGCCTACGTGGGTTCTATTTCAGTTGAAAGAACTTGGAGAAGTGCTGGTAAAGACGTTAATAGACAAGTAAAAATGTCTGACATTTCTAACATCGGTAAAGCCTTAGATGATGGTTGGGTAATTACCTTTCCACAAGGTACTACTACCCCTTTTAAACCTATTCGTCGTGGTACAGCTCACATCATTAAAACTTACCAACCTATTGTAGTTCCTATTGTTATTGACGGATTTAGACGTTCTTTTGATAAAAAAGGACTTTTAATTAAAAAACGTAACGTACTACAATCAATGGTTATAAAAGAGCCTTTAGAAATTGATTATGAAAATGAGCCAGTAGCTGATATAGTTGAAAAAATTGAATATGCTATTGAGCAACATCCATCATTTTTAAAGGTATTAACACCTGAACAAATTAAAGAACAAGAAGAATTAAACGAAAAACGAAAGTTTTGGAGTTAATTCAGATATAAAACTTTTAATCATATAAATTATGGCTAAAAAATCAATTTTAAACAAAAAGTCGATAGACTTTTTAGAGAAATATTTAAACAATGCGGCTCCTACTGGATATGAGTGGGAAGGTCAAAAAATATGGATGGACTACCTAAAACCATATGTTGATGAGTTTATCACTGATACGTATGGAAGTGCCGTTGGTGTTATTAATCCTGATGCTAAATATAAAGTAGTTATTGAAGGACATGCTGATGAAATTTCTTGGTATGTAAATTACATTTCTGACAACGGATTAATCTACGTAATTCGTAACGGAGGAAGTGACCATCAAATCGCACCAAGTAAAGTAGTAAACATTCATACTAAAAACGGAATTGTAAAAGGAGTTTTTGGTTGGCCAGCAATTCATACACGTAATAAAGCTTCTGAAGAAGCTCCAAAACCTGAAAACATCTTTATCGATTGTGGTTGTGCAACCAAAGAAGAGGTTGAAAAGTTAGGAGTACATGTGGGTTGTGTAATTACCTATCCTGATGAATTTCATATTTTAAACGGAGATAAGTTCGTTTGTCGTGCTTTAGACAACCGTATGGGAGGATTTATGATTGCTGAAGTTGCTCGTTTGTTACACGAAAACAAGAAAAAATTACCTTTCGGTTTATACATTACTAACTCTGTTCAAGAAGAAATTGGTTTACGCGGAGCGGAAATGATTACACAAACCATTAAACCTAATGTGGCTATTGTTACTGACGTTACTCACGATACCACGACTCCGATGATCGATAAGAAAAAAGAAGGTCATTTAGAGTTAGGAAAAGGACCTGTAGTTGCCTATGCTCCTGCGGTTCAACAAAAACTACGTGATTTAATTATTGAAGCTGCTGAAGCAAACAAAATTCCTTTCCAACGTTCAGCGTTATCAAGAGCAACTGGTACAGATACTGATGCTTTTGCTTATAGCAACGGTGGAGTTGCCTCTGCTTTAATCTCATTACCTTTACGTTATATGCACACTACGGTTGAAATGGTGCATCGCGAAGATGTTGAAAACGTAATTAAAATGATTTACGAAAGTTTATTAAAAATTGAATACGGAGAAGACTTCTCTTACTTTAAATAATAAAAATAATTAAACGTCATTACTTACCTGTAATGACGTTTTTTTTACCAAACCCTTATGGATGAATTAATAGATATTGTTGATGAAAACGGAAACTACACAGGTAAAACCTGTTTAAAATCTGAGGCTCATGAACACGGTTACTTCCACCCTACTATTCATGTTTGGTTATATACCTCAAACAAGCAAATCTTACTTCAAAAAAGAGCTTTAACTAAAAAAGTATTTCCTGGTTTATGGGACATTTCTGTAGCAGGACATATCGCTGCAGGTGAAGATATAAATATTGCTGCTCTTAGAGAAGTAAAAGAGGAAATTGGTTTTGACATACTTCCTGAAAACTTGCACAAAATAGGCACTCGCAAGCACATGGTAAATCACCTAAACGGAATTATTGATAATGAATTCCACCATGTATTTATTTCAGAATTAACAATTCCTATTGAGGAGTTAACGCTTCAAGAAGAAGAGGTTGCTGAATTAAAATTATTCGATTTAGAAACCATTCTGCATACTAAAGACTACGAAAATTTTTTACTTCCACAATATCAAGATTACTATTCTTTTGTGCACAAACAAATTGTAACTGTCATAAGCTAGATTATATTTCGGCTTCAATAATTTAGTTTCCATTTTAAAAATCAAATAGTTATCTTTAGAATGAAAACTATCAAACTATGTTATCAACAGAGGATAAATCTGCGTTAAGAAGTAGGTTGTTTCGTCATTTGGACGGAATCGTGACTTGTCCAGCAGCTGGCGCAACCGTCACGCTTGTCCTACTTACAACTTTATAGTTTAAATTATTATCTGTTAACATATCTTCTTTTTTACTTGCTTTTTTTCACATGCCTTTACTTATCATACCGTCACGAGCAAGATGCTCGCGCTAGCAGGGGTGAGTTAGTCTTTTACCTTATATAATTTAGGTTCAGTTATATTAACTTTTGAAAAGACTTCTTTATTTATTTCAAAATGCATTTTTGACATTTCATTCAAATAAACTTCCAAAGGTTCCATACCTATTTCCTTTCTACGCTTGTTTACGTTTATACTATCTATCAAAGGTTTTGGATATGCTTGACAAACTTTCCAGTTATACGTCACTTGAGTTCCATAAACTTGCTTTTTACCTGTGTTTAGTTGCACCCTATCTAGCAAATAGGCATAGTTTTCAGAATTAGCATTCTGATTCTCTACCTCGGTTTTCATCTTCTTTAAAACCGCTTCTTGAAATTCAGGTTTAAAATCTAAATGCTGCACAATAAGCCAAAAATCTCTAGAACCTTCTTTTCCTGCAAGGTCAAAACCAACAAAACCATGTTTGTTAAAAATTTCTCTAGCTTTCTTATGGGTTACAGCAAAAACACTGTCTTTAAATGATTGCCATTCTTCTTCGGTTAATTCTTTATATTTTCCTGAGGGAACACCTGCAGCAACTTGGTCTATTTCTACCATGCTAGCAAGTTCATTAACCAATTCTTGATTGTATCCTTTTTTAACAGAGTTTTCTTTTTTGGTTTTACAATTAACCAATAATACTAACATTAAAGCTATAAAAATTTTAATTTTCATCAGCCCTATTTTCTTTTACCGATAACAAATTAGCAAATAATTTATAAGCTCCAGAAACTCCTGCTGGGAGTTCTCTAAAAAAACTTAATCCTGTATAGATGTAGTTTCCTTTACCGTATTTAGCTACTAACAAACTTCCTTTTTTAGTTGTTTCTCCTTTATCATGCATTGATACTATTGGAGTGTATTCTTTACTCCATTTATTCGGAAAATACAATCCGCGTTCTTGTACCCATCCGTTAAAATCAGCTTCAGTAATTTTATTCGGATAATTTAAAATCGAGTGTTCTTTAGCTAACAAGGTTACTTTAGAATGTTCATCTGTTACTCTATCACGTGACAATTGTAATTCATACGGCGCTTGTACATCTACTCCTCTATTCGTGTTGTATTGCACAATTAAATTTCCACCATTTTTCACATACTCTAACAAATATTTCTGCTTAAACTGTAATTCTTCATTGGTATTATAAGCTCGAATACCTACAACTACAGCATCAAACTGATCTAAATTTCCGTTGATTTCATTTACATTCAATTCTGTTACCTCATAACCAATTTGTTGTAAACTTTCAGGAATAGCATCTCCCGAACCTTGAATATAGCCTATTCGTTTTCCGTTTTTTTCAATATTCAAACGAACTACTTTCGCTTGTGATGGTAACAATACCGATTGTTTTGGAATATGGTTATAATTGATTTCTATTAACTCTTTATCATAAGTTTTGCCATCAGCCGTAGCAATAACTTTTAATGCTCCTTCTGACTCATTTTGAGTTGGAGTTACCATAAATTCTACAAATTGAACATCTCCTTTTTGGGCAATTGAAAAATCTATTGCTGTTGGAGATACTTTCCATCCTTTTGGAGCTTGTAAACTTACTTTTCCATTAATATTTGCATCTCCTGCTCTTACTTCAACAGATATCTTTTGAGCTTCCGAAGTAGAAAAAATCAATACTTTATCGTTTAATTTTGTAGTTACTTTCGGCAATACCTCAAAAGGCTCATAGATTTCTCCAACATCACTTTTAGCATATCTATGCACTACCGGAATGGTAAAAGCAACTGGTTGATTTTCAATAATAATATTGTATTGAATTTGAATAGGTCTTGGAGATTCTGGATTTCCAATCAATTTTTGGTCATTTACCTTATACATTCCTAAATCCCAAGGAGTATTTAACCAATATGGTGAAGAGTAAGAAACATCTTTTCCAATATTGATTTTATTTTTAAAATTTTGTTTGCTATTAGGAGCTAAATCCAGTTCTTTTTTGATGTTTATTCCTTCAGGAAGGATGGTTATTGACGATAACTCCATAGAAATAGCACTTCTGTTTAGTACTTCAAAATCTACATCAATCGTGCTGCTTGGAGTTGCATTAGAACTTACAGCCGATGCTTCTAAATACAAACCTGCACAAGCCTTGATAATTTCATTTAACTCTTTGGTTTTAATGTTTCTCCAATGTGCATCTTTTAATTGTCGAGCCATTTTGTAGGCTTGCAACAACTCTGGTAAGTGTTTTGACGGATTTACAAAATCGAAATCATCTTCAATTTTATATAAAACATCTCCAATTTCACCACCTCCTTCTATACGGTTCCAAGTTGTATTAATTCCTGAAAAAATATCTTTTTTATCCTTCGGAAAATCTCCTTTTAAAAACTCAACATATTCGGTTTGACTTCCCCTAGTAGTCAACCTACCAAAACCCTGACATAAATGTTGGCTACTTGCAATGGCTGCTACCTCGTTATTTGACAACCCTTTCAAAGGATAATAAGCTCCTATATCAAAACTTAACATGTTGCTTTTATCAGCTTTCGCAAAGGCTTCTTCACTTCCATAAAACCACCACGAAGTGTTAAAAAACAACCTATTAGGTTGCCATGTGCTCGTAGATTGTAGCTGTTCTGGATATTTTGTTTTATCAGCTGCCAAATCAAATGCTTCAACACTTAACATTGCTGAAGATGTATGGTGCCCATGCGTAGAACCTGGTGTTCTGTGATTAAAACGATTGATAATTACATCTGGTTTAAACGTACGGATTGCCCAAACTACATCAGCTAACACTTTATCTTTATTCCAAATTTCTAAGGTTTCATCAGGATGCTTTGAATACCCAAAATCATTTGCTCTTGAAAAACGTTGTTCTCCACCATCTACTGCTCTTGCTGCTAAGAGTTCTTGAGTACGGATAACTCCTAATAATTCACGCATTTCAGGACCAATCAAATTTTGACCTCCATCACCACGAGTTAATGATAAATACGCTGTTCTTGCATTTTCATGGTTAGATAAGTAAGAAATTAATCGGGTATTTTCATCATCAGGATGTGCTGCTATATACAAAGCCGAACCTAAAAAGTTTAGTTTTTGTATTTTTTCATAAATCTGATTAGAAGTTAACTTTTGTGGTTTTTGTGCATTTATTGTTAGTGAAATCAATAAAAATGATAGGACTAAAAGTACTTTTTTGTGCATTTTTAATAGTTTGAATACTACACAAATGTAACTTTTTTAACGAAAAAACGAATTACATTAACAAAATGCTAACGTTTTTATTAAAATCGATATTTATAAGTTTAGTCTAAAAAATATTCATCTTTAAACCCTATCAAATACAATTTTTCTTGAGCACGCGTAACTGCTGTATATAGCCAACGTAAGTATTCTACTGAAGCACCATCAGGTAAATAAGGTTGTTCTATAAAAACAGTTTTCCATTGACCACCTTGTGATTTATGGCATGTCATAGCGTAAGAAAACTTCACTTGAAGTGCGTTGAAGTACTTATTCTTTTTCACTCCCATAAATTGCTTGTACTTCGATTTTTCTTGAGCAAAATCTTCTTTTACGGCTTCGTATAAGCGATTCGATTCTTCATACGTTAATGACGGACTCTCACTAGTAAGCGTGTCCAATAACAATACTGTTTCAAAAGGTTTCATATCAGGATAATCAATCATGCGAACTTCAACTTCAGCAAACTTAAATCCGTATAAATCTTTAATTTCATTGATACGCATTACCTCACAAATATCTCCGTTGGCAATAAACCCTGCAGATGAAGAATCTTTCAACCAATAGTAATTGTTTTTTACAACCATTACATAATCACCTGTAGAAATTTCGTTTTCTTGTCCGCGAATTTTCGTTCGTATCTGTTGGTTGTATTGATTCGCTCGTTTGTTCGAACGTACAATTATAGCTGTATCTTCTACTCCTATATCTCCGTCATAAGCAGAAGTAATCGCATCTTGGATATCATACCCATCTTCTAAGCGAATGATATCTGGATAGTTTACATCAAACTGAAAATGTGTGGAATCGTTCTGAATTAATAAGCGTAAATCGGTTGCGTTGGCTAAAATCCCTGAGCCTTCCTCTTGACGTACCACTTCATCTAGCTCTATTTCGGTAACTTCTTTATTGAATTCAAACGAAAGCTTATCGGCTTCTAATGCTGGACTCATTGTTAATTTTACAGGTGGCAACTGCGCTGTATCACCTATAAAAATAATTTTACAATTTTTTCCTGAGTACACATAAGAGATTAAATCGTCTAACAACGAGCCATTTTCAAACAATTTAGCACTCTGTTTTTCATCTGAAATCATCGAAGCTTCATCAACAATAAAAAGCGTATCAGTATGTTTATTGGGCTGCATAACAAAACTTACTCCGCCACTACTTTGCTTTTTAGGAAAGTATATCTTTTTATGAATGGTAAATGCTTGTCTATTCGAGTACCCTGAAATCACTTTAGCTGCACGACCTGTTGGAGCTAATAAAACTGCCTTCTGACCAATCTTCCATAAATTATGAACAACTGTACTTATAATGGTAGTTTTTCCCGTTCCTGCATATCCTTTTAATAAAAACAAAGCACGATTATCATCTGAAAAAATAAAATGCGTTAAAACATCTAGTAATTCACCTTGTTTTTGTGTAGGGGCATAAGGAAATTTTTGAAGTATCTCTTTGTAGAATTTTGGGGCGGTTTGTATCATATTTTAAATAATGTTCAAAGATAAATGTATTTACAAAATAATTATTTTCATCATTGAAAAAAAATTGTAGATTTGCGAATATCATATATTAAAAATTAAAAAAATGAGTTTATTATTAATGATTTTGGTGGCTGTTGTGGTTGCTTTTCTTTTAGCTGTACTTGTAGTTAAATTTGTACCTCTAAAAATGAGATGGTTAGTTTCAATATTTCTTATAGGTGCATCTGTCTTTTTAGTATATAAAATTTACGGTGGAATTATGGAGCCTATTAACTTTAACAAAGACAAAAAAGTACGTTACGCTAAAGTTATTAAGAATTTAAAACTAATTCGTGATGCCGAAGTAAAATATAAAGAGGTTTACGGAACATATACTAACAGTAAAGATTCTTTACTTAATTTTATTCAAAATGGACAGTTAGCTTTAACAGAAACTAAAAACATTGAAGTAGAAGAAGACAGAGGTGGAGGAATTATAATTAAAGTTTCTAAAAAGCAAGTTGATACTATTGGATACGAGCCTGTTTTAAAATATTTTGAAGGAACGGAATATGCTAAAATGTTTGAAGTACCTGGTACTACAGAACAATTTGAATTAGCTACTGGTAGAGTTGAAAAAGTAGCAGGTTTAGAAGTTCCTGTATTTGAAGCTAAAGTTTCAAAGAAGCCTATTTTAAAAGGAATGAATCCTTCGTTAATTAAAGCTGAATTAGAAGCAATTGAATCTGATCAAATTAAAGGTGAGTTTGTTTCTGTAGGTTCTTTAAGTGAAGTAACTACTGGTGGTAATTGGCCTCCTTTTTATGATAAAGGTGAAGCAGTTGCAAAAAAAGACTAAAAAAACAAGCGCTATAGCGCAATATAAAGATCTATCCATCCAATTTAGTTTGGATGGATTTTCTTTTTGTATCTCTAACTCAAAGAACAAAGCTCCATTACTTTTTACCAAGTATACTTTTGCTGCTTCAATAACTTCTCCTGAGTTATTGTTGGAAGAAATTATACGTATCTTTAATACCGATAAAGATCTACAACAAGATTTCTCTTCTGTTTTTGCCATACATCAAAACAACCTAGCTACTTTAGTTCCTAATAAACTTTTCGACCGAAACAATTTAGCTCCGTATTTAAAATACACCGTAAAAACCTTAAAAACAGATTTTATTACTTACGATTTACATGATATTATAGCTGCTAACACAGTTTATATACCTTATGTAAACATCAATAATTACCTGTTTCAAAACTTTGGAGAGTTTGAATACAAACACCATTCAACCGTGTTAATAGACAAACTACTCTCCTATTCTCAAGAAAACTCTGATCAACAATTTTTTGTACATGTTTCTCCTAATGATATAGATATTGTAGTTTGTAAAGAAGGAAAACTTATATTTTACAACTCCTTTTCATACAGTACCAAAGAAGATTTTATTTACTATATCCTTTTTTCTGCAGAACAATTACAAATGGATCCAAATAATTTTCAATTAACTTTTATTGGTGACATTGAAAAAGAATCAGAACTATACACCATAACCTATACTTACGTTCGAAATATTCATTTTATGAATCCTGTTGATAATTTCTTTGCTGATAGCGATGATTTTTCGAACCATTCAAATTTTATACTTATTGCCTAATGCGAATTATTTCTGGAAAATATAAGAGTAAAAGAATTTCTGCTCCTAAAAACTTACCTGTACGACCTACGACCGATATGGCTAAAGAGTCGTTATTTAACATCTTAAATAATTTGTATTATTTTGATAATATTTCGGTGTTAGATTTATTCGCAGGAACAGGAAATATTAGCTACGAATTTGCCTCTAGAGGTACAGAAACTATTTATGCTGTTGATGCTCATTTTGCGTGTATCAAGTTCATCAATCAAACTTCAAAGGAATTAGATATGGACATTACCAGCTATAAAAGTGATGTATATAAGTTTTTAGAGAAAACTCCTCTAAAAACGGATGTTATTTTTGCGGATCCACCGTACGATTTTGAAGAAGCGCAATTCTTAAAAATAGCGGATATAATTTTTGAACGTGATTTGTTAAATGAAGATGGTGTTTTAATTATTGAACATTCAAAACATACAGATTTAACCAAGCATCCAAATCATAGTTATGATAAACGTTATGGTGGTAATGTGTTTAGTTTTTTTGAAGCTATTAGCGATGACGAAGAAGAATAAAAGCTGTTTAATAAATAAAAAGGGAACCAAATTGGTTCCCTTTTTTGTTATTGTATGTCTCGTCCTGAAATAAGTTTACACAATTTAGACTTATTTTATGAAAAGCAATG
>NZ_JAPEHZ010000003.1 GCF_028823685.1 Tenacibaculum sp. L6 | reverse complement strand
TTTTTTATATTTGAAATATGAAAAAAATATTCACACTATTCGTTTTATTATGCTGTTTTTATTCTTGTAAAACAGAAGAAAAGAAAGCACCTGTAAACCCGTTAACAGTTCCTTTTAACGAACGTCCAGCTCCTCAACTTCCAAATGCTAACAATAGTACTGTTAATATTATTGGAGGAGCACATTATATATGTCCTAAAAATTGTGAAGGAGGTACATCAAGTATACAAGGCACCGCTTGTCCTGTTTGTAAAACTCCTCTTGCGCATAACCAAGCGTTTCACAATTCTCAAAACACGAACTCAAACACACCAATATCGACACCTATAGCTCCAACTACTTCTAGTGGACCAAATGCTTCTGGACAATATCATTATACCTGTGCTAATGGTTGTGCTGGTGGTGGAGATGCTGCTGGAAAATGTAACAGTTGTAATGGGGATTTAGCTCATAACGCTGCTTATCATCAGTAAAAAAAGGAAGTACATAACTAGAGAACTATTTAATCTCTATTTATTTATCAGGTTTAAATATTAGGTTCTCAACCTTAAGATATACAAAGCTCACCAATTGGTGAGCTTTTGTTATTTTAATAATTAAATTTTTAAAAAACCTTAATTAAAACCATTATAAATTACAGTTAAAGCAATAATTAAACAAAAAGAATAGATTTTCGGAATGATAATTGTTAATTTTTAAATTAGTAACATAATACCATTACTATGAAAAACTATCTACAAAACAGTTTAACATTGAGGGGATAATTGTTATAGAAAAAGAAAAAACTCGAAGCTGCTAACTTCGAGTTTTGTTTTATCTAATTTATGATAACTAATTATTATCTAATTAACTTCTTGTATTTGATACGTTTTGGCATTAAATCACCTCCTAAACGTTTCTTTTTGTTCTCTTCATAATCAGAGAAAGAACCTTCAAAGAAATACACTTGGCTATTTCCTTCAAAAGCTAAAATATGTGTACAAATACGATCTAAGAACCAACGATCGTGACTAATTACTACGGCACATCCTGCAAAATTTTCTAAACCTTCTTCTAACGCTCGTAAGGTATTTACATCTAAATCGTTTGTTGGCTCATCTAATAAAAGTACGTTTCCTTCTTCCTTTAACGTCATTGCTAAATGTAAGCGGTTACGCTCTCCCCCTGATAATGTAGATACTTTTTTATTTTGCTCATTTCCTGAGAAATTAAAACGACTTAAGTATGCTCTAGAGTTTACTTGCTTTCCTCCCATCATTACTAAATCCTGACCTTCTGAGAAGTTTTCCCAAATAGTTTTTTCAGGATCAATATTTGAATGCGACTGATCTACATAGGCTATTTTAGCTGTTTCCCCAACAGAAAAGTTTCCAGCATCAGGAGTTTCTTCTCCCATGATCATTCTGAAAATAGTAGTTTTACCTGCTCCGTTCGGACCAATAATTCCAACAATTCCTGCTTGTGGAAGATTGAACTCTAAGTTTTCGTATAATAATTTATCTCCATATGCTTTAGAAACACCTGTAGCTTCTATTACATTGGTTCCCAAACGTGGACCATTCGGAATGTAGATTTCTAATTTTTCTTCCGTTTGCTTTTGGTCTTGGCTCATTAATTTTTCATAGTTCTTCAAACGTGCTTTTTGCTTAGTTTGACGACCTTTTGCTCCTTGACGAACCCATTCTAACTCTCGTTCTAGGGTCTTTTGACGCTTAGAAGCAGTTTTACTTTCTTGTGCTAAACGTTGAGATTTTTGATCTAACCAAGAAGAGTAGTTTCCTTTCCAAGGAATACCTTCACCTCTATCCAATTCTAAAATCCATCCTGCAACGTTATCTAAGAAATAACGGTCGTGCGTTACCGCAATTACCGTTCCTTTATATTGTGCTAAATGATGCTCTAACCAGTGTACCGACTCAGCATCTAAGTGGTTGGTAGGCTCATCAAGTAATAAAATTTCTGGTTCTTGTAATAATAAACGACATAAGGCTACACGACGACGCTCTCCTCCAGATAATACTCCGATTTTTTTATCTCCTTCAGGGGTACGTAAGGCATCCATTGCAATTTCTAACTTGGTATCTAATTCCCAAGCGTTTGAAGCATCTATTTTATCTTGTAGCTCCGCCTGACGCGCCATTAACTTATCCATTTTATCTGGATCAGAATACACTTCTTCCAATCCAAACATATCGTTTATTTTGTTGTATTCATCTAAAATAGCAACCGTTTCTGCTACTCCTTCTTTAACAACTTCTAAAACAGTTTTTTCTTCGTCTAATTGCGGTTCTTGCTCTAAGTATCCAACCTTATACCCTGGAGAAAAAGTAACATCTCCTTGATAATTCTTTTCTACTCCTGCAATAATCTTTAACAAGGTAGATTTACCCGAACCGTTTAAACCTAAAATACCAATTTTAGCTCCGTAAAAGAAACTTAAATAAATATCTTTTAAAACTTGTTTTCCTGTACTTTGATAGGTCTTAGAGACCTTATTCATTGAAAAAATGACTTTTTTATCGTCGCTCATTTTCTTGTATTTTCTTAATTAAACTCTACCTTTTAGGGCATTAAACACCCATGCATTTGCAAAAAAACCTAAACCTACAGCACCAAAGCCATATCCAGCTATTTCATCATACTTGAATATTGCTAATCCAATAAGTAATATTCCCATTAAAATCATTATAAGCGTTGCCCAACCTAGGACAGTGTTTTTGTTCATTGCCATAATTTACTTTTTTCAAAAAAATTGTGAGCCACAAATATCGGTAATTATTTACACTTATTCATGTTTATAATACGCATAAAAAAAGTCCTGCGAAAGCAAGACTTTTTTAGTGATTTTAAATTTATATAAAGCTAAATTTCAGCAGCTAATCTACTTCCTTGATTTATCGCTCTCTTTGCATCTAATTCTGCTGCTACGTCTGCTCCACCTATTACATGTACTTTCATTCCTTTTGCTTGTAAAGGCTCTAACAATACTTTAAACGGAACCTGACCTGCACAAATAATTACATTATCTACTGGTAATACTTTTTGCTCTTCGTTTTGTGTATAGTGTAAGCCCTCATCATCAATTTTTGTGTATTGTACTTCATTAATAAACTGTACTTTTTTCTTTTTTAATACAGAGCGATGAATCCATCCTGTAGTTTTTCCTAAGTTACCACCAAACTTTCCTGAACTACGCTTAAACATAAATATTTCTCTAGGAGAAGGATGAATTTTAGGTGTTACACCTTCTATTCCTGCACGTGCTGCTAACTTTTTATCAATTCCCCATTCTTCTAACCATGCATCTATATTTTGAGAAGTACTTTCTCCTTCGTGGGCTAAGTATTCTGAAACGTCAAAACCAATTCCTCCTGCTCCAATAACTGCAACACGTTTACCAACAGGTTTCTTTAATTTTACAACATCTATATAACTCAAAACTTTTTCGTGATCGATTCCTTCAATTCTAGGAGTTCTTGGCGTAATTCCAGTAGCTAGAATAACCTCATCAAAATTTGCATTGTATAAATCTTCCGCAGTAACTCGTGTGTTTAACTTTACATTTACGTTGTGTAATTCTAGCTGCTTGTTAAAATATCTAATTGTTTCGTAAAATTCTTCTTTCCCTGGAATTTGCTTAGCAATATTGAATTGCCCTCCGATTTCTGAATCAGCATCAAACAAAGTTACTTGATGTCCTCTTTGTGCTGCTACAGTTGAAGCTGCTAACCCTGCTGGACCTGCTCCTACTACTGCTATTTTTTTCTTTTTTGAAGTCGGATTATAGTTCAATTCCGTTTCATGACAAGCTCTCGGATTTACTAAACAGCTTGCCACTTTCTTCTGAAAAGCATGATCTAAACAAGCTTGGTTACAAGCTATACAAGTATTTATTTCATCTACTCTTTCTTCTTTTGCTTTATTTACCCATTCTGGATCCGCTAAAAATGGACGAGCCATAGAAATCATATCTGCATGACCTTCTGCTAACACTTTTTCAGCAGTTTCTGGCATGTTAATTCTGTTGGAAGTAACTAATGGAATAGATAACTCCTCTTTCATTTTTTTGGTAACCCAAGTAAATGCTGCTCTAGGAACCGATGTTGCTATAGTTGGTATTCTCGCTTCATGCCAACCAATACCTGTATTGATAATGGTTGCTCCAGCTTTTTCTATTTCTTTTCCTAATTGTACTACTTCTTCCCAAGAACTTCCTTGTTCAACCAAATCTAACATTGACAAACGATAGATGATGATAAAATTTTCACCTACTGCTTCTCTAATTTTACGTACCAATTCAACAGCTAAACGGATTCTATTTTCATATTCTCCTCCGTACTCATCTGTTCTTTTATTGGTTCTTGTAACAATAAATTGATTAATTAAATAACCTTCAGACCCCATGATTTCTACTCCATCATACCCTGCTTCTTGCGATAACTTCGCGCAGTTAACAAAATCTTTTACTGTTCTTCGTATTCCTGATTGTTTTAACGCAAATGGTTTAAACGGTGTGATTGGCGATTGAATTTTTGAAGGAGCTACATTAAACGGATGATATCCATAGCGACCTGAATGCAAAATTTGCATACATATTTTCCCGCCTTCTTTATGCACTGCTTCTGTGATTACTTTATGCTCACGTGCATGTTTTTTCGTACTCATACGAGCAGAAAAAGGTGCTGTCCACCCCTGAATATTAGGCGAAATTCCTCCTGTAACAATCAACCCTACTCCACCTTTAGCACGTTCAGCATAATAAGCAGCAATACGTTCTATTCCGTTTTTTTCTTCCTCTAAACCTGTATGCATAGACCCCATTAAGATTCTATTTTTCAAGGTTGTAAATCCTAAATCTAAAGGTTCAAAAATATGTTTGTACTTCATTATTCTAGTATTAAAATATTATGCACGCATAATAAATGGCAAGATACGATTTTTTAGAAAATAAAAAACTCGAAGTTTACATCTTCGAGCTCTATATTTTATTATCTGCTAAAATGGAGTTTTTGAATCATTTCTGGAGAGAGTGAGTCTGCGTAAACCCCATAAGCATCTACTAAAACTCCTTTAACTCCTGTTTTGGTTTGAATTGCATACACAACCGAATTATCACCTGGACTACTCATACCTTCAAAACGATATACCTCAACTACTTCAAAAACTTCTGGTGAATAAACTTCTTTGGTCGTTTTACTTTCTATTTGTGAATAAGTGAGGTTAAAATCATGCGTAAAGCCTCTTTTTTGTAGATCATTTAAGGCTTCTGAAAGTGTGTCGTATGTATACATAATTGTAATCTTTTTAGCTTACTTTTAAAGATACAACTTTTAAATCACAACCTCAATTATAGCCATAAAAAAAGAGTAAAAAACGGTGGTTACTGTCTTATTTTATCTAATAAATTACTGAGCTGAGTCGCTTCCTCCTCTGTTAGGTTATCAACAAAATCTAAATGTAAATTTTTATCAATTTCTTCCAACAACTCCTCTCCTTTCTTAGTTATACTTATGTAAACTACTCTTCTATCATGTTCGCAACGTATACGATTAATTAAACCTTTCTCACAAAGTTTATCCATTAATCTTGTAGCGTTTGGCGCGCGTTCAATCATTCTATCCTTAATTGTTTGCACTTTAATTGCTTCTTTAGCTCCCCTTAAAATACGTAGGATATTAAATTGTTGCGAAGAGATACTGTATTGTTTAAAAAACTCATTCTCTTTACTGCTTACCCAATTCGCAGTGTATTTTATATTGATAAATGCTTTAATTCTATCATTTGGAAATTTGGAATTGATGTCTTTTGAAATATCGCCCATAGTTTTGGTTATTGGCTGTTTGCTTTTAGCTGTTAATTAATAACAAATGTACTAGCTATGACTAACTACCCTCTTAGTTTTAAATCTTGCATTAATTTGTTAAACGTATCTGATGTTGGTGTTAAGTACACTTCATCATCAATAAATAAAGTTGGATACTTTACTTGCCCTTCATACAACTCTTTACTATGCTCTCTAGCTTCTTCATCTATAGAAACGTCTTTGTATACAAAAGGCACTTCTGCAGAATTTAAAAAGTTCTTATAAGCTACAGTATGCGCATGTCCTTTTCTTCCGTATAAAACTATCTTCATTTTAATCTCCTTTCTTTTTTGCAAAAATACAACAACCCTTAATTATTTACCAAGGAAAATAAATCTATTTCAAATAATTAAATGGAATATTTTTTAACTACCCTTTTTACATAGGGAAATATTATCCTTTAAACTCAACTTTTACATGAGCTCCATCACAATAGGGTTTATTTTGAGAAGCACCGCACCTACAAAAGGCCGTTGTTTTACTTTTCTTTTCAACCTTTCCGTCTGAATTTGTAACATGTAATGTTCCGTAAATTAATAACGGACCATCTTCTAAGGCTTCTACTTTTGTTTCAGTATGTGCAGCTGCTTGACTTCCATCCTTTTTAGACATATAGGATAGCGCTCCAGACGGGCATTCTTCTACTTGTTTTTTTATTTTATCTGTAGAAGCTCCGTCCATATTGACCCAAGGTTTATTCTGCGGATTGAATACTTGTATTAATCCTTTCCAACATTTTTTAGAATGGATACACTTATTGGGTTGCCAAACTACAGTAATATCATCATTACTGTACTTTTTAATAATTTCTTTAGCTCCTGACATGACTTTATGTTTTAAGAATTATACCTCTTTCTCGAAAGTCTTCACTGCTCTTATCAAATTTTCATTAAATACCTCATTTACAACACTTCCGTCTTTAAAGTTATCATAAAATTTTGGTAAAGAAAAATCGGTTATGATATTTGCTCCCATGTGCGGAAATCCGTTTTTAGCAATCGCCATAGAAGAAGCTCCTCCTCTTCCTCCAGGTGATGTAGATAACAACAACATTGGTTTATCGTTCCAAAGCTTTTTTTCTATACGCGACATCCAATCTACAATATTCTTAAAAGCCACGGTAAAATTTCCGTTATGTTCAGCTAATGATAACATAATACCATCAGCGTCTTTAATCTTGTTTAAAAAGATTATTACATTCGCAGGAAATCCATTCTCCATTTCTTCATCAATCCCATAAATTGGCAGTGGGTAATCATTCAAATCTAAAACTTCTACCTCAAAGTCATTTAATAAACTAGAGGCATATACCACCAATTGTTTGTTTATGGATTTTTTGCTGTTACTACCTGCAAATGCAATAATTTTCTTCATTTATGTTGTTATTTTTGAATTTATTTCTGTCTCTCCTTTTACCATTTTTGCTACAGGACATTTACCTGCTATTTCTAACAACTTGGTACGTTGTTCTTCTGTAACTTCTTTTTCAAAAGAAATTTCTTCATTCAATGATTTTTTTATTCCTTCGGGAGTTAGTTGTTCTTTTTGACTCACATTTACCGTGATTTTTCCTAAATCCCAACCTTTACGCTCTGCATACATACGCAAAGTGATAGAAACACAACCACCTATTGCAGTTAATAAATATTCTACTGGAGTTGGTCCGTTATCATCTCCACCTTTATCTAAAGGTTCATCAATAACAGCAAAATGATTTCTCATTTTGCCTTCTGCTAAGTAATTTCGGTCAGTTAAAGTAACTGTTGCTGTTGGATTGTTGCTCATTATATTTTTTTACTATAAATATATGAAACTATTAATAGAATCATAGCAATTATAGCTCCCATTTGCTCACCATCTCCAATCATAAAATGAGCAAAAAATGCCAAAATAAACGCAAAGAAATACCCTGCATACGCCCATTCATTTAAAAACTTACCTCTAAAAAACCATAGCGCTACCAATCCTAACAATTTAACTACTGCATACGGGTAAATAATGTAAGTTGGATACCCAAATGCTTCAAACATTTTAGCTACTTCTTCATAATTAAAAAAGTACATTCCTGACGAGAAAAACATTAACAAGGTTAATAAACTGGTAGCTACATAAAAAATAATTTTGTCTTTTTTCATTTTGTTTGTTTTTAAATTCTTTACAAATGTATGAAAAACAACCAAATATATACCATGGAATATAAAAACACGGTAATTAATTGGTTTTTAAATTATCTTTATATATTTATAGGAATAAACTAAACTGATGGAAATAATTGATTATAAAGAAGAATACGCTTCAAGTTTTTACAATTTGAATATTGAATGGCTACGAACTTTTTTCTACGTAGAACCTTACGATGAAGAAGTTTTAAGCAACCCTAACAAATACATTATTGATAAAGGCGGATACATTTTCTTTGCCAAATTAAATAATGAAATTGTAGGCACAGTTGCCTTAATACCTATGAGTGAACCAAATGTTTATGAGCTAACAAAAATGGCTGTTTCACCTAATCATAGAGGACACAAAATAGGACAGAAACTGATGCAACACTGCATTAATTTTGCTCAAAAAAACGACTTTGACAAGCTTGTTTTATATTCAAACACTGTTTTAGAAAATGCTATTTATATCTATAGAAAATATGGTTTTGCAGAAATTGCTGTAGAAGAAAATTGTCCGTACGAACGATGTAATATTAAAATGGAGCTAAAAACAAAACTCCCTTAAAAGTAAGAGAGTAAACTTCAAAATAAAATTTACAACTGCTAATTATAAGTTTATAACTTTTTTATTTTTTAGCACTTGATAAAATTTCCCGTTATGCAAACAAACAACTGAAACAAACTAAACATAAACGGGAAATTTACAGACAACTAAAATTATTTATACACTAACTATTAAAGTATTTATGCTACCTCTTCTACAACTTCTTTATTTTTTGAAGAAGTTTCAAACTGATTAGATGTATTCTTTTCTCCTCCTGCTTTTAAAGCATTTTCTCCTGCAAAAAATGTTTTATGATCATCTCCTAAATCAGAACCTGCCATTCGTTGATGCTTTACACACGACACTCCTTTTCTAATTTCTTGTCGTTGTACTCCTCTTACATAGGCTAACATTCCTTCATTACCAAAATAACCTTCGGTTAAATCGTTCATATGTAATGCCGTGGTATGATAGGTTGGTAACGTAATTAAGTGATGGAAAATTCCTGCCTCTCTTGCACTATCTATTTGGAAAGTACGGATTTTCTCATCAGCCCTGTGACACAGTTCTGTTCCGTCGTAAGCTGCATTCATTAAATTGTTTCTGTCGTATCCCGTCATATTTTCTCCTTCTGCAACCATTTCATCATATGCTTGATTACGGAAATTCAACGTCCAGTTAAACGAAGGCGAATTGTTATACACCAACTTCGGATTAGGAACTACTTCTCGTACTCTATTTACCATATGTGCAATTTGGCCTACATGAGGTGTTGGCGTTTCAATCCATAATAAATCAGCTCCGTTTTGTAAACTAGTAATACAATCTAACACTACTCTATCAATATTGGTTCCTTCTCTAAACTTATACAAACCGTTTGCTAAACGTACAGGACGTACTAACTTTCCTTCACGTTTTAACAGCACATCATCTTCTTTTGCTTCATCTATTGTGATTTCTTCAGCTTCTACAAAGGCTAAATATTGAGAAGCTAAATCTCCTGGTTCTTGACTTACTGGTAATTTTTGAGTTAACCCTGCTCCTTCCGAATCGGTTCTAGCAACAATAATCCCATCTTCTACTCCCAATTCTAAAAAAGCATATCGAATCGCGTTTAACTTCGCTATAAAATCTTCGTGTGGCACTGTTACTTTTCCATCTTGATGTCCGCATTGTTTGGCATCAGAAACTTGGTTTTCTATCTGGATAGCACAAGCACCCGCTTGAATCATTTTTTTAGCCAATAAATAAGTTGCTTCTTCATTTCCAAAACCAGCATCGATATCAGCTATGATGGGTACCACATGTGTTTCAAAATTATCGATTTCGTCTTGCACATCTTCTCCGTTTTCTAATCTTCTAAATAAATCATTTAACTCAACTGCATCCGCTTGACGTAAAAAGTCATAAATTTCTTCAATCAAAGCTGGAACCACTGTCTTTTCATGCATCGATTGGTCTGGTAACGGTCCGAATTCAGAGCGTAATGCAGCAACCATCCATCCTGAAAGATATAAATATCGTTTACTCGTTGTTTTGTGATGTTTTTTTACCGCAATCATTTTTTGTTGTGCAACAAATCCGTGCCAGCACCCTAACGATTGTGTATAATTAGATGAATCTGCATCGTAATCTGCCATATCTTTTCGCATGATAGCAGCAGTATATCTAGCGATATCTAAACCTGTTTTAAAACGGTTTTGCGCCACCATTCTAGCAGCATTTTCAGGAGAAACTGAGTTCCAAGTTGCTCCGTACTTTTTCTTTAATTCTTTTACAGTTTGTAAAGCAGAACTATAATTAGCGTGTGCTAAATTTTTCATAATTTTGTAATTGATAAGGTTATTAATTTTTATTGATAGCTTGCCCTCTTAAATGTTGCCGCATTTTTGGGGGCTTTTTCTCGATAATCGAGATTTAAATATTTTAAGTTTAATTGCTTTTCTCTACAAATATTTATATGCTGGTAGGGTTAAAAACTCAACAAATTCTTTATTTAAAATTAACTCATCAAATAATTGAACCGCTAATTCAAACTTTCCTTTGCTGTACCTATCTTTACCTACATAACTTTTTATTTTTTTGAGTTCTTCTTTTTTGAATTGCTCATACATTCCTTCTGTAAATGTGCGTCCATCTTCTAACAACTCATTATTCTGTAACCACAACCACACTTGTGTTCTAGAAATTTCAGCAGTTGCTGCGTCTTCCATTAAATTATATAAAGCTGCTGCTCCCTGTCCCATCAACCAAGATTCTATATACAAAATACCTACATTGATATTTTCTCTAATTCCTTCTTCTGTAATAGTTCCCAATGGTTGTTGTACCAAAGCTTCTTCTGTTATATGAACATCTTCTCTTAATTTATCTATCTGATTAGGTGTTTTCATGTGTGCATCGAACACTTCCATCGCCAACGACACCAATCCAGGATGCGCCACCCAAGTGCCATCATGCCCATTCATTACTTCTCTCTCCTTCCCTTTTCTTACTTTATCAAAAGCTACTTTGTTAGCTGCCTCATCATTCTTAACAGGGATTTGTGCTGCCATTCCGCCCATCGCATGTACTCTACGTTTATGACAAGTTTGAATAACACGTAACGAATAGGCTTCCATAAATGGGGTTTCCATCGTTATTTGTGCCCTATTTGGAACAAAGAAATTGGTATGATTCCTGAACTTTTTAATATATGAGAAGATATAATCCCAACGCCCACAGTTTAAACCTGCCATGTGATCTTTTAACTCATAAATAATTTCATCTAACTGAAAACTTGCCGTAATCGTTTCAATCAATACCGTTGCTTTAATAGTTTTTTGAGGAACTCCAATATAGTCTTGTGCAAATACAAAAACATCATTCCACCATCGAGCTTCTTTGTAATGTTCTAGTTTAGGTAGGTAAAAATAAGTAGCACTTCCTTTCGCTAACAAAGTTTTGATGTTATGAAAGAAGAACAAACCGAAATCTACCAGAGAACCAGACATTTCTACACCTTCTACCAACAAATGTTTTTCGTTTAAATGCAAACCTCTTGGGCGTACTAATAACGTAGCTACGTTCTCATTTAATTGATACGTTTTATTTTTTGACGCATTGTAAAATGAAATTGTTTTGTTTACAGCATCTCTTAAATTTATCTGTCCATCTAAAATATTTTGAATCGTTGGCGAGTTACTATCTTCAAAATCTGCCATAAACATTTTTGCCCCTGAATTCAAAGCATTGATAACCATTTTTCGATCCACAGGTCCAGTAATCTCTACCTTTCTATCTAATAAATCTTCTGGTAACTCAGCACAAACCCAATTACTTTCTCTTATTTCTTTGGTTTCAGAAGGAAAAGAAGGAAAGTTTCCAGCATCAAAATACGCTTGTTCTATTTCTCTTTCTTCTAATAACTGGAGTCTTTGCTTATTGAATTTTTCGTGTAGTTGTATCAAAAATGCTTTTGCTTCTTCTGCCAAAACACTTTCATACTTACTAGCATCAAAACCTATACATTGAACTTCTTTTACTAAAACATCTTGATTCATACTATTTTATTTTTATTGATTGATACTTCAATATTAAAAAAAAGAATCGAAACAAAAAAGCGAACGTTCGCTAAAATTATAAATTTTACTAATTTTTATTAATTCGCTAATTTTTATACCTTTGAATTACGAATCTTTTAATAAAACACTTTGGAAGAAGAATACATCAGACTTGTTTTTGGTTTAAAACTGAAACAAATACGCACCGATAAAAACCTATCACTCTTTGGATTAGCCAAACTAACTGGTTTATCTAAATCATATTTAAATGAAATTGAAAAAGGAAAAAAGTATCCAAAAACCGATAAAATTGTTATCCTTTCTGAGAAGTTAGAAGTACCTTACGATCATTTGGTATCCTTAAAACTTGATAAAAACTTAGCTCCAATTGGTGAGATTTTACAATCGAAAATTTTAAAAGAAATACCGCTTGACCTATTTGGTATTCAGGAAAACAATTTAATTGATATTATTGCCAACGCCCCTGCAAAAGTAAATGCGTTTATTAGCACCATTATTAAAATTGCTCAAAATTACAACTTAACAAGAGAGAGCTTTTTTCTTGCTGCTTTACGTTCTTACCAAGAAGCACACAATAATTATTTTGAAGATATTGAAAATAAGGTCATCGACTTTGCTAAAGCCTATCATATAAAATTAGACGAACCAATTAACTCTAAAGATTTAGAAGATGTTTTAGTCGAAGAATACGGATATACTATTGATACTGAAGAATTATCTCAACATCAAAAATTATCTGAGTTAAGAAACATCTTTATTCCAAAAACTAAAACACTCTTATTATATAATGATATAAGTGAAGCTCAAAAAACATTTATTTACGCAAAAGAATTAGCCTATAACTACCTTGATGTAGAAAATCGCTTATACACCTTCCCTTGGATAAAATTTGAAAGCTTTGATCAAGTCTTGAATAACTTCATAGCTTCCTATTTTGCAGGAGCTTTAATTATTCCAAAAGATGATTTAACTAAAAAGTTAACCCATTTATTTTCTTTACAAACGTGGCAACCGTTGCAATTACACAAAATCATCCGAAGTTATAATTGTTCAGACGAAACTTTTTATCAGCGCTTGACTAATATTCTACCTAAATATTTTAGTATTAAAAACTTGTTCTTTTTACGCTTTACACATAAAGAAGACTCTCCTATTTATAGGCTTTCCAAGGAACTACATATTACACAGCAACAAAGTCCACATGCAAATCGCAATAATGAGCATTATTGTAGAAGATGGGTTGCGATTAAAACTATTCAAGATTTAGAAGCTTCCAAAGAGAAAAAATCTGCTTATGGAATTCAAATATCATCCTACGAAAATTCTGACAATGAATATTTAGTATTATCTGCTGCCACAGCTGATCCTTTCAAAGAAAACATCAATAGAAGTGTGAATATTGGTATGCTACTTTCTCCTCACTTAAAGCGTAAACTTCAATTTTTTAATGAAGATATGTTTATTAAAAGAACTGTTGGAGTTACCTGCGAAACTTGCGCTGTACAAAATTGTAAAGAGCGAGTAGCCGAACCTAGCGTTTTAATAAAACAATCAAGAAATAAAGAAATAGAAAAAATCGTAGAAAACATCATTCAATCGCATACCTAAACACCTTGTTTTATACATTGATTTTCTTATTTTAGCACACGCAAACAAATAACTTACCATGGATCTTAACTTCAATAAAAACGAAGACCACAATAAACTTTTAGTATCAGATTTACGCAGACGCTTAGCCAAAGTTAAATTAGGAGGTGGACAAAAGCGTATTGATAAACATCACGAAAAAGGAAAAATGACTGCTCGTGAACGTATCGACTATTTATTAGACGACAAATCAAAATCTATCGAAATCGCTGCTTTTGCAGGAGAAGATATGTATCAAGAACACGGTGGATGTCCTTCAGGAGGTGTAGTTGTTAAAATGGGGTACGTTAGTGGTAAACAATGTATTGTTGTAGCTAATGACGCTACAGTAAAAGCTGGTGCTTGGTTCCCTATTACTGGTAAAAAGAATTTAAGAGCTCAAGAAATTGCTATTGAAAATAAATTACCTATCATCTACTTAGTTGATTCTGCAGGGGTTTATTTACCAATGCAAGATGAAATTTTTCCTGATAAAGAACACTTCGGAAGAATTTTCAGAAATAATGCGGTAATGAGTAGCATGGGAATTACCCAAATTGCTGCTGTTATGGGAAGCTGTGTTGCTGGTGGTGCTTACCTGCCTATTATGAGTGATGAAGCACTTATCGTAGATAAAACAGGAAGTATTTTCTTAGCGGGTAGTTATTTAGTAAAAGCTGCTATTGGTGAAACTATTGATAATGAAACGTTGGGTGGAGCAACCACGCACTGTGAAGTATCTGGTGTTACCGATTACAAAGCAAAAGATGATAAAGATGCTTTAGACACCATTAAAAATTTAATGGATAAGATTGGAGATTATGACAAAGCTGGTTTTAATCGTAAAGAAGCTTTCCCTCCAAAAGAAAACGAAGATGATATTTTCGGAATTTTACCAAAAGCTCGTAACGAGCAATACGATATGATGGAAATCATTAAACGTTTGGTAGATAATTCTGATTTTGAAGAATACAAAGCAGGCTACGGTCAAACTATCATTACAGGATATGCTCGTATTGATGGATGGGCAGTAGGTATCGTTGCTAACCAACGTAAAATTGTAAAATCGAAAGGAGCTAAAACCAAACCTAGCGAAATGCAATTTGGTGGTGTAATCTATAATGATTCTGCTGATAAAGCTACTCGATTTATTGCCAACTGTAATCAAAAGAAAATTCCATTAGTTTTCTTACAAGATGTTACTGGATTTATGGTAGGAAGTAAATCCGAGCATAGCGGAATTATTAAAGATGGAGCTAAAATGGTAAATGCTGTGAGTAACTCTGTAGTCCCTAAGTTTACGGTAGTTATTGGTAACTCTTACGGAGCTGGAAATTACGCAATGTGTGGTAAAGCCTACGATCCACGCCTTATTTTCGCATGGCCTAGTGCAGAATTAGCTGTAATGAGCGGTGCTTCTGCTGCTAAAGTATTATTACAAATTGAAACTGCCGCTTTAAAGAAAAAAGGAGAAAAAATTACTCCTGAAAAAGAAGCAGAATTATTCGATAAAATTAAATCGAGATACGATAATCAAATATCTCCATATTACGCTGCTGCTAGAATTTGGACTGATGCTGTGATTAATCCTCTAGATACCAGAACATGGATTTCTATGGGAATAGAAGCTGCTGACCACGCTCCTATTGAAAAGCCTTTTAATTTAGGAGTTTTACAAGTTTAAAACACAGAAAACAGCATGAAGAGGAAAGTGTTTTGGGGCATTATTGCCCTTGTTATAGGCTTTGTAATCTATCAAGTGTATATTTTCACCTTATCAGAAAATGACAACATTAAACCTATTTACTTAGTTCCTGATGATGCTGTTTTTATTGTTGATACTGAAAGACCAATTGACACTTGGGATGAAATAAGCTCAAGTGAAATTTGGGCACACCTTCAAACGAACCAACAAATCAATAAACTATCGGAAGGTCTTAATAGTTTAGATGATACTTTTAAAGCTAAAAAAGAAATTTTTGACTTTATTGGAGAGCGTAACTTAGTTATCTCTATACATGTATACAGTCCTAAAAAATACGGGTTATTATATATTGCTGATTTACAAAAATTCTCCAAACTCATTTTCCTAAAAAGAGCTATTAGTAATTTAGCTGGTGAAGGTTATAGAGTTACTAAACGAGTATATAAAGAACATGAAATTATTGAGCTTTACAATAAAGAGACACGAGAAACCTTACACCTTTCTTTTATTAAAAATCAGGTAATAGCTTCCTACACTCATACTCTCGTTGAGAAATCAATAGACCAATACTTAAACCCTGTTATTGGTCGTGATGTAAATTTTGTAGAAATAAAAGAGAAAACAGATAATGATGGCTTTTTTAATATCTATCTTCAACACAAATATTTAAAAGATTATTTAAGTTGTTTTACAAACTCTGCTAGTTTAGAGTTTTTAAATAGTAACAAACAAGCTTTCTTTTATACAGGATTAGATATTTCTATAGTTGAAGGAGTTATAGTACAAGCTACTGGTTACACAAATGTTGATAGCAATTCACAAACCTATTTAAAAGTTTTACAAAATTCAGGAGTTGGTAAACGTAGTGTAGCTAAAATAGCTCCGAAAAACACTTCTTTATACCTTAGTTTTGCTTTTGATGATTTTAAAACCTTTAATAGTAACTTAGAAAAACTTCAACAAGAAAATCCAGCCGATTTTAAAATGTATTCTGATCAACTTGCAATGATTGAGGATAAGTTAGATATAAATGTTTCTGAACATGTATACAGCTGGATTGGGAATGAAATAGCTTTAGTTCATTTTAACACTGAGCTTTCAAAAAACAAAAAAGATATCGCTGCTATTATTAAAGCTGATGATATTGATGACGCTAAAGAAAACCTTCAATTAATTCTATCAAAAATTAAAGAAAACACCCCTCTAAAATATAAACAAATCGATTATAGAGGTTATCCTATTAATTTTTTTGATCTAAAAGGATTCTTTAAAATGCTAGCTGGTAATGTGTTTTCTAAAATGGATAAGCCTTACTTTACTATTATTGATGATTTCGTTGTTTTTAGTACAAGTCCGAACACTATTAAAGAAATTATCAACAATCATTTAATAGGTTACACACTTGAAAACTCTGAAAGTTTCGATGATTTCAACTATAATTTCGAAAAGAAATCTAGTGTGTTTGCTTATGTTAACACACCAAATTCGTACAAAGACCTTTTAAGTTTAGTTGATAACAAAACTCGAACTCAACTTCAAAAAGACAAACCTTATATTACTTGTTTTTCTCAAGTCGGTTTGCAACTTATTGCCGAAGACGATTTATTTAAAAGCAATATTTCTTTTGTTTATGAACATCCAGAAGAAATTGAAATCCATCTTAAAAAAGAGGAGGAATTAAAAAAGAAATTACTTGAAGAGTTAACTCCTTATAAAGACTCTATAAACACTCAAAGTTCAGAAAACTTTTTTAACCTCGCTCCTATACATCCGTCAGATTTAAGTGCCAAATCGTATCAAGAATTTTATGAAAATGGAAAACTAAAATTTGAAGTTGATTTAAACGATGGTTTAAAAGATGGTTCTTACAAATCATATTATCAAAACGGAAATATAAAAGTTAAAGGACATTACAAAAAAGATAAGCAAACCGCCACTTGGAAGGCCTATAACGAACAAAATGGTGATGTAATTTTCAAAAAACAATTTTAATTGTAATATTTTACAGCATTAATTACATTTGCCAAGCAAAATTAAAACAGAATACACATGGGAAGAGCATTCGAATTTAGGAAAGCAAGAAAGATGAAACGTTGGTCAGCTATGGCTAAAACCTTTACTCGTATTGGTAAAGATATCGTTATGGCGGTTAAAGAAGGAGGTCCTAACCCCGAAACCAACTCTCGTTTACGTGTAGTTATTCAAAATGCAAAAGCTGCCAACATGCCTAAAGACAATGTTGAGCGTGCTATTAAGAAAGCATCTGATAAAAACACAGAAAACTATAAAGAGGTGTTATTTGAAGGATACGCACCTCACGGAGTAGCTGTTTTAGTAGAAACTGCTACCAACAACAACAATCGTACAGTAGCTAATGTTCGTGCTGCTTTTAACAAGTGTAACGGAAACTTAGGTACATCTGGTTCTGTAGCTTTTATGTTTGACCATGTAGTAAACTTCAAAATAAAAGAAGAATCATTAACGATGGATTTAGAAGAATTTGAAATGGAAATGATTGATTTTGAAGTTGAAGAAGTATTTACTGATGAAGAAGACAACTCAGTTATGTTATATGCTCCATTCGGTCAATTCGGATCTATTCAAAAATATTTAGAAGAAAATAATATTGAAATTATTTCTTCTGAATTTGAACGAATTCCTACTACAACTACTGCTCTTTCTGATGAACAAAAAGAAGAAGTAAACAAACTTTTAGAAAAATTAGAAGAGGATGATGACGTAAACAACGTATATCATTCTATGGAAGAATAAGATATTTCTCCATAAAGAATTTAAAATCCAATGAGTTTATCATTGGATTTTTTATTTTTTGTACTTTCGCATGGTCATACTAAAACAAACTAGTCTATGGATTACAGAATGACTATCATCATTCCAGTTTTTAATGAAATTGATAACTTAGATAGAATACACAGTACGTTCACTGATTACTTTTCTAAAAGTAAAACTAAAAGCAAGGTTTTATTTATTGATGATGGTTCTACCGATGATAGTTTCAATAAAATTTCTGAAATCTGTACAAACAACCCTGACTTTGAATACTTAAAATTTAAAGAAAACTGCGGATTAAGTGCAGCTATCAAAGCTGGTATTGACCATATCGACACCGAATTAATCGGATATATCGATGCCGATTTACAAACCACTCCTTACGATTTCGATATTTTATTAGAGGATATCGATAATTACCAAGCTGTAATTGGATATAGAGGAAAAAGAAAAGATACTTTAAGTAAAAAAATACAATCGTTAATTGCTAACAGCATACGCCGTAGCTTAATTAACGATGGAGTTATTGATACTGGTTGTCCGTTAAAAGTACTTCGTACTGATGTTGCTAAAAAGATTCCTTTCTTTAAAGGAATGCACCGTTTTATTCCTGCTTTAATTTTATTACAGAATGGAAAAATAAAACAACTAAAAGTGCAGCATTTTGAACGTATTGCAGGTACTTCAAAATTCAATATTTTCAATAGATCTTTAAAAGCGTTACGTGACACTTTTGCTTACAGATGGATGCGAAAAAGCTATATAAATTATACTATTGAAAAGTCTAAAATTAGCTAATGAGCGACTGGCTTTCATATAAATCTTTTGTATACATTATCGGTTTTGCTGCTCAGATTTTATTTTCAGCAAGGCTTTTATTACAATGGATTCAATCTGAAAAAGTTAAAAGAGTACTAACACCTGAATTGTTTTGGCAATTAAGTTTAATTGCTTCCTTTTTGCTTTTTGTTTACGGATGGTTACGAGACGATTTTGCCATTATGTTAGGGCAATCATTAACCTACTTTATCTATATTAGAAATATGCAATTACAGGATTCGTGGATAAAACTACCTAAATTTCTGCGTGGTTTTTTACTTATTTTTCCTTTTTTAATTGCTCTATATTCCTTTAAGAATAACCAAATTGATGTTGAACGATTGTTCCGCAATGAAGAGATTCCTATTAACTTATTAATCTGGGGAAGTATTGGTCAAATTATTTTCACACTGCGTTTTATCTATCAATGGATTTATTCTGAGCGTAAAAAAGAATCTTCGTTACCTTTAGGATTTTGGTTGTTAAGCCTTGTAGGATCGCTTATGATTTTAAGCTATGCGATTATAAGAAAAGACCCTGTATTATTCATTGGACAATTATTCGGTTTTGTTATTTATATCAGAAACGTTTTTATCTTATTAAAACAAGATAAAGTGTTAAAAACTAACTCATAAACTTATTCTTTTTTCAGAATGAAAAACAAACTAACCTTTAATATATTTTTAGTAATAGCTGCTATTAGCTTACTTATTAATGTAGGCTCGTACGGAGTTATTGAAAGTAGCGACGCTAGATATGCCGAAATAGGTAGAGCCATGCATGTTTCTGGTGATTATATGCACCCTAACTTGTTAGATGTTCATCACTATCACAAACCTCCATTTACCTATCAAATTACAGCTTTAGGCTACAAAATATTTGGTATTAATGCTTTTGGAGCTCGTTTCTTTTTACAATTAGCTGTTTTACTTCAACTTGTATTGGTCTACCGCTTAAGTATTTCATTATTCAACAATAAAAAAACGGCACTTTGGTCTGCTATTATCTATTTCAGCTTTCCGTTGGTCTTAATGTCATCGCGAAACTTAACTACCGATGCTTTTTTAGCTACCTTTGTTTTACTAAGTATTTATAGTTGGGTAAAATATCGCCAATCTGGAATTATAAAATGGCTCTATGCTTTTACTCTAAGTTTAGCGTTAGGTTTTTTAACAAAAGGACCTGTAATATTTATTGTTCCTGTAATTTTCATTTTATTTTATAACCGTACAGAAAAGCCAAAAAGAAATTTTTCTATCCATCATATTACGGCGTGGACGTTATTTTTAGTTATTGCAGCATCTTGGTTTGCATACCTAGGCTATAGCAATCCTGCCTTTTTAGATTATTTCTTAGGAAAACAGACCGCAGATAGGTTCTCAAAAAATGCCTTCGGAAGAACAGAACCATTTTGGTACTTCTTAGCTTTTGCTCCGCTAGTTGGTTTACCATGGTTTTTAGCATTTATTTATTTACTGAAAGATCAAAAAGAATTATTGAAAACAAAAACAATTCACTTCGCTATGTTAATGGCGTTTGTAATTCCTTTGATTTTCTTTTCAATTTCTTCTTCAAAACGAATTTTATACATTTTACCATTATATGGTTTACTTGCTATCTTAATAGCTGATTTGTTTTCACGAATTAACACAGAAAAAATCAAAACCATTAATATTTTTATTCTTGGTTTTTCTAGTTTAATTCTATTAACTTTTATTGTAGCTCCATTTATTAATACTGGAATGAATTTTCCGTATTATTTAGCTGTTGCTAGTTGTGTTGTTGTAATTATAGTATTCTTCCTTTATAAATCTAAAGAAGAAGTTAAATTCAAACCAGTACTTACCTCATTTGTTGTTACGTTATTTTTATTGATCAGTGCTTCAACAATCTTAGCTAAGAACGAATTAAAAATCAATGCTTCGAAGCCTGTGACAGATTTCATTATTAGTGAAAATATTAATTCAAGAGATATTTTAGTCTACAACATTAGAAAATCATCCATTGCTTTTGGATTGAATAAATCAATTATCTCCTTATACGATGGGCATGAATCTTTAAACAGAGAAACTCAGTTTGAAACAGATACAAACTGGAAAAATCACTTAATCAATCTTAAAGATACTACTGAGTTAGAAAGTTTACATGGAATCTTAGAAAAACCTACTGTTTTAATACTTTATAAAAAGCAACTTCCAGAAAGATTAGATTGGCTAGCAAAGAACTATCCTAACAAAAAAGTAATGGGTAAATGGACTGTTTTATACTAACCTATAAATTATAACAACCTTACTAAATCCATCGTTTTCTTACGTTGGATTTTTTTTGTCTCTGTTTCTACAAATTGATCTACGAAGTAAATATCTTTTGGAGTTTCATATTTGGTAAAATTCTTTGCTTCGTTCAAGATAACATTGTATTCTTTCCCTTCTATGACAAGCACTAATTTTTCTCCTAACACCTTATCTGGAACACCAATAACAAAAAAACGATTCGAGATAATTTTAGAGAGTTTTTCTTCAATTTTTTCTGGATGTAGCTTAACTCCACCAGAATTAATAACGTTATCATAGCGTCCTAACCATTCAAATTCTGTTTCAGAAATTAAATCCACTACATCATTTGTAACGATTCTTTCCTCTGATACTTTAGGAGCTTCAATGATCAAGCAATTTCGATTGTCTTGTGAAAGATGTACGTCAGGTAGTGTTTTATAGTTAGATTTATTACTATCGTTCGAAATGACATTATTCAGTTTTTTCACAGCAATATGTGTAATAGTTTCAGTCATTCCATAGGTAGCAAAAACTTGAGTAGATAGATTTTGAATTTCTACAATTAAATCGTTAGAAACGACTCCACCACCTACAATTAGTTTTTTAACCTTATGTAAATCTTTTAACGAGTTTTGTAACTGCATTGGCACCATTGCAGAAAATTCATACATTGTATTTATTCCTTCCAATGGATTAGAAATTGCTTCTACAACATCAAGCTTCCACCCTAACGTTAAAGCTCGGACTAGCATCATTTTTCCTGCAATATAATCGGTAGAAAGACATAACAAAGCAGTAGTGTTTTCTTTCAATTCAAAAAAAGTTCCCGTTGCCTCTGCTGAGTTTTTCATAAACTCTTTTTTCAACGGAATTGGTTTCGGTTTTCCTGTAGATCCTGAAGTTTGCACTACTACAAAATCTTCAGCATTAAACCAATCTGATAAAAATGAAAAGACAGAATTATTAATTGTTTTAGAAAAACTCAAGAGTTCTTCTTCTGAAGAAAAAGACTTTTCATTTAACTGAAAATTTTTATGAAAGCTGTTTTTTTTCACAATATTCAGAATAGTGTACTATAAAATTTCCTTAGTGATTACTGGTTTTTCAATCTTACCAAACAATTTTTCTTTCCAGTTTTTCCAGCCATATTTTTTTTGTAAAAACATTATATATAACGGATAAATGAAAAACACAGGAATAATCATTTGATATATTAAATTCGGTTCAGAATGATCAATAAATAAGGCGTCAGTTTGAAAAACTGCCCAATTTGAAGCTACTAAAACAGCCGCTGCAATATTATTTGCTGCGTGAATTCCTAAAGCTAATTCTACTCCTTCATCTAACAACGTGATAATTCCGAATAAAAAACCTGTACCAATATAAAAGCCCATAATTCCGTAACCTAACTTAGATACTTCAGGGTTTAAAATATGCATTAAACCAAACAACGTTGAAGTTACGATTAGTGGAACCCATCTAGTCTTAGTTAAAATTCCTATTCCTTGCATTAAATAACCTCTAAACAACAACTCCTCTAACGATGTTTGAATCGGAATTAAAATGATACAAATCGTTAATAATAGAAAAAACGGAACTGGTTTAAAATTCCACACAAATTCTTCTGGTGCTAACAAATAGCCTATAAAAAGAAAAAATAAGGCGGCTCCAATCCACTTTACTCCTACTTGTTACTACAGAAGTAAATGGTCGTAAATGCACGAACTTCACAAATACTATTAGCAAAACTAAAAGCACTGCAAATGGCATTAAATTTTCAATTAGGAAAATGTTTTTGTTTCCTTGAAAATTGGCTGTATCTTCCATCAAGCCTTTATATACTTCTGGTAATAAAAAATAGATTGCGAAGTTTAATAAAAAGGGAGACATTACTATTACAATTGTAAGTAACCACCTCCACCAACTATTTTCACCTTTATATGCTTGTTGTATAAAGTCCATTTTTAAATTTTAAAATCCCAATGTTTATTCGTGTTATAACCTAAGCTTCCATTTGTAACTTCTAGCGGACTCTCAATGTTATTTGTAAACAAACTTCCAGTTCCTAATCCTTGCGGTAACGGATTGTTCAATGAGTAGGTCCATTGTGCTATTGCGTTTAAGCCTATATTACTTTCTAATGCCGAAGTAATCCAGTTTCCTGTATTATGATTGGCTGCTATTTGAATCCACTCGTTGCTTCCTTGAAAACCTCCAACCAAACTTGGCTTTAAAATGATGTATTGTGGTTGAATTATACTAATACAATTTTCTTTTCCTTCGGAAGAAAACACGCCTATTAGTTCTTCATCTAACGCAATTGGTAGCGGAGTTTCCTCACACAATTTCGCCATTTCTTGCCACTGACCTTGTTTGATAGGTTGTTCTATTGAATGTAACTCCAACTCGGCTAATCTTTGTAGTTTTTCTAAAGCATTTTCAGGTAAAAATGCTCCATTTGCATCTACTCTTAACTCTATTTCTTTGACTGAAAACTCTTTTCTGATAGAATTCAACAATGCTATTTCTGTATCGAAATCAATAGCTCCAATCTTCATTTTTATTGTTGTAAAACCTTGCTGTAACTTATCCTTTATTTGTTGTTGCATAAAGGATTTATCACCCATCCAAATTAATCCGTTTATTGAAATTTGCTCTTTTCCTTTAGAAAAATCTGATGGAAATAATTCAAACGGATTTTCACTTTCTAATGATAAAAAGGCTTGTTCTAATCCATATTGAATCGATGGGAAATGTACCAATTCTGCCAATAAAACATCTAAACCAAGATTAATATTGTTACAGACCCACTGTAATTTCTCTTCATAATCAGGTCTGTCATCAACACTTAATCCGCGAAATAAACCACATTCACCAAAGCCTTGTTTTCCTTCTCTTTCTAAAACTAAAAACCAAGTTTCTTTGGTTCTTAAAATTCCACGAGAAGTTCCACTAGCTTGCTTAAAATTCAATAAATATTTATGATAGGTAGCTTTAATCAACTGCTTGTTTTTTTAGTTATGAGCTTCAGATACTTTTTTAAATTCGTCTAAATATTGTTGACTCATTTTTTTCAATGCTCCTTTAAAATACGGGAACAAACAACTCATTACGTACGACTCACTTGTACAGGTAGTTGTTTGTACAATTTTAGTTGTATTTCCTTCAGAAGTAAACGCATAATCATCTGTTTTTAACATATTTTCAGCATCGAAATGAAAGGTAAGTCTTTCATTTTCTTCAAAAGCTAATACTTCTTCAGTCATAGTCACCAATTTTCCTTGGTTTTCAACTACAACTTTATATGTACTTCCTACTTTATTTGGCTTTTCTTCTAATACATCAATCGATTTTACTTCTGGCATCCATTGTTTCATCAATTCTACATTTTGAAAGTCGGCAAAAACTTCTTTTACAGGCTTGTTAACCGTTATCTCATTCGTGTATACTACCTCTTGAACAACCAGTCCTGTTAAAAAAAACGCAAGAATTAAAGCAGTTATAATTCCTAAAATTATTTTGATTTTTTTCATACTTCTAACCTAAAATAACCTCTTAAATAGTTATTGTTTCTCCAATTTCTAAAATCACTAATTCTTTTTTAGCTTGCGTAAACTTTTCTTTCGCATCATCAACATCAATTGTTATTGGAGGAAAAGTGTTAAAGTGACAACCTATTACTTTATTACAAATTACCAAATCACTTGCTATAATAGCATCATCTACTCCCATAGTGAAATTATCTCCTATTGGAAAAATTGACGCTGTAAGGTTTGTTGCCATCGGTATTAACTGCATATCCATTGTAACAGCAGTATCACCTGAAACATATAGCGACTTTTCTCCTGCTGTAATTACAAATCCACCTGGTTGACCGCCATAGCTTCCATCTGCAAAAGACGAAGTATGAATAGCATTTACATATTTAGCAGAAAATGTATCGTTTGTATAAGTACCGCCATGATTTACAGGATGCCCTTTTAAATTCTTTGCTCCGTAATACATTACGATTTCATAATTCGAAACTATAGTCGCTCCTGTTCTTTCCGCAATACGCTCAACATCTAACACATGATCTTGGTGTGCATGTGTAAGTAATATATAGTCTGCTTTTACTTCATCTACATTAATGTGTGATGCTAAAGGGTTTCCTGTTATAAAAGGATCAATTAACACGTGGGTTCCGTCGATTTCTACTCCAAAACACGCATGACCGTAAAAAGTGATTTTCATCTTTTTGTTTTTAGTTTTAATAAGGTAAGGTGTCACCTTTAATTACAAAGGCTCTATTCTTTCTTTCGTTTAATTCGTTTTTTAATAAATATAACTAGTAAGGTGATTAACAATATAAATGGCCAAATATTTACCAAACCAATAAAGAACCACTTTATGTTATCTATTCCATTACCAAAAGCATCAGCTATACGTCTTCCAAAACTTTTAGAATAAGTTTTACTTACTTCTTTTTTATAAAATCTTATTGTTAAGGTTGAATAGGATACTTGATTTTGTAAATATTTCAGGCGACCTTCCATCGATTCTATTTCTAACCTTACATTGTTTAATTCCCTTTCTACCTCTATAATTTCTTTTACTGAAGATGCTTTTTTTAATATCTCACTATAACGCTGCTCTAACTCTTTTTTTACTTTTAAACGAGCTTCAACATCTAAAAACTGCTCTGTTACATCTTTTACAGATATGTTTTTGTTATCAAAACGTGTTACTTTTGAAGAAATTTCATTTAAAAAAACATCAAAATTTTTAGAAGGAATTCTAACAGTTAAATTGGTTGTAATACTTTGTGAAGATTTGTATTCATTATCGGTAGAAATATAACCGTTGTATTTTTTTAATACTTGTTCTATGTGGTTTCTTGTTGCAGATAAATCACTTATTTCAAAAGATACATCTCCTGTTTTGATCAGTTTTCTTTCAACTACTGGAGCTTCATTATTTCCTTTTAACTCTACTGATTCTTCTATATCTTTATCAATTACCATATTCCCTAAAGCCTTATTATTACCATAAGACTCAAGGTTTTTGCCTCCGTCATTACAAGCCGTTAATAAAATAACAACTACAAAAAGATTTAAAATTTTTTTCATCATATTTTTTCAGGGAAGTTACAAAATTTGCCCCAATCCAAATAAAATTGAAAATAAAAAGGTGCTCAGTGCCACTTTTTTTAGCTCCCCATCTAATAACGCTTCTTCTTTATTTTTGTACACAAAAAACAGATGTTTTGCCAAAGGAAGGTAAGCTATTACAAATAAGAATTGATATGGTGATTGAAACTTAATTACCGTGTACAATAATGCAACTAAAAAAGACGCTATAATTAAAAAGTAGTGATACATTTTTGCCGATTCAGCTCCCATTTTCACTACCAACGTATTTTTTCCTGATTTTGTATCATTTTCTCTATCTCGCATGTTATTTAAATTCAACACTGCTGTACTTAATAATCCGACAGTTATTGCGGGTAAAAAAATGATAAAGTTTAATTCTTTAGTGTATAAAAAGTAAGTTCCTACTACTGCTAACAATCCGAAGAAAAGGAACACAAAAACATCTCCGAATCCACTGTAACCATAGGCAGATTTACCTACTGTATATTTTATAGCAGCTATGATAGATGCAATTCCTAATCCGAAGAAAATTACTGAATATAAAAAGTTGTCTTTTCCAAAGGAAACATAAATTAGTAGTAATGCAATAACAGTCGTAATAACCCCTGTAACAATCATTGCATTTTTCATTTGCTTTGGAGTAATTGCTCCTGAAGCTACCATACGTGCTTCTCCTTCTCTTTGATTGTCCGTACCTTTTACTCCATCTCCATAATCGTTTGCAAAATTAGATAGTACTTGAAATCCTATGGTAGTTAAAATAGCTAGCCAAAAAATTGATGATCGATATAAAGGAGTCCTTACTACACAAATAGTTGTATCAAAAAATTTCTCTACAATAAGTAAAAAATTATCAACTGAACCTAAATATGCCCCAACAATAATTCCTGAAACAGAAAGAGGCAATGTACGTAAACGTGCTGCTTTTATGTAGTTTTTAATCATTCTTAAAAAATAAGATTCCCGCTTTCGCGGGGAAACCGCTTTCGCGGGAATAACACAATTTATATTTTTTAATATTATAAATTATTTGCTTCTGCAATTAATTCAGCAATATCTTTTACTTCTATTTGTGATTCTTTTTCTTTGAATTTCACGCCATCAGTCATCATCGTATTACAATAAGGACAACCTGTAGCAATAATCTGTGGATTCGTTTCTAAAGCATCTTCTGTTCTTAACACATTAATATCTTTATCTCCTTTCTCAGGCTCTTTAAACATTTGTGCTCCACCTGCTCCACAACATAGTGCTGTTGACTTATGACGTTTCATTTCCGTCATTTTCACTCCTAAACGACGAATTAACTCACGTGGACTTTCATATACATCATTTGCACGTCCTAAATAGCATGGATCGTGATATGTTAAACGTTTTCCGTTTAAGTTTTTATCTTCAATAGTTAAACGTCCTTCTTGAATTAACTTACTAATATATTGCGTGTGGTGATATACTTTATACTTACCTCCTAATCCAGGGTATTCATTTTTTAAGGTATTAAATGAATGTGGATCGCAAGTAACAATTGTTTTAATTTCGTAAGCATTTAAAACTTCAATATTAGTAACAGCTTGCATTTGGAATAAAAACTCGTTTCCTGCACGCTTCGCAGCATCACCTGTTGAACTTTCTTCGGTACCTAATACAGCAAAATCTACATTGGCTTGTTGTAATATTTTTACAAATGCTCTTGTTATTTTTTTTGCTCTATCATCATAACTTCCTGCAGCTCCTACCCAAAACAACACTTCTGGTTGTTTTCCTTGAGCCATCATATCTGCCATTGTTGGTACGTTCATAATTGTTTATCGTTTAATTGTTGAACTGTTTTTTTGTTTAGTTTTTGAGAATTGAATAATTAATAACTATTCTTCGTCTTTCCAGTTTAATCTGTCCATTTGACTATACTGCCAAGGCGCTCCGTTATTTTCAATATTGGTCATCATCATATTCAACTCTTGTGGAGCTGCTGATTCTTCCATTACCAAATAACGACGCATATCCATAATGATTGATAATGGATCAATATTTACAGGACATTCTTGTACACAAGCATTGCAACTTGTACATGCCCATAGTTCTTCTGGAGTAATATAATCGTTTAATAATTGCTTTCCGTCATCAACAAACGTACCTCCGTTTGCATCGATATTCTTCCCTACTTCTTCTAAACGATCACGTGTTTTCATCATAATAGCACGTGGTGATAACTCTTTTCCTGTTAAGTTTGCAGGACATGAAGAAGTACAACGTCCACATTCTGTACAAGTGTAAGCATTCATTAACTGCACCCAGTTTAAATCAGTAACATCTGATGCTCCGAATTTTTCAGGCTCTCCTTCCTCTGCGTCTTCTTCTGGCATTGCATACGGATCAGCATCTGGATCCATCATCATTTTTACTTCCTTGGTTACGGCTTCTAAATTATCGAACTGTCCCTTTGGTTTTAAGTTTGCAAAAAACGTATTTGGGAAAGCTAATAAAATATGTAAGTGCTTAGAGTAGTATAAGTAGTTTAAGAAAATTAAAATACCAACAATATGCAACCACCAAGCAGATTTTTCAATAGTATGTAATGCTTCAGGTGAAAAACTATTAAACCAAGGCGCTACAAATTGAGAAACTACATTACCTGCTCCTGCTTCTTGAAAAGCAACGTCTGTTGCATTCATTACTAAAAATAAGGTCATTAATACCATTTCAAAATATAAAATGATATTACCGTCATTTTTCGGCCAACCTTCCATTTCTTTATTCCAGAAACGTTTTACTTTTTCAATATTTCTACGGAACCAAAAGATTGTAACTGCTACTAAAACTAATAATGCTAATACTTCAAAACTACCAATTAAGAAACCATATAAAGCAGGTCCTAGAATTGGTTGAAAAACACGGTGTGTACCAAATAATCCATCAATAACGATTTCTAACATTTCGATATTGATTAAAATAAATCCAATATATACAACGATGTGTAAAATACCAGAAACTGGTCGACGCACCATTTTATATTGTCCTAAAGCAATTTTCGCCATGTTTTTCCAACGTTCTGGCTTTCTATCACTTCTATCAATATCTTTTCCTAATTTAATGTTGCGTATCAACTTACGAACATTCATTACAAAATACCCGATACCTGCAATTAAAATAAGTGCAAAAAAGATGTTTGGTATGTATTTCTCCATCGTTCTTTAATTATTAAGTTTTGTTAGATTTTATAAATGTAAGCTTATTGATTACTTACATTTTTCTCGTTATTCTCTTCGTTATATGGTTTTGCTTTTTTCCCAAACAATGAAAAATGCACAAATCTCTTAGGATTCAACTTCATCTCTCGCAACAATTCTTCCATTTCTTTTGAAGCATTGGTTAAGTTTGTGTACATTTTTTCATCGGTCATTAGCTTTCCTAATGTTCCTTTTCCAGATTTCATATCAGCTAATAACGTATTTACGTTCGTCAAAGTTGTTTCTAACTTTTTTACTGACTCACCTAAATTAGCCTTTGCTAAATCGTCTGAAACTTTTGAAAAATTATCTGTTATTTTCTTGGTGTTTGCTAAAGTAGCGTTTAAGTTTCCTTTATTATCTGCTAATAATGTATTTACAGAAGCTAATGTTTTACGAACATCATAAATAGTTCCTTCCAAACCTTGAATACTTCTATTTAAACTTTTACGAGATTTTTCGTCTAAAACTTGATTTATTCCTATTAACAAAGAATCTGCTCCCACTAAAACATTTTCTAATTTCGCCTGAATAGGATTTAATTTTTCTCCTACTGAAGAAAATATATCTGACTCAACTTCTCCTTTTAAATAATCTCCTGACTTGGCTATTTCTCCATCATATTTAGGAACAATTGCCAAATTCTGGCCTCCCATTAAGCTTGCTGAATAAATTTTAGCAATACTATTTTTAGAGAAATTAAAGTCGGTATCTAATGAAATTTTAACAATTAAGTTTCCTTTTTTATCTGGATTTTCGTTGAATCTAATTTCATCTACTTTCCCTACTTTCAAGCCGTTAATGGTAACAGAGCTAGCTTCGTTAAGACCGTTTATGTTATTGTACTCTACAAAAAAGTGCCTTGCATTAGCACTGAACAAATCTTGTCCTTTTAAGAAGTTATAACCCCAAATAAATAGCGCAATAACAACGACAGCAACAATTCCTGTTTTTAGTTCTTTAGACATAGAATATATTTATACGAGCGAAAATAATAATAATTTTGGGAGTATAAATATAGAATACCTCTAAATTATTGGTTTTTCAGTGCCTCTTTAATTGAAATTCGCTTTCCATTTTTAAAAGCGACTACCCAAGCATCTTTATACCCCTTACTTTTTACTTCTGGCAACAACTTTTTTATACCTGAAAGACTAGAGGAATTTCCGTAATAATATTTATAGTAACCATCTATAAACAAAGACTCTACATCTTCTACTCCTTTAAACGTACTGGTAGGCAACTTTTTTCTAGATGCTGCTATTTGAATTTTAAATTCAACTTCTGAAGATGTTTTCTTTGGTGTTGTAGTTACTTTTTTTATTGACTCTTCTTTTTTTACTTTTGTCTGAGCTACTTCTTCCTTAACCACAGTTTTTGGTTCTTCTTTTTCAATTAACGGAGCGTTTACGGTAATAGTTTCACTAATTGTATTCAGTTTTAACCTTTCAAAGTACTTTTCAATGGCCTGAGCTATTGACTTTGCCATTTGTAATTGCCCTTTTCTTGAATTAAGAAAACTTCCTTCTGCTTTATTAGTTAAAAAACCTAATTCTATTAAAACACTAGGCATTACAGTTTCTCTCAAAACTAAAAAGTTAGCTTGCTTTACCTTTCTATTGTTTCTTTTAAGAGCAACAAAATTATTTTGCACCAACCCTGCTATTCCTAAACTGTTTTCTAAATTTTCTTCTTGAAGCACTGACAATCCAATTACCGATTCAGGAGAATTAGGGTCGTAATCATAGTTCTGTTGGTAGTTGTCCTCTAACAAGATTACAGAGTTTTCCTTTTTTGCAATCTCTAAATTTTCTTTATTCCCACTCAATCCTAAAACGAAAGTACTTGCTCCATGAGGTTCTGATTTTCTAAAAGCATCACAGTGAATTGACACAAATAAATCTGCTTTATTATCATTTGCAATTTTTGCTCGGTTATGTAACTCTATAAAAACATCATTTTTTCTAGTGTAAACAACATTAATATCTTTTGAAGTTGACAATTCTTTTCCTACATCTAGAGCTACTCTTAAAGCTATGTGTTTTTCTCTAAATCCATTTCCTAAGTTACCTGGATCTTTTCCTCCATGACCTGCATCTAACACAACTGTATATTTTTTTTGAGCTAAGGCTGAAGAAATCTCTCCACACAAAACAATTAGAGAGGTTAGAATAATTAAGCTTATTTTCGAGATATTATATTTACGGAATTTTAAGAATTGCATCAATAAAATTTAACTATTTTTGGTTTTTAAAATATAGCGTTCAAATAGCACGCCAAAGTTTTTAAATATAACACAAAAATAGTATTAATAATATTGCGAGCAAATTCAACCTACATACTTTTAATTTTCTATCTTTTTTATTTTCAATTAAGTACTGCGCAAGAATTTGGTAAGAAAGGTACTTTTCCTCAACTTCCTAAAAAAGATACTGTTTTTACAAGCGCTAAAGACACTTTAATAGGGTTAAAAAACAATGCTTTAGTCAATAAAAAAATAGATACAGTCGCGAATGATTCTATCAAACCTAAAGAAGTTATTGATGGAATTATTACTCATAACGCAGAAGATTACACCATTCAAGACGCTAAAAACAAAACTGTAACTCTTTATAACAAAGCTCATGTTACGTATACAGATATTGATTTAAAAGCTGGTATAATTATTCTAGACTACAAAAACAACATGGTATATGCCAAAGGTATTAAAGACAGTACTGGCTACCATCAAAAACCTCAGTTTAAACAAGGCGGACAAGAATCAGAACAAGATTCTATTCTCTTTAACTTCAAGACAAAAAAAGCCTTAGTTTACGGAGTAAAAACGAATCAAGCAGGAATTATAACTTATGGTGAAAAAACAAAACGTATAAATGACTCTACTATTTATATGCGTAGATTACGTTTTACCACATCTCAAAAAAAAATTCCTGATTACTATATACAAACAAACAAAGCAAAATTAGTTCCTGGTAAAAAAATTATTGTAGGAGGAAGTAATTTAGTATTAGCAGATGTACCTACCCCGGTTTATTTACCTTTTGCTTATTTTCCAATGACTAACAAAAGAACTTCAGGTTTTATTATCCCTTCTTGGGGTGAAAGTAATAATCAAGGTTTTTTCTTACAGAACGGAGGTTACTATTTTGCTGTTAGCGATTATTTTGATTTAACAACTTTAGCTGACTTGTATACCAACGGAAGTTGGGGTTTAAATGCTACTTCTAATTATTATGTTCGTTATAAATTTAGCGGAAACTTTAGCGTTCGTTATGAAAATATTATACGAGGAATTCGTGGTTTGAGTGATTATAATAAATCAACAAATTTTAATATCCGTTGGAGTCATAGTCAGGATTCTAAAGCGAGTCCAAACTCTCGTTTTTCTGCCTCTGTTAACTTAGGAAGTAGTAAATATTACCGTCAATCGCTAAATGAATTTAATAGTTCGCAGTTTTTAAATAATACATTAAGTTCATCTGTTTCTTACTATACAAAATTTGTAGGTACACCTTTTAACTTGAGTGTAACTGCTACTCATTCGCAGAACACCAATACCGAAACGATTACTATGACTTTACCGTCTTTGCAGTTAAACATGGATCGTATTTATCCATTTGCTGGTAAAAATGGTGTAAAAAAGAATCCTATTCAAAAAATGGGGTTGAATTATAGCATGCAAGGACAGTATCAAATCAACACAACTGACGATGAGTTTTTTACTGCTAAAATGTTTCAAACTGCAAAAAAAGGAATACAACACAACTTAAGTACGAATACCAGTTTAAAAGCTTTTAAATACTTTACTTTATCACCAAGTGTAAGCTATAAAGATGTTTGGTATTTTGATCAAATTAAAAAACGTTACGACCCTACTGCTGTTAACAGCGATGGAAATTTAGGTACTGTTGTTAATGACACCATTAGTGGATTTACCCGTTATAATGAATACAATTTTGGAGTTTCATTATCTACAAACATCTATGGTACATTTAACTTTAAAAAAGGACGCTTAAAAGCCATTCGTCATACGATTAGACCATCTATTTCATACGGATATCGTCCTAATTTTGCTGATGATTATAATTTAACGGTTCGTCAAAGCTCGGATCCAAGTGATCTTTTAACCTATTCTCCTTTTGAAGGAGGTATTTATGGAACCCCTGGAAGCGGAATCTCAAACTCTATTGGAATTTCTGTTAACAACGTTTTAGAAGCTAAAGTTGCTCCGAAAGATCCTGACAGCGATGAAGAAGACAAAAAAATCACCCTTCTTAACAACTTAAACTTTAGCACAAGTTACAACATCGCTGCTGATAGTTTACGTTGGGCTCCTGTAAGAGCCAATGCTGGTACGCGTCTTTTTAAAGATAAACTTGCTTTAAACATGAACGCTACTTTTGATCCTTATCAAGTAAATAGCAAAGGGCAAAGAATAAATAAGTTTAACGGTGGTCTTCTTAGAATGACTAACCTAGGAGTAACAGCAAACTATTCTATTTCTAGTAAAGATTTTGAAAAAAATAAAGACGGAAAAGATAATTCTGACAATAAAAATGGAAATGGAGCTCAAGACACTCCAGATGTTTTTGGAGAAAGTCTAGGTCCTACCAATGGTTTTCCTAACGACACTAATAGAAGCAATAAAAACAGCGAAGACGAAACGAAAGAAACTGAGTTATACAGAGCCAAAATACCTTGGACTCTTAACTTGGCTTATTCCATGAGTTATACCAATAACGGATTAACAAGTAAAATAGGTAATAATACGTTAATGTTTAGTGGTGATGTTGAACTTTCTCCTAAATGGAAAGTTGGTTTTTCTTCTGGTTACGACATTAAAGATAATGCTTTCACCTACACTAGATTAAACTTTTCTAGAGATTTAGATAGTTGGCGATTCAATTTTAACTGGACTCCTTTCGGAATCAATTCTTCGTACAATTTCTTTATTGGAGTAAAATCTTCTGTGTTAAGCGACTTAAAGTGGGATAAAAACAAACCACCTGATAGAGTATTGTTTTAGGAATTAGGAATTTAAAGTTGTTCTTTTTCAATTACAAACAAAGAAAAAACTTTCAAACTTTTCACTTTTAGTTTTACACTTTCTAACTTTATCAACAGTTAAACGATTAAACCCCTAAACAAATAAACTTTGAAACTTACATAAAATGAAAAAAATAATCACTACCTCTAAAGCTCCTGCTCCAATTGGTCCATATAACCAAGCAGTACTTAGTGGAAACACTTTATACACTTCAGGACAAATAGCGATTGACCCTGAAACTGGCGAGTTAGTTTTAGGTTCTATTGAAGCAGAAACGAAACAAGTAATGCAAAACATGAAAGAAGTATTGGCAGCAGCTGATATGACTTTTGAAAATGTTATCAAAACATCTATCTTCATTTCAGATATGCATAATTTTTCTAAAATTAATGCTGTTTATGGTGAGTATTTTGACGATGCTACAGCTCCTGCTCGTGAAACTGTTGAAGTTGCGAACTTACCTAAGTTTGTAAATGTAGAAATTAGTATGGTTGCTGTTAAATAGCTTTAAAATTTAGGTTGATTCTTAACCTTTAAAAAGCTAACTTCGCTATCAGTGGATATAAGTCATTAAAACGAACTCATATCCTCAAACTTGTTGTGCTTAATTTACCCAAAATGCGAATAATCGAGATAAACGGAAATAAATTTTCAAATATGAAAGGATTTTATCGAGAGATAGAATCGAAAATGACTTTCGGACTGAATTGGAAAATTGGACAAAATCTAAACGCATTTAATGATGTTTTGTATGGCGGATTTGGAGTTCACGATGTTGATGAGAAATATATTTTAAAATGGCATCGTAGCGAAAAAAGCAAATCGGAATTAAAATACTATGACCGAATAGTTGAAATAATAAAAGAACACGAAAATATTGAATTACAGTTGACTTAAATGCTATTCTGGAAAACTGAAAATAAAATTAAACCTAAACGAGACTTTTACTCGAAAATCAAGGAGTATTATGTTGGACTGTCGGACAATCAAATACCAATAGAATTGTTAAATCAGATTATCTCAAAAGTTACGGATGAAATTTATCCCGATTACACACGATTTTCGCAACAATATCCGAAATCAAGAAACGCAGACCCCGGTTTCAAAATAGATGATATTGAACATCCTTCGGTTTATTTTATGATTACCGATTTTCTGAACGAAAAAGGAATTTCAAAAGCAAGAGAATATTCAAAGATTCTGTTTAAAATGAATGATGTGGAGTTTAAAAAGCATCAAGATTATAAAGATTGGTACGAAACAAAATAAAAAAACTAAGCACAACAAGGTGTATAATTAATTGCGGCTGAATTTCCTCTTCGGAAATTCAATCTTATTAATTATCTTTCCGCATCATCGGAAAATGACTCACGTCCTTTTCCCGCAAAAAATCATACACAAATACGATAGCGAAACATTTCAATAAATCACTAATAAAAAGAGAAACAATGATGTTTCTCTTTTTTATTTATAATCTTTTATATCGCTTTAATCAACAACTCTGCGGTGGATGGATTTGTAGCTAACGGCACATCATGCACGTCACACAAACGCATTAACATAGAAATATCGGGTTCATGCGGATGTTTTGCTAACGGATCTCTAAAAAATAATACCATTTGACATTTTCCTTCTGCTACTCTTCCAGCAATTTGCGCATCACCTCCAATAGGTCCTGATAAAAACTTCATCACTTCAAAACCCGCTTTTTCTGCTTTTTCACCAGTTGTTCCTGTTGAAATCAGTTGAATTCTTTTTTGATGTAAAACTTCTTTGTGTTCGTTTAAAAACTGAACCATTTCAGCTTTCATTCCATCATGTGCTATAATTGCTATTTCCATAAATAGTGTTTAAAAAAGTATTCCCGCCAAAAGCGGGAATACAATATTACAAAATATTTTATGCTTTTATAAAGAAGCCGAATACTCTAATAAATCTACAATTTTAGTAGCATATCCATACTCATTATCATACCAAGAAATTACTTTAAAAAAGTTTTCGTTTAACTCTAAACAAGCATCAGCATCAATTACAGAAGTTCTTGTTTCTGAAACAAAGTCTTGTGACACCACCTCATCTTCAGTATATCCAATAATCCCTTTAAACTCTCCTTCTGAAGCCTCTTTTAATGTTGCTAAAATTTCTTTTAACGAAGTCGCTTTATCTGTTCTAAACGTTAAATCTACTAAAGAAACATCTGCCACAGGAACTCTAACTGCCATACCCGTTAATTTACCTTCTAACTCTGGAATAACTTTCGTTACTGCTTTTGCCGCCCCTGTTGACGTAGGAATAATATTATTTACTACCGAACGTCCTCTTCTCCATTTCTTATTAGGTCCGTCAACGGTGTTTTGTGTTGATGTTGCTGCATGAACCGTAGTCATCAAACCTTCTTTTAACCCAAAATTATCGTGGATAACTTTTGTTAATGGTCCTAAACAGTTTGTAGTACATGAAGCATTTGAAAAAATAGTTTCATCAGCTGTTAACTCTTTATGATTTACTCCCATTACATACATATTAGCATCTTTTGAAGGTGCTGAAATAATTACTTTCTTCGCTCCTCCTGTAATATGCATTGCTGCTTTATCTTTATCTGTAAAAAAACCTGTAGATTCGATTACATACTCTGCTCCTGCTTCATTCCATTTAAGGTTCTCAGGATTTCTTTCTGCAGTAATTCTTATTGTTTGTCCATTTACAACTAAATTTCCATCTTTCACTTCAACATCTCCTTCAAATCGTCCATGAACAGAGTCATACTTCAACAAATAGGCTAAATAATCTACATCTAACAAATCGTTAATAGCCACAACTTGAACGTTGTCTCTTTTCATTGCAGAACGGAATGCTAATCGACCAATTCTTCCAAATCCGTTAATTCCTATTTTTATCATTATTTAAAATTTTATATTCTTGTTTAAGTGGTCATAATATCTGATACGCGTAATAATTCGGTATCAATATTATGTTGACCTTTGATTGCTTTTTCTAAATCGGTAGCAATTACTTTATTGTCTTTTAATCCTACCATCAAGTTTGTCTTTCCATCAAGTAAAAGTTCTACAGCACTTACTCCTAATCTACTTGCTAAAACTCTATCAAAACATGATGGAGAACCTCCTCGCTGCATATGTCCTAACACAGAAACCCTTACTTCATATTCAGGTAAGTTTTCTTCTACATAATCAGCTAATTCAAATACATTTTTACCAGTTTTATCTCCTTCCGAAACGACTACGATACTTGACGATTTTCCTGATCTTCTACTCTTCTTCAAAGATTCCAACATCCTTTCTAACCCTAAGTCTTCTTCAGGAATTAAAATCTCTTCTGCTCCTGCTCCAACACCAGCGTTTAATGCTATAAATCCTGCATCACGCCCCATAACCTCAACAAAGAAAAGTCTATTATGAGAAGATGCAGTATCTCTAATTTTATCAATTGCTTCTACAGCTGTGTTCAAAGCTGTATCGTAACCAAGTGTATGACTTGTTCCTGAAATATCATTATCTATGGTTCCAGGAATCCCTATTATAGGGAAATTGAACTCTTTATTAAAAATCACTCCTCCTGTAAAAGAACCATCTCCACCAATTACCACCAAAGCATCTACATTGTTCTTTTTTAGACTTTCATAGGCTTTTTGCCTTCCTTCTTTAGTTCTAAAATCTTTTGACCGAGCCGATTTTAATATCGTTCCTCCTTTGTGAATGATATTGTTTACACTTCGTGCCGTTAGTGTAACTAAATCACCTTCAATCAATCCTTGATATCCTCTATAAATCCCCATACAATCGGTATGGTAATAAGCACAAGTTCTCACAACTGATCGAATTGCGGCATTCATTCCTGGAGCATCTCCTCCAGAAGTCATCACTGCTATTTTTTTAATTTTTCTCATAAAACGAATATCAAATTTACTCAATTTTAGTCATTTTTAAGTTAAAAATAGGAAATTCATTGTAGCTTTTTAATTGAAATTTAACCCTGCATTTTATTTGGTTACTTTTAATCAACAAACGAAATCAACTATAACCTTTTACTACTACAACAAAAAAGAGCCAGTTAAAAAACCGACTCTTATATTTTTAAAAATAAATACCTTTTATTTACTGTATTGCTTTATTGTATTTAGAAACAACTTCTTGTACTTTTTCATTATCAAAAACTGTAGGATACAACTCTTTTATGATGGTATGATACTCAAAATCGATTTCTAAAGCATTTTGCAAGTGAGTTAAACTGTAGTCTTCTTTTCCTAAAATCATGAACAAACCACAAAGTCTGTACTCAATTTCAGCAAATTCTTTATACGTTTTTTTAGCTTTTATTAAAGTACTTAAAGCTTCATTAAACTCACCTAAAAATAACAGAATATCTGCTAGTGCTACATAAATTTCAATTTCTCTATCACCAAGAGCCAAACTTGTATTGAAAGCTTTTACTGCTTCTTCATAAAAACCTAGCTTTAAATTAATATCACCATAGCGTCTCCAATACAATACATTTCCTTCATCTATTTCAATTGCTTTGTTGATGTAGTGTAACGCTTTTTGATAATTTTCTTGATTATAACAAGCATTCGTTAACAAAATCCAACCGCGATCTAACAACGGATCTTCATGTACTGCTTTTTTATAAAAACTGATAGCTGCATTAATATTGTCTAACTTTTCGTAACACTCACCTATTCTTACATAAGCATACGCTGTTGGATCATCTAGCTCTAAGGTTACCGAATAATTCTCTATAGCTTCTTCATAACGTTTTAACTCTTCTAAGGTTTTTGCTTTTTCTAAATATCCTCCTATAAAACTATCATCAATAAGTACTGCATAATCAAAAGCCGTTAATGCTTCTTTAAACATTCCTAGTTCAAAATATTGCTTTCCTAATTGATGCCACGCTACTTCACAATATGGATTTTTATCTATATACGCATTTAAAAACTTTATTGCATCTTCATGATTCTCTTCCATATCAAAACAATACACGATGTTGTATAACGAAGAATAATCTTCATAATCTACCTCAATACATTTTGCAAAGTTTAAACGTGCATTTTCAAAATCATCAAGATATAAATACTCCATACCAATCATAGACCAGATATCAGCAGGATCTTCAATATATTGTAATGACTCTTTTAAAATTGCTATAGCTTCGGTATGCTTTTTCTTTTTAGATAAGATAATAGCCTTCTGAATAAACACCTCGTCGTTATGAGGCTCTACCGCTTCTATGTTAGATAGCATCTTGATTGCTTCTGGCAATTTATCTTCAAAAATTAAAATTTCTACTTTCATTAATTTTAATTGAATTGAAGAAGGATGCTGTTCCAACCCTAGTTGTACTGCCTTTTTAGCCAATGATTGCTTTCCTATATTTAAATAATGCTCAACGATTGTTTCAAACTCGACTGCATCAAAAAAATATACTTCATTGGTTTTCAACATAGATTCAAATTTTGATAATGACATAGGCTAAAGATTTGAATTCACATTAAATTTACTACAAGAACAATACCCTTTTAACAAAAAAACTAATTGTTTTCAACAATTTAATTAACAAAATATACGTTAACTGCTTATTAACTCTAAGATATTTGAAAGAACCAATTATTTTTCTATATTTGAAAGAATTAAAAAATTCAAGAGAATTTAACATCTAATTTTAAACAAAAAATCATGAGTAAATTTGACGAAAAAGTAGCACTTTATAAGAAATTCATGGACGATAGAGACATCCGTTCAAACACCGATTTATTAACTGCTGTAACTAAAGGTTTAGGACCTTCTATTTACAAAAAAGACGCAGAAACTGTATCTGGTACCGACGCTAAAGAATTAGAAACTGTAAAGAAAAACTTCTTAATGAAAAAGTTAGGATTAGACGATAGTCCTGCTTTAGACAAAGCCATTGATGAAGTAATGGAAAGAATCGGTAGATCAGAAAGAAACAAATACCGTGCAGTAGTGTACTACATGTTAGTTAAGAAATTTGACAAAGAGTCTGTTTACGGAATGTAACACCTCTTTTTGTATAAAAATTAAATCCTGTATTTATTTTTGAATACAGGATTTTTTTATTTTAGCCACCAACAAACAACTTATACTTATGTCGCAATTTATTAGTGTTTTTGACATGCTTAAAATTGGTGTAGGACCTTCGAGTTCACACACTTTAGGTCCTTGGAGAGCAGCCCAACAATGGATACAAAAATTAAAAGAAACAAACGAATTTCTTTTAATTGAAGAAGTCAAAGTAGACTTGTATGGTTCTCTTTCATTAACAGGAAAAGGACATGCGACAGACTTAGCCGTTTTATTAGGATTAAGTGGTGCTGACCCAGAATATGTTCCTATTGAAAGTATTGATGTTATTATCAGTGACATTCAAAATAAAGAGCAGTTGTTTTTTAATAACGAAAGAAATATTCCATTTTTTAAAGGTTCTGTAAAATTCAACCGAGAATTTCTTCCTTTTCATGCTAACGGAATGACTTTTAGAGGTTATGCTCAAGGTGAAGAAATCTCTACTGAAACCTACTACTCTATTGGTGGTGGTTTTATTGTGCAAGAAGATGATCATTTAGCAGAAGATATTGAAATTAACAAACAAAACTTCCCTTTTCCAATAAACAGAGCTACAGAACTAGAAGCTTACTGTGAAAAAGAAAATTTGAATATTTCAGACATTGTTTATCAAAATGAATTGGTCATTAATTCTGCAGAAGATATTGACAAAGAACTACATCGTATTTGGAATACAATGCTTGAATGCATGTACATTGGTTGTCATACTCAAGGTACTTTACCTGGTGGATTGAACGTTAAGCGACGTGCTTTCGAAACGCATCAAAAATTAATAAAAGATGCTGAATATACCAATCAACAGGAATGGATAACAGCTATTCGAAGTACCGAAGTTAAGTTCCGTGAAATTTTAAAATGGGTAAGTTGTTTAGCTTTATCAGTAAACGAAGTAAATGCCGCATTAGGAAGAGTCGTTGACTGGAGTAATCCCTGCTGTTTTAATGTACTATTTAGTAATTGAAAACCATAAAGCAGATTTTGAACACGTTAAAAAATTCTTATTAGTCGCTGGGGAAATAGGTAGTATTTTTAAGAAAAACGCTACAATATCAGCTGCTATGGGTGGCTGTCAAGCAGAAATTGGTGTATCTTCTGCCATGGCTGCTGCTGCTTTAACTGAATTACTAGGAGGAACACCATCACAATGTTTAGTCGCTGCAGAAATAGCAATGGAGCATCATTTAGGGCTTACATGCGATCCTATTGGCGGATTAGTACAAGTGCCTTGTATTGAACGTAATGCTATGGGAGCTATTAAAGCAATTAATGCTGCTGAGTTAGCTTTAGAAACCAATCCAAAAGAATCTAAGGTTCCTTTAGATAAAGTTATTGACACTATGTGGGAAACTGCTAAAGACATGAACCGAAACTACAAAGAAACTTCAGAAGGAGGTTTAGCAGTTACGGTACGTTTAGCAGATTGTTAGTTTTTATTCTTCAACAATTACTTTTCCTTTAGACTTTACCCAAAAATGAATAATTCCTAATTTATTCACATTCTTTATAAGATTCCCTATAGTTTTTCTAATATAAGGGTCATCTGGATGAGCTATTCCTATTTTATAATTTGGAAAACTATTTTGCGTTTCCATAGATTTAACAATAGCTTTACCTAAATGATCTTTTATTTGCCCACTATCAAAATATTTTCTTCTCTTAGTTGGAGAGTAATCATTTGCCTTTGCTCCTTTTACTTCAATAATAATTCTCTCATTTTCTCTCTCTGCTACAATATCATATCCTCTTTTTTGACCTAAACAATAACTGATTATTTTCCATTCTTGAGATTCTAAATATTTCAAAAGGTACTTTACTGTTTCATCTTCAGTTAATTTAACTTCATCCATAATTATAACGCTTACCTTGTAAATACCAATTCGGTTTCGGTAGACATTTCTTGAGAAAATCCATAACCCTCTACATCAAAACCTTTTAATTCTTCTAATGTTTCAATGTTATTATCAATTATATAACGTACCATTAATCCACGTGCTTTTTTAGCAAAGGTCATGATGGTTTTGTACTGTCCGTTTTTAAAATCTTTAAATACTGGAGTAATCATTGGTACTTTCAACGCTTTTTTAGGAAGTGCTTTAAAATATTCTGAACTTGCTAAATTGATTATCAGTTCATTATCCGCCAATTCTTCATTTAAAGACTCTGCCAAAGCAGTATCCCAAAATTTATACAAATTGTCCGCTCTTCCTACTTTTAATTTAGTTCCCATTTCTAAGCGATATGGCTGAATTAAATCCAACGGTTTTAACAATCCGTATAATCCTGATAAGATTCTTAATTTATCCTGCAATTCAGGAATTTTATCTTCTGAAAGAGAGTTTACATCAATACCTCTATACACTTCACCGGTAAAAGAGAAAACGGCTTGCTTTGCATTATCAAGTGTAAAAGGTGGCTGCCATTCTTGGTTTCTATCATAATTCAAACTTGCTAAATCATCAGAAATTTTCATTAACTCTCCTAGTTTTTTTCTAGAAATAGTTTTTAGTTTCTTATTTAACTTTTCGGATTGCTCTAAAAATCTTGGTTGTGTATAAACATTTGTCGTTGCCTTGTTTTCAAAGTCTAACGATTTGGCAGGTGAAATAATAATCTTCATTCAATAAATATTTATGGTAAAAATAAGAAGCAATTTTAAAATCATCAATTACTTTGAGTAATTAATATTGATACAGGTATTGATAAATTAAATTGTCTGTTAACTATTAATTTTCAATCCATCATAAGCTAAAAATACATTTTTAGGCAATTCTTTTTGTACCTCATCATGCAAACCTAATAGCTCACTAATATGTGTTAAATAAGTTCTTTTAGGTTTTATTTCTTTAATAAACTGTAAAGACTCTTCTAAATTAAAATGTGTATTGTGTGGTTCTTTACGTAAACCTGTAACAATTAAAACATCTAAATTTTCTAACTTCTTTTTTTCTTCTTCAGAAATTGTTTTGATGTCTGTAATATAAGCTACATCGTTAAAACGATATCCTAAAATTGGTAAATCACCATGCATCACTTCAATAGGAATCACCTCTACTCCATCCAACATAAAATTTTCCCGATGTGAAATAACTGTTGGCGCCACACTTGGTGCGCTTGGATACCTGTTTTCTGTAGCAAAAACATAATCATAGCGCTTTTTTAAAACATTTAGAACTCGTTCTAGCAAATAAATTGGAACAGCTCCCATTTGGAAACAATAGGGACGGATTTCATCCAACCCCGCAATATGATCGGCGTGTTCGTGAGTAAATAAAATTCCGTTAATAGATGCTACTTCTTCCCTTATCATTTGTTGACGAAAATCAGGCCCGCAATCAATTACATAATTGATATCGTTCCAAGATACTAAGATAGATGAACGTAACCGTTTATCTTTCGGATTACTAGATAAAGCTACTGGATGTTTGCTTGCAATCATCGGAACTCCCGTAGAAGTTCCTGTTCCTAAAAAAGTAATTTTTAATTGATTATTTTTCTTCATTTCTCCTACAAAAGTACGATAAAAATTATCTGTTCGTTCCTAATTTCAGTACATTTGTAATACGTAACAAAAAACTAGAAAATGGCAATTACGTTAAAAGGAGATCAAAAAATAAATACGGTACCAACTACGACAATGAAAGCGTTAAAAATCAATTTAAACGCTCATATATACGGAACTTTTGCTGAAATTGGTGCTGGACAAGAAACTGCTCGTAACTTTTTTAGGGCTGGTGGTGCTTCAGGAACCATAGCAAAAGCAATGAGTGCGTATGATAAAGATTTCTCTGATGCCATTTACGGTATAGAAAAAGACAACCGTTATGTTACGGAGCCTCGATTAAAAAAGATGTTAAAACATGAAATGGACTTAATTGAGGAGCGTCTTACCCGTCAAAAACATCCTGATAAACTATTTTTTAGTTACGCCAACACTGTAGCGACCATTAACTTCTCCAAAAAGTTTAAAGGTCATGGTTGGGTTGGAATTCGTTTTCAATTAGACCCTTTAGAGGATTACAATGAAATTGTTTTACACCTTCGTTTCAAAGAAACTGACGCTCGTCAACAACAAGAAACTCTTGGTGTGTTAGGTGTTAACCTTATTTATGGAGCTTACTACTTAAACGATAATCCTAAAGATTTATTAAAATCTTTTTATGACAATATTGATAAGGATCGCTTAGAAATTGACATGATTAATTTCTCTGGACCTCGATTTATGTACGTAGACAATCGTTTAATGAGTTTACAACTTGTTAAAAACGGCATGACCAATGCTGTTATGTTTGGTCCTGATGGAAACAACATGTTACCTGCTCAAGTACTTTACAAGAAGAATATTTTAGCTCTACGTGGTAGTTACCGTCCTGTTACTAAAGTTAACATGGATATGTTTGAACGCTCTAAACAATTATTCTTCGAAGAGAAAAAAGTAGATCCAGAAAAAACAAAAATAATTTTTGAAATTACACTAAGTAACCTTCGTGCTGAAGGAGAAATTAATGAACGTGATTTCTTAGACAGAGCTGAATTACTGTGTTCTTTAGGTTTGAATGTAATGATTACAAACTATCAAGAGTATTTTAGATTAGTAGAATACTTTAGTGAGTTTACCAAAGAACGTATGGGATTAGCCATGGGCGTTAACAACCTTATTCAAATATTTGATGAGAAATACTACCGTGATTTAAGTGGAGGTATTCTTGAAGCCTTTGGTAAATTATTTTATCGCGACCTTAAAGTATATATGTATCCTTATAAAGATAGAGATACAGGTGAATTCATTACTAGTGAAAACTTAATGGTGCATCCTAGAATGAAAGAGCTATATAAATTCTTTAAAAACAATGGTCGACTTATTGATATTAAAGAATATGATCCTGAAATCTTACATATTTTCTCTAGAAAAGTACTTAAAATGATTAAGAACAATGAAGATGGATGGGAAGAAATGCTTCCTAAAGGCGTTTCTGAAACTATTAAAGAAAAACGTTTATTCGGTTGTACTAAAAGAAAAGATTAAGCGAATTAGTTACCTTTTTTAAACCTTTTACTATCTTTAAAGTCTAACAGCTAAACTATCTTAGTTGATTGACGAAATTACTCTTATAGATCAATTGCAGCAGTCTAAAACAAAAGAGGCTGCTTTTAGGCACTTACTATCGCAATATAAAGAGCGATTGTATTGGCATATCCGAAAGATTGTAATTTCTCACGATGATGCCGATGATGTTTTACAAAACACTTTCATTAAGATTTTTAAAAATATAGACAACTTCAAAAGAGATAGTAAACTATATTCTTGGATGTATCGAATTGCAACCAATGAAGCCATTACTTTTATCAATAAAAAAGCGAAAGAAAAAAATATTGATATTAATGACTATCAACAACAGCTGGTTTCAAGCCTAGACAGTGACCTATTATTTACAGGTGATGAGGTACAACTAATTTTACAAAAAGCAATTGCTACGCTACCTCAAAAGCAACAGTTAGTTTTTAATATGAAGTATTTTGAAGAGATGAAATATGAAGAAATTTCTGATGTTTTAGAAACCTCTGTGGGCGCTTTAAAAGCCTCATATCATATCGCAGTTAAAAAGATTGAACAATTTATAAAAAACTATAATTAAACCTTTTAACTAAAACATAGTCTTACAGAAGTAATGAACAAAGAGTTAAAACATACAATAGATTTTTTAAACCAAAAAGTAGGTAAGAATACTGGTTTTTCTACTCCTGAAAATTATTTTCAAGAAGTGGAAGAAAACCTTACTGCTTCTACTTTTATTGATAATTTACCAAAAGAAAAAACGTTTGCAACTCCTAGTAATTATTTTGAAACTCTAGACGATTCAATTCTTTCAAAGTTAACTATTGAAGAATCAAAAGAAGTAAAAATTATTTCACTTAAAAAACGATTTTTACAATACATACCTATGACAGCAGCAGCTTCAGTATTGCTTTTTATCGGAATTAGTTATTTTAACACTCAAAAAACAACTTTTGACGATATTACCATTACCGATATCGAGTCTTGGTATGAAAATGGATATGGAGAAACCTATACAGAAGAACTAGCTGCAGCTATAAATACTTCTGATATTGAAGAAGACTTATTCGCTTCTATTAGCGATGAAAGCCTAGAAAATTATATACTTGACACTACAACACCCTTAAACGATATAGAATAAGATGAAAAAAAACATACTATTATTCTTTTTTTTACTCTTAAGCAGCTTGGTTACTCAAGCCCAAACAAAAAAAGGAGATTCAGAAAAAATTCATGCATTCAAAGTAGCTTTTCTCACTGAAAAGTTAGATTTAACAGAAAAAGAAGCCGAAAAATTTTGGCCTTTATACAATGTGTACGACAAAGAAATGATGCAATTGCATAGAGAAGAACGACGCAGTATTAAAAAAAGAATTATGGCCGATGGCGGTATCGATAATTTATCTGAAAGTGAATCTAAACAAATAATCGAAAAAATCAACGCGGTTTCTAAAGAACAATACGAAACAAAAAATGAGTTTTATTCTAAACTTATTAAAATTCTACCTTACAAGAAAATACTTCGTCTTGAAGTTGCCGAATACGAATTCCACCGAAAGCTCATACGAAAGCTTAAAGGTGAAAACAAAGAAGCAAAAAAATAAAAAGGGAGGCAATTTTGCCTCCCTTTTTACTTTTTATCTACTAAAGCTAAACAAACGTATAAATCAGGTTTATTCGCTGTAAATTGTCTTAGCCAAATGGTTAGTTCATCTATTTCATAAGGAAGTAATCTTCCTAAAGCTTTTTCTAGCTCTTTACAAAATAAATCAGCGTTAAAACTAACCTTTTGAAGTACAGTTTTCGTGTACTCATACATAGCTCTTGCCATATCTTTATTGGGGTTAAAGTTGTTTTATATCTGAACGTAATTTACGAAATTATATTCTTTAGAGGTGTTAAAATTTCTCAAAAAAAAAGCGAGACCCTTGTCTCGCTTTCAAAATTCATCACTTATAATAACCTCTTATAAGTTGTTTACTTTCTCTATTAAAGCGTTTGCTCTAGTCTCTAATTCAGCACTTACAGCTTTGTAATGTGCTTTTTTATTTTCTACATTTTTAGCGTTTACTTTTGCAATTAACTCATCAAAAGTTACGATAACTTCATCAACAATAGCATCTGCGTCTGCTTTTTTAACTTCAGGGTTTAACTCTGTAGCTATTTGACAGATACTGATAATGTCTCCTAATGTATAGTTGATATCTTTCTTTAAATTTTTTACGCTTGACATAATTATAAATTTTGGTGCAAAATTAATCGATTTTATCTAATTCTTGCTGAAATTTTTCAAAAAACTGCCCAACATGATATCCATCTACTAAAGCATGATTTACATTAATAGCTACTGGAAGCAACATTTTATCGTTTTCTTCTTTAAGCTTTCCAAAAGCTAGTTGAGGTACACTAGTATCCTTATTACCAGAAAAAGGTTCTTTATGTCCTGTAAAACTAACCCAAGGAATTGCCGAAGAATGTATGCACCCTAATGAATATCTTGGAGGTAATAAATCTGTTGTGTTTTGTATTCGCTCTTTTTCTTGTCTATAATTTTGATTAAAAATTTTGAAATCTTCAGAATAATCAAAATAAGAAAAAGCAAATGTCGTATCTGCTCTTGCAACTGTTGTTGACGCATTGATTACATCATAGATAGTAACCTTATCTCCTTCAATTCTATATTTTAAATTCTCAACTGAATTTATAGCTTTCATACAGGCGTGTAGATATCGAACAAAAAATGATTCTCCTTTTTCTTTAGCTGATTGATATGTTTTTGATACTTCTACATCAGCTACCAATCCAAAAGTTGGGTCTGCCATGGTTCTAAAATGATCAAAAAGCTGTTTTCTGTTCCAGTTTTCTATATCTAAATACTTCATCTATAAAAACTTTAAAACATCAGTAATATTAGATACTGTTTTATAATCATCTGATTTCTGTTCTTCGCTCACTTCTTCGTGTGCCCAAGTGGTATGAAAAGGAACATGAATAGCTGTTGCTCCAATTTCTAACAATGGTAATACATCTGATTTTAATGAATTTCCTATCATTAAAAACTCTGACGGATTAATATCTAATCGTTTTACTAATTTTTTATAATCGGCTTTTTTCTTTTCACTCATTACTTCTGTATGGTGAAAATATTTTAAAATTCCTGATTTAGCCAACTTACGTTCTTGATCTAACAAATCACCTTTGGTAGCTACAATTAACTTATACTTTCCGTGTAATTCTTCTAACACCTCTTCTACTCCATCTAGTAATTCTATAGGTTTTTCTAACATCTCTTTTCCTATTTCAAGAATTCCTTCCATAGTTCTAGGAGCTATTTTATAGTTAGAAATTTCTAAAGCGCACTCAACCATTGATAGCATAAAACCTTTTACTCCATAACCGTAAATTTTAAGGTTTTCTATTTCTTTTTTAAATAATTCTTGATGGATTTTGTTTTCTGTTTCATAATCTGACAACAGTTTTGCGAAATCATCTTCGGCATCACGAAAATAGGTTTCGTTTACCCAAAGCGTATCGTCTGCATCAAAAGATATTACTTTAATGTTATTCATAAATGATAAAATTATACACCAAAGATACATATTTAAACTACGCTAACTAAACGTTTACAACTAGTAGATTTACAAAACTTTAACAGTAATTAATTCGCCGTTTTGTGTAATCTTTAAAAAGTTTTACTACATTTGGAACATCATGAAGGCGCTTTTACGCACATATACGTTTATTTTTAACACGATCAATTCGATTTCGTGTACAGCCCACATGCGTAAACAATTCGTATATGTAACCAAAAGCACCCAAAACAATAGACTTAAACATCGATTTTAAATAATCAATTTTTACTATAAACTTACAAAGGTGCTTTTTACAAAAAGCACCTTTTTTTATTTATTAACATTTTAAATTTTAATCATTGTGAACACTTTTAAGTACCGAAATTCAATTAGAAAACATGTAGCCTCAACTGTAATGTACTCAGTACAAAATCCGTTTTACAGAGACCCTGAATTACTAATACTTAACCCATAATTATCATGAAATCATTAAACACTACACAAGACATAAAAAATCAGTTTGTTGTTAGCAAAAAACAAGTTAGCAAAAACAAAGTATTAAAGACTTCTATCTTATTTGACAAGATTGAGTCTAATCTTCAATCTTCACTTAGTTTACACAAAAACTCATCTAATTTGAGTTTTAAAAGCATTGATTTTGATCTTCTAGAAAATGCTTATTTAAATGATAAACTTATCATTAAAAACAATGTAAAAAAATTGAGTACTACTGAAGTTGTTTTAAACATAACAGTATCAAAAAAAGAAGAAAAAAAACAAGATATTATCTGTAAAGCTGTATTTAGCTATACTGTGAAAGAAGCTTCTTGATGATTTGGATGATTCTAAAATCAATCCATTATTAAGTTAGTCTGGTTTGTTATAAGCTTAGGGTAGTACCACCTTAAGCTTATTTTTTATTGAATAAACGTTTCTAGTAATTCTGAAGAGTTTTCTGATACAATTTCTACTTTATCAATGCATGCTGGTATCAAAATAGTTTCTCCTTTTCTTACTATTTCTTGTTGATTTTTATAATTAAAAACAACTTCTCCTTCTACACACATATAAATTATAAAGCTATCTTTTTCAGAAAAACAAACTTCTTTCTTTCCTTTTATAGGAAGAATATTTGTAGTGAAATACGGGCATGTAACTACTTGATTCGATACGTTACTTTCTTTTAAATAAGGTGTTTTATAAGAATCTTTAGCAGTAAAATCAATCGTTTTCAATGCTTTTTCAGTATGCAGTTTCCTGTAATTACCATCAATATCTTTTCTATCCCAATCGTAAATCCTGTATGTAATATCAGATGTTTGCTGAATTTCTGCAATTAACAAACCAGCTCCGATAGCATGTACTCTTCCAGGTGGAACAAAATACACATCGCCTTTGCTTACTTCATCAACATTTAAAATATCAAGCAAAGATTTGTTTTCTAAATGATGTAAATACTCTTGTTTAGTTGCGCCATTTTTAAATCCGATAATAATATTAGCATCTTCATCTGCTTGAACAACATACCACATTTCGGTTTTCCCAAAAGAATCTTGAATTCCTGCTAAATCATCATCAGGGTGTACTTGAATACTTAGTACCTCTTTGGCATCGATAAACTTTATTAACAAAGGAAACTCATCTCCAAAAGTTTTATAAACATAATTTCCGACTAAGTCGTGCTTGTATGCTTTTAAGACTTCTCTTAGAGTTTTACCCTTTAAACTACCGTTGCTTATGACAGATTCATCTCCGTCAACATCAGAAATCTCCCAGCTTTCACCTATATTATCGCCTGTAGCATCTTTATGAAGCAGCTGGTTCAGTTTTTTTCCTCCCCATATTTTTTGTTTTAAAATTGGGGTAAATCGTAGTAATTGGTCTATCATAAATTAAGCGCCTCTATAAGTTACGTAATTTCTAGGTGTTTCGTATAATGTAACTTCTAAATCTAAATGTTCTGGAATACTTACACGTAACTTATTATATATTACTACTGATATATTTTCTGCTGTAGGATTAATATTTTTAAATTCCTCAACTTCTACATTTAAGTTTTTATGATCTAAAACATCTTCTACTTTTATTTTTATCAAATCTTTAAGCTTTCCTAAATCGTACACATAACCTGTTTCTTTATCAATTTCACCAGTTAACGAAACGATTAACTCATAATTATGCCCATGATAATTAGGATTGCTACACTTACCAAATACCTCAAAGTTTTTTTCATCTGACCAATTAGGATTGAACAAGCGGTGTGCAGCATTGAAATGTGCCTTTCTATGTACAGTAATTTTTGGCATATTAAATAAACTTAGCTATTTTATTATAAGATTCTTTAAAAATAATTTTGAACCAAGCAGTATATTTCTCTGGATGATTTTCTATATCGCTTTTTACCTCTTCCAAAGGCATCCACTTATATGACGCTACTTCTTCAGGGTTTATAATAGGTTCGTCGTTAAATCTACCAATCATTACATGATCTAACTCGTGTTCTGTTAAACCATTATCAAACGGAACTTTGTAAATGAAAGAAAATAGTTCTTCTAATTCGCATGAAAACCCCATTTCTTCTTGTAATCTACGTTTTCCAGCTTCAATATTCGACTCCCCTTCTCGCTGATGCGAACAACACGTGTTCGTCCATAACAAAGGGGAATGATACTTTTCAGCTGCTCGCTGTTGCAACATCAACTCATTCTTTTCATTAAAAATAAATACTGAAAATGCCCTGTGTAACAAAGCTTTTTCGTGTGCTTCAATTTTTTCCATTAATCCTATCGGATTATCTTGTTCATCAACTAAAATAACGTGTTCTTTCATCTTAAAAATATACGAAAAGCAAATTTAGCATTATTGTTTTATTAACTCTTAATATTTTGTTATTATTGCTATAACTTCTAAAATTGTATACAATGAGAAAATTTATTTATGTTATTTTTATTCTTAGCTTCTTCTTAACTGCTTGTAGCGACAATGAAAACTCTAACTTACCTTTAGCTACTGAAAGTGATATTGTTGGCACTTGGAGTTTAGTTGACTTTTATTCTAAAGATGGGAAATTCACCATGTCTACAGTAAGTAACGGAGATATTTCTGGTAGTTTTGAAGCCAAGGCTAAAGACTTTAACAATGCAACAACTACCTTTTCACAAAACCCAAATGAATCATACGACAGTGGTTCTTTTAATATGGAACTTCAAGTGAAAACAGCAATATCTTCTGGTACTCAAACAGAAATAGTTACTGCAGACCCTAGCATTAAAACCGAATGGTCTTTAAGCGATAATACGTTGTTTTTTAATTTTGAAAATGATTTTTTTACGGGACAATTGTCAGCCCAAATTATTTATTTTGATGAAAATAAATTAGAACTTAAGGCTAACTTTGAAGAAAATATTTCTACTCCAGAAGATGTTAACTTAGGTGTCACAAACACCAAATTCAAAGGAACCATATACTTAACCTATACAAAATAATTTAAAGACCTCTGTACGAGGTCTTTTTCTTTACTTCATTTTCTTTATTCTTCTTTTTTAAAATCTTATTTTTGCAACCTTAAAATTTATAGATGAGTTTTTTAGAAGAAATACAGAAGAGACGTACATTCGGAATTATATCACACCCCGATGCTGGTAAAACAACCTTAACTGAAAAATTATTACTTTTTGGTGGAGCGATTCAAGAAGCGGGTGCTGTTAAGAATAATAAAATTAAAAAAGGAGCTACTTCCGATTTTATGGAAATTGAGCGCCAACGTGGTATCTCGGTTGCTACCTCTGTATTAGCTTTCATTTATAAAGACAAAAAAATCAATATTCTTGACACCCCAGGTCACAAGGATTTCGCTGAAGATACCTTTAGAACTTTAACTGCGGTTGATAGTGTTATTGTAGTTATTGACGTTGCAAAAGGAGTTGAGGAACAAACCGAAAAGTTAGTAGAGGTTTGTCGTATGCGAAAAATCCCGATGATTGTTTTCATTAACAAATTAGATCGTGAGGGTAAAGATGCTTTTGATTTATTAGATGAAGTTGAGCAAAAATTAGGATTAAAAGTTACTCCGTTGAGTTTCCCTATTGGAATGGGATACGATTTTAAAGGAATCTACAATATTTGGGGAAAGAAATTAAACATCTTTTCTGGAGACAATAAACAAACAATTTCTGAAGGTGTTGAATTTGACGACATCGACAATCCTGAACTAGATAAAATTGTTGGAGAAAAAGCCGCAAACACACTTCGTGAAGAACTAGAGTTAGTAAATGAAGTATACCCTGATTTTAATCAAAATGATTACCTGAGCGGTTCGCTCCAACCTGTGTTTTTCGGTTCTGCTTTAAATAATTTTGGTGTAAAAGAATTATTAGATTGTTTTATTGATATTGCTCCAAATCCACAGCCAAAACAAGCGGAAGAACGTTTGGTTGATTCTAAAGAAGAAAAACTAACCGGATTTGTATTTAAGATTCATGCAAACATGGATCCTAAACACCGAGACCGTTTAGCGTTTGTAAAGATTGTGTCAGGAACTTTTAAAAGAAACACTCCTTACCTACACGTTCGTAATGGTAAAAAGGTAAAATTCTCTAGTCCAAATGCCTTTTTTGCTGAAAAGAAAGAAATTGTTGAAGAATCTTTCCCAGGAGACATTGTTGGTTTACACGACACTGGGAACTTCAAAATTGGAGATACATTAACTGAAGGAGAGCAATTAAACTTTAAAGGAATTCCTAGTTTCTCTCCAGAACATTTCCGTTATGTAAACAATGCCGACCCAATGAAAGCTAAACAATTATACAAAGGTTTAGATCAGTTAATGGATGAAGGAGTTGCGCAGTTATTTACCATGGAAATGAACGGACGTAAGATTGTAGGAACTGTGGGTGCTTTACAGTACGAAGTAATTCAATATCGTTTAGAGCATGAATATGGCGCTAAATGTTCGTATGAAAATATTGCCGTACACAAAGCTTGTTGGGTTGAACCAGAAGATCCAAAAAATGAAGAATTCAAAGAATTCAAACGTGTAAAGCAACGTTATTTAGCAAAAGATAAACAAGGTCAGTTAGTATTTTTAGCAGATTCTCCGTTTACTATTCAAATGACTCAGAGTAAATATCCATCTGTAAAATTACATTTCACTAGTGAGTTTGCATAAACACATCAAAGACACGAGAAACAAGAAACAAGAAACGAGAAAGAGATTTTTTTCAACGTCTCTTCTCTCTTTTCTCCTCTCTGTTTTCTCTTTTCTCACATACGGTCAAGAGAATTTATCGAGTTTACAAGGAAAAGAGTTACACAATAAAGTTCGGTTAAATTTTATTCCTGTTGAAATGCCTACGGATAAGTTCCCAAACCTAAAACCAACGATGGGATTAACTGGTTTGCATTATCAAATTCCTTTTAACGATTGGTTATATGGTGGTGCTGCATTTCATTTTGCAGTAACAGGTGATCAAGGAGGCTTGTTTACCCTAGGTGCAGAAGTAGGAATCAACAAGCAGTTATATAAAAATTTATACGTAGATGCTAACTTCCATTTTGGTGGAGGTGGCGGATATCGTTACTTGGTAAATGATGGTGGATTTATCAATCCGAATATCGGATTGCAATATAAAAAGAACGATTACTCCTTCGGAATACAATACAGTCACGTTAATTTTTATTCTGGAGAGATAAAGAGTAATTCGGTTTCTTTCTTTGTTGAAATACCTAGTATTTTACGTTTTACTGATTATAACAAAGCGCATCAAAAATTTGTAGCAGACAATCTTTCTCCTGATAGTTTTTGGAGTAAACCTGCGGTAAAAAACGCACAACAAGTCCGTTTTGATTTCTTTAAACCTATTGGTAATTCTAGGAAAGATGACGCCAATAATCAAGAACCTCTTACAGAGACATTATATGTCATCGGTTTTGAATATCAAAAATATTTGAACGAAAACACCTTCTTATTCGCACATACTGATGCTATTTATAGAGGCTTACGTGCTGGTTTTATGGATCTATTTGTAGGTGCAGGATATCATCCATATCAATCAAAATACATCAATATTTTCGGGAAGTTAGGAGTTGGTGCAGCTGGTGGTCGTGTGGCTCCTGAAGGTGGATTGATGATTTACCCTTCCGCAGGAATCGATTTAAAGTTATTTAAAAACATTGCTATTAGTGCTCATGGTGGATATTATCGTGCAATAGCTGGTGATTTAGAAGCCTACACCTACGGTTTCGGTCTGAAATATTTCGGATTGAACGGCGGAACTTCTTCCAAAGAAAATACTACTTATCACACGCAAGGTTTACGTTTTGAAGTACAAAATCAAACTTACTTTGATGTTGCTAAATTCGATCCACCTGATAATAGATACGCTATAGATTTACAATTAATCGGTTTAAAAATAAACTACGATCTAAACAAATGGCTATATATTGCTGGTGAAGCAGGTTTTGCATACGATGGTCGCTCAGGTGGTTATGCTCACGGATTAGTAGGTGGAGGTATTTACAGTCCTCGTTTTTTTAATGATAAAATGCGTGGATTTTTAGAAGTCATGGCAGGTGCTGGTGGAGGTGCTGGTATAGATACCGATGAAGGAATTATTACGCGCCCTACTCTTGGATTAAGTTACGATGTAACAAATCAAGTTTCTATAATTGCATCAGGAGGTAGGTATTATTCTCCTTTCGGCAATGTAAATTCAAACAATATTAACATAGGTTTAAGCTTTAACCTTTCAACTTTGTCTGTAAAGAACTAACTTTGCTTTTTCTTCGGAAAAAGTAGTTTCATATATAAATAAGAGAAAAATGGATAACGGAATTTATGCAAAGTTTACCACTCCAAAAGGTGATATTTTAGTAAACTTAGAATACGAAAAAACTCCTGGAACTGTAGGTAACTTTGTTGCTTTAGCAGAAGGAAACTTAGAAAACTCAGCAAAACCACAAGGAACGCCTTATTATAACGGATTAAAATTCCACCGTGTAATTGCTGATTTTATGATTCAAGGTGGTTGCCCACAAGGAACCGGAACAGGAAACCCTGGTTATAAATTTGATGATGAAATTCACCCTGAATTAAAGCACGACGCTCCAGGAAAATTATCAATGGCAAACGCAGGACCAGGAACTAACGGTTCTCAATTCTTTATTACACACGTTGCTACACCTTGGTTAGACGGTAAACACACTGTTTTTGGTAGTGTTGTTGAAGGACAAGATGTTGTTGATGCTATTGCGCAAGAAGACACTATGGATGTAGAAATTATCCGTGTTGGTGATGCTGCTGAAAAATGGAATGCTGTTGAAGCTTTTAGAACTTTTGAAGGAGCTCGTGAAAAACGTGAAGCAGAAGCGAAAGCGCGTCAAAAAGAATTATTAGATCAAGTAGCTGCTGGATACGATGAAACTCCAAGTGGTTTACGTTATAAGATCTTACAAAACGGAGACGGGAAACAAGCGACTAAAGGAGCTATGTATGGTTTCTGTACACTACAAAGGTCAGTTATTAGACGGTACAGTATTTGATTCTTCATACAAACGTAAACAACCTATCGATTTTGCTATCGGTGTTGGTCAAGTAATTGCTGGTTGGGATGAAGGAATTCAGTTATTAAAAGTAGGTGACAAAGCTCGTTTGGTAATTCCATCTGATTTAGCATATGGTTCTCAAGGTGCTGGTGGTGTTATTCCTCCTGATGCAACCTTAATTTTTGATGTTGAATTAATGAACGTAAAATAAACGTCTATTAAACAAAACTTTAAGCCTCTTCTTTCTTTTGAAGGGGCTTTTTTATTTCAAAAAGTGTTTATTTTTAATTAACATTCGTAACATTAAAAAAAACTTTATTTAATGTATTTATCATAATTCCTTAAGCAGTAAGCCGTGAAAAAAAATGACTTTTACAGCATACAAACTACTCCTTAATCAATTATGAAAACAACATTACTTTTAATAGCTTTTTTTACTACTTCTTTAACAATTTTTTCTCAAGAAGTTTGTATTGCCCCAGAAGAAAATGCAATTGATTTGAATATAATTAGCATTGACAAATGCGACATTATCGATGAAACTAAGAAGTTACCTCAAAAGGAAACTAAAACATTTACCGCTAGAAATAGAATTAAAAAAGTAAGAAAACAAGTTCAAGAAAACCAATCAAATCTTAATGCTAATTCTAATGTAACTATTATTACAACCGATAATGACCTAACCTTAAAAAATACATTAACACCTCAAACAAAAGAGGTGTTATTTTCAGTTGTAGAAGAAGTTCCATTATTTCCTAACTGTGAAATTAGCGCAGGACAAGAAGCTAAAAAATGCTTTAAGGATAATATGCAAAAGCATTTTTCAAAAAATTATTATCCAGAAGTTTTTTCACAAGAAGGTATTCGCGGTAGAATTTTAATTCAATTTACAATTGATGTTTACGGAAACCCTAAAAATATTCAAGTAGCTAGCTCTAAACCAAGCAAAGTTATTGAAAATGAAGTTAATCGAATCATTAATAAACTACCTCAATTTTCAGCGGGTAAAGAACAAGGAATCCCGGTAGATGTAACCTACTCTTTTCCTATAAACCTAATACTAAATTAACACACAAGCAGCTCGCTTTATTTCTTTATTTTTTTATTTTTGCCGCCCCAAAAAACCCTTATAAAATATACTATGAAGCCTATTTTTGCTACCTGCTTATTTTTCTTTATTTCTCTTTCTTACTCACAAGAAAAATGTGAAACACCAAAAGATGAAATTCAAGATATAAACGCCATTACTATTACTAAATGTTCTATAGATGATGTAAAAGAAGCTTTAGAATCAGAAGAGATTAAAAAAATTTCAACTAGACGTAAAAGGCATAGAAGATTAAGAAAAGTTAATACCATTTCTACAAACCCTAACGAAATTAATCAACTTGAAAACAAAAAGTTACTTGTTGAAAAGCTAAATTTAGAAGAAGATATTCTTACATCAATCGAAAAAGTTCCTTTTCACCTTGTAGAGCAAATTCCTTTGTTTAAAGATTGTAGAAGAAAACCTATTTTACAACAATCAAAATGTTTTGAAAAAGAAATGATTGAACATATTGTACGAAATTTTGATTATCCTAAAGAAGCTATTTCAAAAGGAATTGAAGGAAAAGTACTTGTTCAATTTACAATTGATAAAGAAGGTAACGTTTTTGACATAAAAGAAAAAGGGCCAGAAAACAGTGAAATATTAGAAGAAGAAGCACACAGATTAATCTCTTCTTTACCAAAATTTATTCCTGGAACCCACAAAGGAAAAACGGTAAATGTAAAATATGCACTACCTATAATTTTTAAAACTCCTAAAAGGTAAACCTACTTTTTTTTAGAGTTAAAATCATCATTCTCTTACAGTAAATGCAAAATAATTTTGCTTTTACTGTTTTTTTTGTTACATTTACCGCGTTAGTTAACATTAAATTAACCTACCAAACCCTAAAAATAGAGCACAATGATGAAAAAACTCCCCTCAGTAGTGGCTGCTATGTTACTTTCTTTAGCAGCTGTAGGTCAAGAAGTATGTACCACTCCTGACGAAACGGTAGCTGATCCAAACAGTATAACCAAATGTGCAGTTGAAGACGCTGAAAATGGCGTAGGAAAACAATTATCTATTGAAGTATCAACAAGAAGACGTGTTGTTCGTAAAAACAAAGAAGCAGTATCTGCTATCGGAGGAATTAATTCTTCTCAAAAAGTAGCTGATATTAAAAAGAATACTTTACTAGTTGGTAAATTAGAACTTGAAGATAATTCTTCTACTATTGAAAAAATACCTTTTAACTTAGTTGAAGAAATTCCTTTATTTGAAAAGTGTAACAACGTACCATTAATTAAACAAGCTAAGTGTTTTGAATCTAACATGACTAAACACATTATCAAAAACTTTAACTATCCTCAAGAAGCTTTAGAAGCAGGAGTACAAGGAAGAGTTTTGGTTCAGTTTACAATTAATGAGCAAGGAGATGTAGAAAGCATATTAATGCGTGGCCCTGAAGGAGGAGAATCTTTAGAGAAAGAAGCTAGTAGAATTATTAACAACCTTCCTAAGTTTATCCCTGGTAAACACAACGGAAAGAATGTAAAAGTAAAATACGGTGTTCCTATTACTTTTAAAGCTCCTGGTACTTCAAATACTAATACTTCTAAAGTAAACAGAACTTCAGTAGCCAACACTTCTAAAGTTGTTAAAGAAAAAGAAATTACAGATTTTGTAAAGTTTGCTGAAGTGCATAGTATTCCTCAGTTTAAAGCATGCACAAAAGTTGCCGACATGCAGAAGTTAAACTGTTTTAATGAAAGAATGATTAGTCATATTCAAAGAAACTTTAACTATCCTGCTGCAGCTGCTGAACAAAATATTGAAGGTAGAGTTTGGGTTCGTTTTATTATCGATAAAAACGGAGATGTATCTAACATTAAAATGAAAGGACCTGAAAACGGACAGTTATTAGAGCAAGAAGCTAAGAAAATGGTAGCTAATCTTCCTACTTTTGTTCCAGCTAAACATAACGGAAAGTCTGCTAACGTAGAATATTATATTCCTATTAACTTTAAGTTACACGAATAAGAAATATATCTAATAGAAATAATAAAAAAGCTTTAAACACATAATGTTTAAAGCTTTTTTATTTTACAAGGGCCAAGTAGTAATTTGTATTTTCTTTTCTAGGCTATAAAAAACATTTTAATCAATCTTAAAATTTAAACTTACCCTTTTAATTCTTATTCAGTTTAATAATTATTAGGTTCTATGTGAATTAAAACATGACCTAAATCTGGAAGTTGTTTTCTTAAATAGTCTTTTAATTTATGTGCAATATCATGTCCTTCTTTTACTGTAATAGTACTATCTACAATGGCGTGTAAGTCTACATGATATTTCATTCCTGCTTTACGTACAAAACACTTTTCGGTTCCTAAAACACCTTCTACTTCTAACGATTTTTCTCTTATTTCTTCTATCAAATCGTCATACACATGTTCATCCATTATTTCACCCAAAGCTGGCCTAAAAATCAGGTAACTATTGTATAAAATAAAGAAAGAGGCTAATAAAGCTGCCCAATCATCTGCTGTTTCATAACCTTCTTTAAAAATAAGTGCTATCGAAATTCCTATGAACGCCATGATAGAAGTAATTGCATCACTTCTATGGTGCCACGCATCTGCTTTAAGAGAAGAACTATTGGTTTCTTTACTTTTTCTGATAACCACTTGAAAAGATATTTCTTTCCAAATGATAATTACTCCTAAAACCAGTAATGTCCAAGCTTTAGGTGTTTTATGAGGTGTTTGTATGTTCTGTATACTTTCATAGGCTATAATCGTTGCAGAAGTTACTAAAAAGGCCACTACCACAAAAGTGATTAAAGGTTCTATTTTTCCGTGTCCGTAGGGATGGTTTTTATCTGCGGGTCTTTTGGCATATTTCAACCCTAATAATACTAAAAGAGAAGAAAAAATATCAGTGGTAGATTCAATTGCATCTGCTATTAAAGCATATGAATTTCCAAAAATACCTGCCAATCCTTTAATAATTGCTAAGCTAGTATTACTTAAAATACTAAAATAAGTGGTTTTTATAGCTAATTCTTCTTTACTCATGAAGTTTATCTTTCTCTTTTTAATGAGATACTACGAAGGTACTTGAAAACTATTGAATAAAAAAAACTCGCCGATTGGCGAGTTTTAATTTGTAGTAAGAATATATTAAAGACTACTCTTTAAATACTCCCATATTTGCATATTTTTCCATACGTTGAGCAACTAAATTAGCTTCAGTTAACTCATTTAGCTCTTTGTAAGCTTTTAAAATTTGTTCTTTAACGGCTTCAAAAGTTGCAGATCTATCAGAATGAGCACCTCCTAATGGTTCTTTAATGATATCATCAACGATATTCAATTTCATTCCATCTTTAGCTGTTAACTTTAATGCTTCTGCAGCTTTTTCTTTTTGCTCCCAGCTTCTCCATAAAATTGTTGAACAGTTTTCAGGAGAAATAACTGAATACCATGAATTTTCTAACATATATACTCTGTCTCCTACTCCAATTCCTAAAGCTCCACCAGAAGCTCCTTCACCAATAATTATAGTGATAATTGGAGTTTTTAAATGAGTCATTTCAAAAATATTACGAGCAATTGCTTCTCCTTGTCCACGTTCTTCTGCTTCTAATCCTGGGTAAGCTCCTGGAGTATCTACAAAAGTAACAACTGGGATTCCGAATTTTTCAGCCATACGCATTAAACGTAATGCTTTACGGTATCCTTCTGGATTTGCCATACCAAAGTTACGGTATTGACGCGTTTTTGTGTTATACCCTTTCTGTTGACCGATAAACATAAAAGACTGATCTCCTATTTTACCTAAACCACCTATCATGGCCTTATCGTCTTTTACACTACGATCACCATGCAACTCCATAAAAGTATCTCCACAAAGCGCCTTGATATAATCTAATGTATACGGACGATTTGGGTGACGAGATAACTGTACACGTTGCCATGCAGTTAAATTTTTATATATGTCTTTCTTTGCTTTTTCTAATTTTTCTTCGATTTTTTTACATGTTTCCGTTACATCTACTTCACTTTCTTCTCCAATAATCTGACATTTTGCCAACTGATCTTGTAGTTCTTTAATTGGCATTTCAAAATCTAAATATTCCATTATTGTATATAATTTGATTTTCTAATTTTCTAGTTAGTCGTTTGTAAAGGCAAACATACTAAAAAATTGTACAGTTTACCTTGATCGTTTTTCTTAAAATACTATTTTTTAATCATTTTCTTTTTTATGGAAGAGGCATTTTTTAAAACTCCGTTAAGCAACACTACAAACAAAACAATAAAAGCTCCATAGTAAAACTCTGGATTCATTTGTTCTTTTTCTCCAAAAATTATGAGTGCCAAAATAATAGCATATATAGGTTCTAAATTGATGGTAAGCATTACTGTATAAGGAGTTAAATACTTCATCACTTTAACAGAAGCTATAAAAGCATACGCTGTACAAATACTACTTAACACAAATAAATATATCCAATCGGTTGTTTTAATTTGGAAAAACTCTATTGAAAATTGTTGTGTAAATAACATGTATAAGGTTACTCCTAAAACGCCAAATAACAACTGATAAAAAGAAATTGTATTTGCATCATGTTTTTGAATAAATAATCCGTTTAATACCGAAAATAATGCTGATAAAAAAGCCGATATCAAAGCATAAACAATTCCTAAAGTATATTGACTTTCAAAATTGAATATGATGTACAAACCTGCAATTACAAGTAAGCCTAAAACAATTTCAATAAGCTTTACTCTTCTCTTAAAAAAGAAAGGTTCTATTAATGAAGCAAAAAAAGCTCCTGTACTCATCGTAACTAATGCTACTGATACATTCGACACTTTTATCGCCTTGAAAAAAGTTATCCAGTGTACTGCTATAATTATTCCTGAGATAGCAAACTTTACTAAAGCTTTCTTCTCTATTTTAAATGTTTTTTTTCTGATTAGAAAATATACAGCTATAAAAATAACTGCTAAAAACATTCGATACCAAACAAGCGGAACAGCATCAATTGATATTAATGCTCCTAGTATTGCTGTAAAACCCCAAATAAAAACGATTACATGTAGGTGTAGGTAGTTTCGTAATTTATCTCCTTGCATTTATGTATAAGTAAATAGCGTATATACCAAAAACAATATTTGGCATCCAAACATTTAACAAAGCATTAGCACCTGCCACTGCCCCTAATACTTCTGCTACTTTTAAAAAGAACACGTAAATAAACATTACTGCTATTCCTATCGCTAAATTAGCTCCAATACCTCCACGAGTTTTTTTGTGAGCTAAAGCTACAGCTATCATCGTTAAAATATAACTAGCAATAGGTAAACTAGTACGTTTATATAATTCTACTAAATAAGCATTTAAGTTTTTGATTCCTCTTTTTCTAGACAAGTCTATGAATTTCATTAATTCTGGTGAATTCATTTCTTGTGCCATTATATTTTTGTAGTTGAAATCTGTGGGAGTAAAAGTGAATGTTGTGTCCAAGCTTCTTCCTGAAAAAATACTATCTCTACCTTTATATATTTTTCGAAGTTTCCATGTGCTTAATTTAAACGTGCTGTCCTTTTCATTCCAGTTAATGTTATCTGCCATCAACTTACTTTTTAGCTTGATACCATCATATAAATCTACTGAAAAGTTATACCCTGAATTTCGTTTTAAATCATACCTTTGAAGGTATACATAAGTACTATCATTCAATTGTAAACTAAACTCTTGTATTGAAGTATCTGAATATTTTTGCTTTTTTAGGTACTCTTTTTCAAATGCTTTTCTTGTTTTACTACTCGTAGGCACAAAAAAGTGATTCATTGAAAGCGCTATTAAACAAACAATAGTAGCTCCTATAAAATATGGATATAAAAAACGAGTAAATGATACTTGAGAACTATTTATGGCTATAATTTCGGTATTACTTGCCAATTTTGAAGTAAACAAAATTACCGCGATAAACAGCGCTAATGGCATGAAAGTATTAGCGTAATAAATGATAAAATTCTTGTAATAATCGTTTGCTACCTCAAAAAAAGTTAAGTTTTCATGACGTAAAAACTTATCTATCTTTTCAGCAATATCAATCGCTACAGCAATAGGTATTAGAATTAACATGGTAAACAAAAAAGTTACCAGATAACGCTTTAGTATGTACCAATCTAGTTTTTTCAAGTTACAAACGTTTATCCATTTGTTTTACCATTTTGTCTTTCCATGTAGCAAAATCTCCTGCTATGATATGTTTACGTGCTTCACGCACCAACCACAAGTAAAATCCTAAATTATGGATAGAAGCGATTTGTTTTCCTAACATTTCTCCGGAAGCAAACAAGTGACGTAAATAGGCTTTTGAGTACATAGTATCTACCCAAGTAATTCCCATTTCATCAATAGGAGAAAAATCATTTTCCCACTTCTTATTTTTAATGTTAATGCTACCATGCGCCGTAAATAACATTCCGTTACGAGCATTACGTGTTGGCATTACGCAGTCGAACATATCTACTCCTAAAGCAATATTTTCTAAAATGTTGATTGGTGTACCAACTCCCATTAAATAACGTGGTTTGTCTTCTGGCAAAATTTCAGTAACCACTTCTGTCATTGCATACATTTCTTCAGCAGGTTCTCCTACTGATAATCCTCCTATCGCATTTCCTTCGGCTCCTGAGTTTGCGATATATTCTGCTGACTGTTTACGTAAATCTTTGTAGGTACTTCCTTGTACAATTGGAAATAACGTTTGATTGTATCCGTATTTTGGAGGTGTATTATTAAAGTGTTTTATACAACGATCTAACCAACGATGTGTCATGTGCATCGATTGTTTTGCGTAGTTATAATCACACGGATATGGTGTACACTCATCAAAAGCCATAATTATATCTGCTCCGATGGTTCGCTGGGTGTCCATGACATTTTCTGGTGTAAAAAAATGCGTTGACCCATCAATATGGCTCTTAAACTTTACTCCTTCTTCATTAATTTTTCTTCTTCCTGATAAAGAATACACTTGATATCCTCCACTATCCGTTAAAATATTACGATCCCAATTCATAAACTTATGTAAACCTCCTGCTTGTTCTAAAATAGAGGTTTGAGGACGCAAGTATAAGTGATAGGTATTTCCCAAAATAATATCAGGATTGATTTCGTCTTTTAATTCTGATTGATGTACTCCTTTAACTGTAGCTACGGTACCTACAGGCATAAATATTGGAGTTTCTATAGTTCCGTGATCAGTAGTAATAACGCCTGCACGTGCTTTACTTTTAGGGTCGGTTATTTTTAAGTCAAATTGCATAAGTGGCAAAGATACACATGTAAGTTGAATGTTTAAAAGTAGATAGTTAAAAGTTTCTTATTACTAATTTTTAATTTTTTCTTCTTCTTCCAAACTTGGATTTAAAATCTGCTCTCTTCTTTGATTGTTTGTTTTTTTGAGGAGAGGCTTTTTGATTTTTTTTTTCCGATTCTTCGTATGTTTTTGACGAACCCGCTACGAGTTTATTAATTTCATCCATTTCTTTGGATGTTAACTCTCTCCACTCTCCTACTTTTAAGTTTCCTAAAGTTACATTCATAATACGTGTACGCTTGAGTTTTTTTACTTCGTAACCTAAGTATTCACACATACGTCGAATTTGACGATTTAAACCTTGTACTAAAATTATTTTAAAAGTAGTATCATTAATACGTTCTACTTTACATTTTTTGGTAACTGTTCCTAAAATAGGGATTCCGTTACTCATTCGTTTCATAAAACGCTCATCAAAAGGTTTGTTAACCGAAACAATGTATTCTTTTTCATGGTTATTCCCTGCTCGTAATATTTTGTTTACAATATCACCATCATTGGTTAAAAAAATTAATCCTTCTGAAGGTTTATCTAAACGTCCAATAGGAAATAATCGTTGTGGATGCCCCACAAATTTCACGATATTTTTACGTTCTTTACTATCAGTAGTACAAACAATTCCTACTGGTTTGTTTAACGCTATATAAATAGTTTTAGGTTTTTCTTTTAATGGTTTTCCATCAATTTTTACCACATCTCCTTCATGTACTCTATTTCCTAACTGTGTAGGTTTACCGTTTATAGTTACTCTTCCCTCAGTAATAAAGCGTTCTGCTTCACGACGTGAACAAATACCTGTACTACTAATGTACTTGTTAAGATTTATTGATGTGTCGTTATTATTGTTTTCCATGTAATCAAAAAAAGACAGTCTCAAAAGTACTAAATATTGTCATTTCACGAATTAAGAGAATCAGATTTCTCGACTTCGCTAGAAATGACATACTTTCGAGACTGTCTTGTATGTTTTAGATTTTATCTTTTAAAACATGATCATTTTTTGTGTACAACGTGCTAAACTTGGTCTTCTTTCATAATCAAACCCTAGTGTAATCATGTGTGTTCCGTAATTATAATCTTGTGTTTTATTCATATTGATGCTAAACCCATATGATAAATAAAGATTATTTTTCTTTAAACCAAGCAATGGTGCAATAGCATTTGGTTGAAAAAACTGGTCATTTAAGAACGTATAACTTAAACCAGCCCAAACATATCCATCTCTAATTCCTCTTCTTGCTTTAATATTCATATCTGTTTTAGAACGTCCTGTAGCTTCTCTATACTCATAAAGAATAGAAGGTTCAAGTTCATAGTTTCTACTTATTCTTGAAAGAGTATAAGAAGTAAATACGGTATATTTTCTAAGTTCTTCCGGATCTCCAGTTCTAAAATTCTTAATATCTCTATTTAAGATATTTACTACATTGGCTGTAATACTAAACCCTTCATAACGATATAGCAAACCTACATCAAAATTTGAGTGATTTTCTTGTATTGAAGGTACATCTTCAATATCTGTTACATTACTATTTGAAGTGTCAATTCCAAATTGAATAAAACTGTAGCTTAATGCAAATGATAAAAAACTGTCATGAAAGTCACTTAATGTTAAGTGACTTGCAAACGATAGTTTTGCTCCTTTCTGTGTAGTAAATCCATTACTGTCATTAAATATCGTTATTCCTCCACCAAAAGTATCTGCGATACGTGCTTCAACTGTTAATGACTGTGTATCTGGTGCATCTTTAACTCCAATCCACTGGCTTACTCCATTTAATCTAACCTGTAAGCCTGTTCCTATACCTGCATAGGTTGGGGAAATTAAAAACGGGTTATCTGCTAAGTGATTTACGTATTGTGGTAATTCTATTTCTTGTGCAGTACCTTTTATATTACAAAACACTACAACTAAAATTATTAATATTTTTCTCATTTTTTTACTTTCTATATAGTGTAAAATGTCCCATTATTTTCTTCTCTTGACCTGATAACTCTTTATAGTAAATAGTATACCAATAATCTCCTGACGGCAATGGTTTACCATCGTAAGTACCGTCCCATCCTTCTACAGTACCTTTAAAGTCTGCGATGTTACGTGCATACCTATCGTAAATAAACACTTTGATATCGTGGTAATCTTCTACTTCACGAGGATACCAATAATCATTTGTTCCATCACCGTCAGGTGTAAATAAATTAGGTACAAAAATAGTAATATACTCTCCTCTTACTGTTAACGTTACCTCACAACCTCTAGCATCTCTAACTGTTATGGTATAGTCTTTTGTTTGTAAGATTAAGAATTCATTATCTGATCCAAAATCACCTCCATCTACACTATATTCATAAGGTGGTAATCCAAAATCTGCATTGGCTATTAAAGTATTCTTATCCGAATCATCAATATCTAAGGTTAATGCTTGAATATCTTCAATAGTAATTGGACTACTAGTAGAACTTTCAGAACATGAAGTTATTGTATGTGTTGCTGTAACATAGTATCCTGTTCCTGCTGGTACATCAATAAATTCTCCTGTATTATTTGTTACTACAGGGTTTCCTATTCCGTCATATAATGTGTAAGACATATTAGCTCTATATGCTTCATCAACTATTGCTTTAATAATATTTCCTACCTCACAGGTATATGCAAAGTCAACTGTTAATTGTAAATCTACTGATTCAGCCGTAGTTACTCTTATTGGATCTGCAACATTACAACCTGCTTCATCTCTTACTGTAATGTAGTAAGACGTACCTGCTTGGATGTTTTCTGCAGCTCCTAACACAATTGTATTCGTTGTATATGGTGTTGGTTGCTCTATATTATTAATACTTACGTAGTAAGGTTGTGTTCCTCCTTGTGCATCTAACTCTATTGTTGGAGTTGCATCGTTAATACAGGTTTGTTCTGTAACTCCTACTAAGGTTGCTGTAAATTGTTGTGGTTGATCAATAACTACATTAATAGTATCAATACATCCAACCTTATCTTTAACAGTAATGGTGTATGTACCTGCTGCTAAGTTTCTGAACACATTATCGGTAACAAATTTATTTGTTGGATCTGTACTAATATTGTATTCATATCCTGTTAAGTTTCCTCCTGAGGCTAATACTGTAATAGTACCATCGTTTCCTCCAAAACAACTTACATCTGTATGGTTTTCAGCAACTACTAAAGGTTGTGGTTCTACGATAGGATGTGGTGCAGTATCTTCTGTACATACTTCTCCAAATCTGTTAGTACTTCTTACTCTAATTTTATATGTACCAACATTTAAACCTCCAAAAGTATTTGATGTTGTCCATGTTCCATCAATCGGGTTATTACTACCATCTAACAATTGATATTCGTAATTACCGAAACCGCCTGCTACAGTTGCTGATAACACTCCATTAGCATCTCCATTACAAGTAACAAATCCTGAATCGACTACTAAAGTTGGTACTAAAGGTTCATATGCATTAACCGTTACTACAACTGTATCTTCACAATTATTATCATCACGTACATAGAATGTTTGAGAACCTGAACTTACGTTTATAAACGTATTGTTAGGAACAAAATTCACTCCATCGCTACTATATTCATAAACGCCTGTACCTCCTATTGCACTCACTACTACGGTTGCAGCATTGTTACAAGTTATATCTGCAGTGATATTTGCCGAAGCTTCTACTTCTGAAGGATCAATTATATCCACCTGCTCTGTATACGTACAGCTATATTTATTATCTCTAACAGTTACTGTATAATTAGTACCCGCTGGTAAATTACTAAATGTATTTGATAACTGTTCTACTTGCGTTACTCCGTCAGGATAGGTTAAAATATAACTATAACTTACAGTTGCATCTTGTGTTTGACCTCCTCTTACTCTAGTTACTTGAATGGTTGCCGTTCTTTCTCCTTCACATAAGTTTGGAGTAACAGTTACATCTGCTGCCATAGGTGTAGTTGGCTGTAATGTAAATGTAAATGTTTCTTCACAACCTGTAACATCTCTAACTGTTGCTGTATAATTACCTGCTATTAACCCAGTAATTCTTCTATTACTATCAAAATTTTGAACTGGTGTAGCTGGTGTTAAATCATTTACTAATTGATACTCATATGGTGCCCAACCTCCTTGAGCTTCTAACAAGATTTCTCCAGAACCAGGAAAACCACATTTAAAATACGTAGGTGTACCAGTTAATGCCAAGGCAGTTGCTGGTTCTTCAATTATAAAGTTTTCACTTTGTGCTTCACAGAATGGTGTATTCGTCATACTTACAACCACATAATATTCACCTGCTACTAAATTAGTAGTAATTGTTTCTGGAGTACCTCCTGTACCATTTCCTAATGTAATAGCAGTTGGGTTACCTACTTCAAATACTTCGTAAGTGTATCCACCTATATATGGTGTAGCTGTACTAAAATCTATAGTTGCGCTTCCTGTACCTCCAAAACAAGCTCTTTGAATATTACTTACTAATACATCAAAGGTAGGTTCTGGTTGTACTTCATAACTTGCACTTAACTCACAACCTGTTACTGGATGTGTAACTGTTACTGTATAAACTCCTGCTGATAATCTTGTAGTGTTTGTTACACTTACACCACTATCAACATTATTTATTGTCTCAACGGTTGCTCCTGTATTATCTGAAATTGTTACTGTAGCTCCAGTTACTGCTGAACTTGAATTAAATACAATATCAATTAACTCTCCGCCATTAACACAACTTATCGCATCATTCGGGGTCGGTGTAATGTCTTGCAATTCATCAAAAGCATTGATTGTTTCAACTGGTGAGAAACTCTCACATCCTTCGCTATCTACTACTCGTACATAGAAATTTCCGCCTGATCTATCATTTATTGTATAGGTATTAACTGTTCCTGATACTGAAACTGCTGTAATCTCTGTATCTAAACTTGAATCGAAATCTCCAAATGGCGCAACATCTAAGTATAACTCAACTGTACTATAAACTGTACTTCCACCTGAAATACCCGAACCTGATGCTGTATCAATACTTAAAGTAGCATTGTTAACTGTATTTCCTGTTGCACATCCAAACTGAACTGCGGTTGGTGCTACAACCGTTAATGGTGGGTTATCACCTATAACTACTCCTGTTACGTCTGTTGAACATCCATTTGCGCCTGTTGCTGTTACTGTATATGTTCCTGCTGGTACATTAATAAATGCTCCGCTTCCTGCATCGTAAACTCCTTGACCTGCTCCTAAACCTGATCCTGCTGTCTGAACTAAACCATATGTTAACGGAGTTAAACCTGCCGTTACTGTTAATTCTATACGTCCTGTGGCACTTCCGTTACAGGTAGCATCTATTGGATTTACTGTAAATGCTGGATCAACTGGTGTTGTTATTTCAAATGTCTTATTTACAACACAATTTCCTGAACCGGTATCAGTAACTCGAACTGTATATGTTCCTATTGGCGTAGTTACTGGTAAAGTAAAGTTATCGCTTACTCCTGTTCCTGCAACAATAGTACCTGTTGCTACACTTGTTGAACTTGGGTCTTCTACTACATAACTGTAGCTTCCTGTTCCTGAACTAACCTCAATACTATATTCTGGTTCTGAAACACAACTTAAAATGCTTACTGGTGTAATATCGAAATCTAAGTCAGGATTAATCGTAATATTCTGGGTTCCTGCTGCTGGACAATTGTTACTGTCAACTACTGAAACTGTATAATCATCTGCTACTAAACCACTAAATACTAAAGGACTTACTCCTGTTAAAGTAAAGCTTGATCCTAATGCTCCTGTTAACGTAGCTGTATATGGTGAGCTTCCATCTGCAATAGTAACTGTAATCTCTCCTCCGTCTGTACTACATGCATTATCTGCCTTAGAAACACTAAAGTTTACTTGG
>NZ_JAPEHZ010000039.1 GCF_028823685.1 Tenacibaculum sp. L6 | reverse complement strand
GCTTTTTTGTTTTATTGTCTTTATTTAGTCAATATGTGAAACACGTAAGGTATTTACCATTCCTTTGGCTTCAACAGGCATTGATGATAGATTTATTATAAAATCTCCTGATTTTACAAAACCTTTCTCCTTTGCTATTTCATTAATATCTTCAATTGTGTCATCAGTACTTAATTCTCTATCATAAAAATAAGCTCTAACTCCCCACAACAAATTCAATTTCCCTAAAATTCTTTTTTCAGAAGAAAATGCCAATACATGTGATTTTGGTCTCCAAGCTGAAATTTGGAAAGCGGTATATCCACTATTCGTTAAAGTAGAGATTGCAGCTGCATTAATATCATCTGCCATTAGTGCTGCATGGTGGCAAACCGATTTTGTAATGAATCTTTTTGTGCGAATATGTGGCGGTTCTTGCGGAACTTCAATCAAATCTGAAAACTCTACACTACCAATAATTTCAGTCATTTTTTGAATAACTCTTACTGGATGTTTACCAACCGATGTTTCACCTGATAGCATAACTGCGTCAGCCCCATCCATAATAGAATTGGCCACATCATTTACTTCTGCTCTAGTTGGTACCGAATTTTCAATCATGGTCTCCATCATTTGCGTTGCAATAATTACAGGAATTCTCGCTTGTTTAGCTCTACGAACCAACATTTTTTGTATTAAAGGTACATCTTGCATTGGCACTTCAACCCCTAAATCACCACGAGCTACCATTAATCCGTCACAATAAGGGATTAAAGCATCAATATTTTCAACCGCTTCTGGTTTTTCAATCTTAGCAATTACAGGAACTCTATAACGTGATTTCTGCTTAATTAAATCGCGAAGAATACGTAAATCTTCTGGTGTTCTCACAAAAGAAAGTGCAATCCAATCTACCTCTTGTTCTAATGCAAAAACAACATCTTTTTTATCTTTTTCAGTTAAAGCAGGTAATGATATTTTGGTATTCGGTAAGTTTACTCCTTTTTTTGATTTTAAAGGACCTCCTACTATAACTTTAGTTACAACTTCTTTCTCTTTGTCTGTTGCAACTACTTCAAATAACAGCTTCCCATCATCAACTAAGATCTTTTCTCCGACTTTTACATCTTTAGGAAAATGTTGATAGGTCATGAAAGCCTTTTCTTGAGTTCCTTCACATTTCTCTGTAGTAAAAATAAAGGTGTCTCCAGCCTTTAACTCTACTCCTTCCTCCATTACCCCTACTCTTAGCTTAGGACCCTGTAAATCGGCTAAAATTGCTACATTATACCCTCTTTCTTCATTAATTTCACGTATTTGACAAATACGCTCTTTTACTACATCATAATCAGCGTGTGAAAAATTAATTCTAAAAACATTAACACCTGCAGCAGCCATATCTGCTAAAACTTCTTTAGTACTGGTTGCTGGACCTAATGTTGCTACAATTTTTGTTTTCTTGTTATGTGGCATATTATTAAAAAATTAAAAAGTCTTTCGACTTTAATGAGTTTACCTCTATTTCATAAGAGGTTATTATTTGTGGAATTTGATTAATATTTTCTATTAGTTTTACTATAAAATCGTAATCAAATTCTCCTTCTATCTTTAAAAAAAAATCAACTTTTTTCTTTTCTGGAATCAAATAACTAGTTGAATCACTTTGACCAAAAAGACTTATTGATTCTGCTTCAAGAGTGTATTTAAATACGTTGGATATTAAAAACCAATCTTGATCTAATTTTGTGTTTGTATACTCGTATACAACATATGAAGATTCTATATTCTTTTGAAAAAAATCTAAATCGTAATTTGCTCTACGAAAGTTAACTTGTAAATGTTTATTTAACAAATACGCTAACCTATAGTCATTCAAAGTAGTATGGACGCCTATTAACGTGTAATCATCGTTAGAAAAATCATTAATATTTACCTCATAAATTGGCATAAAAACAACTATTTGCTTTTTGCTAAATTAATGAATGTATCTAAAACAATGTGTAAATTTTTCGAAAACGTTTTTTAAGTGAGTGTTAAGTATTTAACATTTGGCTTTGCATAGCGTAGTACACTCTTTTAGCAGCTATTTCTTCTGCTTTTTTCTTAGAGGTCGCCCTACCTTTTGCGATAATATTACCATCTATACTTACACGTACGCTAAAATGCTTCTTATTCTGATTACCAGAATCTTCATAAGACTCAAACTTGTATTTTTTCTTCTGCTTTTGACACCATTCGATAACAAAACCTTTGTAGCTTGATATTTTACCTTCAAGTCTTTCAATATCTACATAAGGCATTATAACTTGTTCGTAAATAAACTGATGACAATAATTGAACCCTCTATCTAAATAAATAGCTCCGATGAGGGCTTCAAAAATATTTCCATGAATATTGTTACTAACATGTTCTTTGGAAATATTACTTTTTACAAATTTAATTAAGTCCAAATCTTTACCTAAATCATTCAAGTGCTCTCTACTAACAATTTTAGAGCGCATTTGTGTTAAGTACCCTTCGTCTCCATCGGGCACTTTTTTAAATAGGTAAGAAGCGATTACCGTTCCTAAAATAGCATCTCCCAAAAACTCTAAACGTTCATAGTTAACTGGGTTTCCTTTACTGTCAACTAACTTTAGAGATCTGTGCGTAAACGCTTTTTTATAAAGCGATAACTTAATTGGTTTAAAATTAAGTAACTCTTTTAATTCGTAGTAGAAGTTTTCGTCCTCCTTATTTTGGGGTTTGACAATTCTACGAAGAAAATTCATAAAAGATTAATCTAGTTTTCTAAAGGCTATACAGGCATTATGACCACCAAAACCAAATGTATTGCTCATTGCAACTTTAATCTCTCTTTTTTGAGCTTTGTTTAACGTTAAATTTAACTCTGGGTTGATGTTTTCATCAACGTTAGTGTGATTAATTGTTGGGGGAACAATACCGTGCTCCATGGCTAATAATGAAGCAATAGCTTCAACTGCACCAGCAGCACCTAACAAATGTCCTGTCATAGACTTTGTTGAGTTGATATTAATGTTTTTAGCATGATCTCCAAAAACTTCAGAGATTGCTTTTAACTCTGCAACATCTCCTAAAGGGGTAGAAGTACCGTGAGTGTTGATATGATCTACGTCTTCTGGTTTTATTCCAGCATTTTCAAGACAGTTCTTCATTACAGCAATAACACCTATTCCATCAGGATGTGGTGCCGTCATGTGGTAAGCATCCGAAGATAACCCTCCACCTATAACTTCAGCATAAATTTTAGCTCCACGAGCTTTGGCATGTTCGTATTCCTCTAAGATAATAGCTCCCGCTCCTTCACCTAATACAAACCCGTCACGCTCAGCATCAAATGGTCTTGAAGCTGTTTCTGGACTCTCATTTCTAGTAGATAAAGCGTGCATAGCATTAAAACCTCCCATACCAGCAATTGTAACTGCAGCTTCACTACCACCTGTTACAACTACATCACAATGACCAAGTCTAATGTAATTTAATGCATCAATCATTGCATTTGCAGATGATGCACAAGCAGATACCGTAGTATAGTTAGGCCCCATAAATCCATTTTTAATAGAAATATTTCCTGGAGCAATATCTGCAATCATCTTTGGAATAAAGAATGGGTTAAATCGAGGTGAGCCGTCACCTTCAGCATAGCTTAACACTTCGTTTTGAAATGTTTCTAAACCTCCGATACCAGCGCCCCAAATAACACCAACTCTTAATTTGTTTACTTCGTCTAAGTTTAACTTCGCATCAGCAATTGCTTCATCAGAGGCAACCATTGCATATTGAGTAAACCTATCCATTTTACGCGCTTCTTTTCTGTTAATGAATTCAGTCGCGTCGAAGTTTTTAAGTTCACATGCGAAACGAGTTTTGAACTTGGCAGCATCAAAATACGTTATAGGTGCTGCTCCGCTAACTCCGTTAACTAAGCTATTCCAATACTCTTCTTTATTGTTTCCTATTGGCGTTAATGCGCCAAGTCCAGTTACTACAACTCGTTTTAATTGCATATAATCTTATTTTTTTGCGTCTTCAATATAGCTAATCGCTTGACCTACAGTACCAATGTTTTCTGCTTGATCATCTGGAATTTGGATGTCAAATTCTTTTTCGAATTCCATGATTAACTCAACTGTATCTAAAGAATCTGCTCCTAAATCGTTTGTGAAGCTTGCTTCGTTAGTTACTTCGTTATCGTCTACTCCTAATTTGTCTACGATAATTGCTTTTACTCTTGATGCAATGTCTGACATAATTTGTTTGTTTTAAAATTTAAAATCGTGGCAAAAATACAAATCTTAGTTATTAATTCTAACTTTTGCACAAAAATGTGATGTCTAAATTAAAAAAAATACCTGAATATTTTGCTACAAATACCACCATTGTTAATAATTATTCTTTTTTTTGTAGTAACAAAACAACTGATTTTTAACATGAAACGCATCGTAATTTTTGCTTCAGGATCGGGTTCTAACGCCGAAAACATCATAAAACACTTCAATTCAACTCAAACTGCAATTGTTACTCACGTGCTCTCTAACAATGAACATGCCAAAGTTTTTGACCGTTGCGAAAGACTTGGAATAGACGCATCGCTCTTTGATAGAGAAAGTTTTACAAAAGATGACACTGTTTTAAATTTCTTGCATGTAGAAGCCGATTTTATCGTGTTAGCAGGCTTTTTATGGCGTATTCCTGCTAAAATTGTTGAAGCTTTCCCTAATAAAATCATCAATATTCATCCTGCATTATTACCAAAGTATGGTGGGAAAGGCATGTATGGAATGCATGTTCATAAGGCTGTAAAAGAAAATAATGAACCTGAAACAGGTATTACCATCCATTATGTGAATGAAAATTATGATGAAGGTGCTATTATTTTCCAAGCTAAGACAAAACGATTGCTCAAAAAGTTCACGAGTTAGAATATGAGCATTTTCCGAAGGTGATTGAAGAGGTAATTTTACAAAATGAGTAAAAAGAAAAAATACTACGTTGTTTGGAAAGGAAAAAAAACGGGTGTTTTTTCATCTTGGGATGCTTGTAAAAAACAAATTGATGGTTTCACAGGAGCTCAATACAAGGCTTTTGCCGATAAAAAAGAGGCAGAACTTGCGTTGAGTAAAAGTTATAACGAATACAAAGGAAAAGACACTAAAAAGCCTACTTTATCAGCTACAGAGAAAGCTAAATATGGAACTCCTATTCTAGAAAGCATCTCGGTTGATGCTGCTTGTGCTGGTAATCCTGGAATAATGGAATACCGAGGTGTACTTACCCACAGTAAAAAAGAAATTTTTAGAATGGGACCTTTTAAAAATGGCACGAATAATATTGGTGAATTTTTAGCTTTAGTTCACGGAATTGCTTTACTAAAAAGTAAAAAAATGGATACTTATCCTATTTATTCCGATTCAAAAATTGCCATGAGTTGGGTTAAAAAGAAACAATGCAGAACAAATATTGTTTTTGACAGCTCTAACAAAGAGATATTAGATTTAATAAAACGTGCCGAAAAATGGCTACAAGAAAATTCTTATAAAAATCCATTGTTAAAATGGGAAACCAAGGCATGGGGCGAAATTCCTGCCGATTTTGGAAGAAAATAAAAAACCGAGCAAATTGCTCGGTTTTTTATTTTTTATTCAAGTAACAACCTTACTTAACTGCCATTTTGGTTTCTTCTTTCCAAGTTTGAACACTAGCAATAGTATTGTCTTTAAAGTCGATTTCTTTTAAACCGTCTTCTTTCCACATAAACCATTTTCCTACTTTTTTACCAGCTTCATAATGACCAATAGCCACTTTGTTACCTTTTGTATCAAAAGACGTCCAAGTACCTTCTAACTTTTTATCTTTGAAAAAACCTTGTTCTTTAATAGCACCATTTTCGTAATAATACGTGACTTTCACTAACTCTCCTGTTACTTCATATTTTGGCTCTACTTCTTGAGCTTGTAACAACCCTACCGACAACATGCATACTGCTAATACTAATTTTTTCATAATCTAAATCTTTTAAAGTTAATACCTGATAACACAAATATACAAAAATTTTACATATTTGAAACATTTACGTAACATTAACTTAACATTAAAAATATAATTGATTGATTTTAAGGAAAATAAAAGATCAAAACCCTTATATTTACATAACAATTATAAAAAAACGAGAAATTATGGCTGTAATGAAAGTTATTGAAATCTTAGCAAACTCTGAAAAGAGTTGGGAAGATGCTACAAAAAAAGCGATTAAACAAGCTTCAAAATCGGTAAAAGGGATTAAGTCTGCCTTTGTGCAATCACAAAGTGTGGTTGTAAATAATGACGAAGTCACAGAGTTTAGAGTAAATCTTAAGGTTACTTTTGAAGTAAAATAACCGAAAACATGTACTAACTATCAATTGCGGTTTTGATTAATTATTTTCGAAACCGCTTGTTTAATTTTCTAATATTTATGAATGGTTTACAATACACTTTAATAGCTTTTGTTTCTTTGATTCATATTTACATCGTAATACTAGAAATGTTTTTATGGACGCATCCTAAAGGCATAAAAACTTTCGGTTTAAAATCTAAACAATTTGCTGAAGAAACTAAGGTATTAGCAGCCAACCAAGGATTGTATAATGGCTTTTTAGCAGCTGGTTTAATCTGGTCTATGATTTCACAAAAAAACGATGTTGCTATATTTTTTCTAATCTGTGTATTTATTGCAGGTCTTTATGGTTCTTTTTCTACAAAAAAACCTCGTATTTTTGCCATTCAGTCTATCCCAGGTTTATTAGCGTTAGCTAGTTTAATTCTATAGATAAAAACCAACCACTACTAATAAAATCAATTATTAATCACTAAAATTTACCATAACTAATGGAAAAGTATTTAGAAAAATTTCAAGAGTTAATAGTCACCTACGCTCCAAAAGCGATTATGGCTATTATTATTTACATTGTCGGTTCTTATATTATTAGCCTACTACTTAGAACCACCAAAAAAGTAATGATTAAAAGAGAAGTTGACATCACACTTCAAAAATTCTTAATCAACTTATTAAACTGGACATTAAAAATCCTTTTAATAATTACTGTAATTGCAAAACTTGGGGTAGAAACGACTTCATTTGCAGCAATATTAGCTTCTGCTGGTTTAGCTGTTGGTTTAGCGCTACAAGGTTCTTTAGGTAATTTTGCTGGTGGGGTTTTAATTATGCTTTTTAAACCATTTAAGGTTGGCGACTTAATACAAGCTCAAGGTGAAACTGGTGTTGTAAAAGAAATAGAAATTTTTACTACTAAACTTACTGGTTTATCAAACAGAGAAATAATTATTCCTAACGGTTCTTTATCAAACGGAAATATTATTAATTTTTCTTCGGAAGGAACTCGTAGAGTTGATTTAGTTTTTGGAGTTTCTTATGACGCAGATATTAAACAAACTAAAGAAGTGTTGATGAATGTTCTTACTTCACACCCAAAAGTATTAAAAGAACCAGCTCCTACGGTTAATGTATTAGAGTTAGCAGATAGCTCAGTAAATTTTGCTGTAAGACCTTGGTGTAAAACAGAAGATTACTGGGGTGTTTACTTTGATGTAACCGAAAATACTAAAATAGCCTTAGACAAAGCTGGAATCGAAATTCCATATCCACACTCTGTAGAAATTCACAAAGAGAATTAACGCTTTTTTTCGGGCGTTACCACAAAATCTTTCAAATAAAAAGGTTCAAAATAAGCGAGCATCTTCGATGTCGTTTTTTTTGTACTTATCGTAACTTAATTGTGCCATTTCTTTTGCTGAAGGATGTTTACTGTCAATAAAAACAGCATTTTCATGTGTTATAACTTCTTTACACTTCTCTGCCCCATCTCCTAAAAAATATACTTTTCCTTCTGGCAAATATTCTTGAAAAGAGTTTTCATCAATAACTTCAGCTTTAATGTCTCTTAACTGCTTATAATTACTATCGTAAACAGCCGCATAAACTTCCATACGACGTGCATCTAACATTGGTACAATTACCCCATTATCTACAGTAGCTTTGTGAGCTAAAGAGTGTAATGTTTCTATAGAAATTAAAGGTTTATCAAAGGCAAAACATAATCCTTTAGCAGCAGAAACTCCGATACGCAAACCTGTATAAGAACCTGGTCCTTTACTTACAGCTACAGCATCAATATCATTGAAAGATATTTTAGCTTCCTCTAACACTTGTTGAATAAATGGATGTAGTTTTTCAGCATGAGAATAATTACCATCATTCAACTCTTGTAAAACAAGGGTTACTCCATCTTTTGCTATACTAACCGAGCAATTTTTAGTTGCTGTTTCTATGTTTAAGATTGTTGCCAAACTGAAATTATTTTTGGCAAAGATACATTTTATATAAAGTTGAATAAAAAATCATTGTATGTCATACAAAGAAAAACCCCGTTAGCATAAATCTAACGAGGTTCTTCCAACAATAAATATCTCTTTCTTATCAGTCTACGATAGATTCACCATAGTAGAATTTTAATACTTTCGTTTTAAACACATAATCATATTTTGCTCTAATCATTGCTCCTTCAGCATTTACTAAACGATTACGAACTTGATCGAAATCGAATTGAGTCATTGACCCGTAATCATAACTTACCTGTGCGTTTTTAAACGCTTCTTTTTGGGCTTCTAATGATATTTCCGCCGCTTCAAAAGTTTTTGCTGCTGCTTTAGCATCTAAAAAAGCACTTTCAATTTCTTGTTGCAACTGCAATTTTTGATTTTCAAGAGCTAGTTCTGAAACCTCTTTATCAATAGTAGATTTAGCTACTCTGTTTTTTGTTTGAAAACGATTAAATATTGGAACATTTAACGAAACCCCTACTCCGTAACTTAAATTATTATCTAATTGCTTAAAAAAACCATAAGACTCATATATAGGTAATTGTGTCACTGGATCAACTCCAATAACTCTTCTATCAGGCTCTCCAAATACTGTAAAATAAGAAGTACCTGCATTTGCTGAATAGGTTAATGTTGGTAAATAAGCTCCTTTAGCTAATTCTATTCCTAAATCTGCATTTTCAAGGTTTAACTCAGCCCTTTCTATATCTGGCCATTGTGTTAATGCTTTTTCGTATACGACACTAGAATTGTCATACAATAAAGCTGCTGATGGTGACCCTACTTCAATATCTGCAACGGCAAAATCTTCTGAAGAAATCTGTAACAACTGACTTAATCTAAGTAAGGCAATACTTAATGCGTTTTCTTGTAAAACTACATTTTGAACATCATTAGCTGCTGTAGACTCTACATTTAATAAATCTCCTTTAGGTATTGCTCCTCCTTCATATTGAGCTTTTGCTCTTTCAATTTGTTTTTTACTTATTTCGGCTTGAACTTTTGCCACGGCAAGGTTCTCTTTTGCAAACAATACATTTAAGTATTCATTTACTACATTTAAAGAAATGTCATTTTCTATTTTCGCTAAGTCTAACTCACTCCCTTTAACATTAAGTAAAGCTTGTTTTTTAGTGTTTAAGTTTCTAAAACCATTGAAAATAGTTCCTTGAGTTCCTAAAGTGAAATTTGTTGAATACCTATCTTGACTGGTGTTAACTCCGCTAACCCCTGAAGACAATCCAAAAGATCCTCTATGGGAATTACTAAAGCCTAAATCAGGTAAGAAATTTCCTTTAGCAATCTCAACATCCTTTTCTGCTAAATTTACATTTAACCGATTTTGTTTAATCGTTATGTTGTTTTTAAGAGCGTAATCTACACACTCTTTTAAGGTCCATTGTTTTTGAGAAAAAACAGCTAATGAGGTAAATATAGCTGTGAATAGTGCAATTTTAGTTTTCAAAAGACAAATATTTTTTGTTTAAATTATTAGCTAGTTGATATTTCAAAAACAGAAATATATCATTTTATTATTAAAAAGTAAACCTTTAAACAGTTTAAAATCAACAATAAAAAACAGTTAACTATTTTTAACTGCCTCTATATGACGATTAAAAATATAATTTGTTACAAAAAACTTTGCTAAATTAAATTACTCTTTACCTTTCTTTTTATGACGGTAAATAAAATAAAAAAGTGTTCCCACTAAAATATATGGAAAAACCATTAAGTAAGTAATTCCGTTATTCACTCCTTCGGCAACCGAAGGATTATCTCCTTCAATAACTGCTTTACACATGGCACACTGTGCTGATGAGTTTAATGTAAAGAACAAAAATAATGCTAATACTACAAGTTTTTTATACATAATAAGGTGATATCATTAAATACACTACAACTCCTGTTACCGCCACATACAACCATAATGGAAATGTAATTTTTGCTATTTTTTTATGTTCTGGAAAATTTCCTAAACGCGCTCTCATAAAAGTTATTAATACTAACGGAATAATTATAATAGATAATAAAATATGTGTTATTAAAATGAAAAAATACACATACCTTATTGTTCCTTCTCCTCCAAATGGTGTTGAATTAGAGGTCATGTGGTAAGCCACATACATTACTAAAAATAACGCAGAACAAATTATTGCTGTTGTATTTAACTGCTCGTGTAATTTTCTTTTACCGTTTTTAATAGCCACAACAGAAGCAACTAATAATACTGCTGTAAATCCGTTAATACTGGCATAAATAGGAGGCAAAAACGACAACGGTTCTACATTCGGTATTTTAATACCAAACAACGCTGCTACTGCAATAGGAACCACAATAGAAACTATTGTAATAAACCTCTTATATTTTTTTTCTTCTGTAGTACTCATGTTATTCTTTTAATAATAACTTAATATCTTCTTTCAACTCTGTTATTTGATCACCAAAACCATGCTCGTCTAATGCTCTGTAATACATTATCGGATTTCCGTTTTCATCGTATCGTGATCTTATATATCCATCTTTATCTACTAAAGCAAATAATCCTGAATGTTCGAATCCGCCATGACTAACTTCTCCTTTACCTGCATACAACTTAAACCCTTCGTTAGATAACTCATAGACTACATCGTCTCCTTTTCCGGTTAACATATGCCAGTTTTTATGGTTTATACCATTGTTCTTAGCATATTCTTTTAATTGGTGTGGAGTATCTATATCTGGAGTAATTGAAAACGAAGCGATTCCGAAATTAGGATTCCCCATAAATTCGTTTTGAATTTCTACCATTTTTTGATTCATCAATGGACATATTGTTGGGCATGTAGCAAAGAAAAATTCAACTACATATACTTTCCCTTCATAATCTTTATTAGTAATTACTTTCTCATCTTGATTGATAAACTCAAAATCTGGCACCTTGTTAAACTTGTGCAAGTTAGCTGTTTGAAAGTGTGCTATAATTTTAGGAATAGCATAAATTCCGAAAAGTAAAACGATTAATGAAATACCTACGTAAGAATAATTCTGTTTTTTCATGACTCAAGTCTAATTAAATCTGTCTGTCTGCGTTGTTCTTTTTTAATGCTAAACGATATTCTGCCAATACAACCTTAACATCGTCTTTCATTTTATTATTCAACTCTGCTACCGAAGTCATATTGTACCCAAACAACTTTCCATCAGCGCTATCTTCATCATCATCTCTTCCTCTTAAATTTCCTTCCTTATCAATAATAAAAGCTTTAGATGAGTGCAGTTTATTATCTAATGATTGGTTTGTTTTAAAGCTATCATACAATACTTCAATTTCGGTATCAGACGCATAAACAAACTTCCAGCTAATCATATTGGTATAAGCGCCAATTTCTTTTTCAAGTTTTTCAACATCGTCTTTAACTTCAGGAGAAGCTATTACAATTAGTTGAAAGTCTTTAAATCCGTAAAATGGTTTGTATATTTTTTCGTTAAGATTGAATAATTCCCCTTTTACTTCCTCTACATTCTTTCCTAAAAAAGTAACAATTGATATTTTTTTATCAAATTGATGTTGTTTACTTACTGATGATATATCAATTACATTTTCTGTAAGCACCGGTAATTTTGCGAAATTATTGATTCCTAGTGACAAAAAAATATAAAACAATAGCGGCACTATAAAAAGCGCTAACAGTACAATGTATTTTCTTGTTTTATCCATTTTACTAAATCTTATATACAAAAAGAGGCGGTTAACACCACCTCTTTTCTCATTTTATTTTGATTACCACTTTACTAATGGTGCTAATGTATCGTATAAGTAATCACCTTCTATTAACACTAGTGTTACTAAATAACATATTAAGAAAACACCTGTCCAAACAATGGCTCTTCTTAACCATGGTTTTTCTCCTTCTAAGTGCATAAATGCCCAAGCAATATAATATGCTTTTACTATTGTTAAGATGATAAATATCCAGTTTAACCAACTAGTACCCCAACCGTGTAAGTGTAAAGCAGCAGGTTTAATAATACCTAAAACTACTTCTACTGTTGTTACTATGGTTAAGATTGCTAAAACAATCCAAATTCTTTTTGTATTTGATTCGTGTGCGTGACCCATTTTTACTATTGTTTTTTGATTATACTAAGTAGAAGAAGGTAAATACGAATACCCAAACTAAATCTACAAAGTGCCAATATAAACCTACTTTTTCAACCATTTCGTAACTTCTTCTACGCTCGTACGTACCTAATACAACGTTAAAGAAGATAATGATATTTAAGATAATTCCTGAAAATACGTGGAATCCGTGGAAACCAGTAATAAAGAAGAAGAAATCAGCAAAAATAGGGTTACCGTATTCGTTCTCTATTAAGTTTGCTCCTTCAACAACTTTTGTTGCTGTAGCTAACTTAGCGATACTTTCTTCTCTTGATAAAACAATTTTTTGTTTCGTTTCAGGATTAATTCTTTCGATTCTAATTAATAAAGAAGGATCTGCTTTAAAAGCTTCTTGAACTTGAGCTACTGAATATTGAGAAATTGTTGCTTCGTCTACAAACCACAATCCATTTTCTCTTTGGTGTTGAACTCTTCCGTCTTTTCTATCATTATGAACAAAATCAGCCAATGCTATTTGATGTCCGTCTTTTACAAATTGTAAAATATGGTTATCGGCAGTTTTAACAGCTCCGTAAGAACCGTTAATAAAGTTTTTCCATTCCCAAGCCTGAGAACCTACGAAAATAATACCAAAAACGATGGTAGCAAACATGTACCAAGCTACTTTTTTCTTTTGCATTTTATGACCTGCATCTACTGCTAACACCATTGTTACCGATGATACAATTAAAATAAACGTCATTAATGCTACGTAATACATCGGCGCATGAACACCGTGTAAACCAGGAAAGTGTGTAAATACCTCATCAGCAATAGGCCAAGAGTCAATAAACTTAAAACGTGTTAAACCATACGCTGCTAAAAAGCCCGAAAAAGTTAATGCATCAGATACGATGAAAAACCACATCATCATTTTTCCATAACTAGCGCCAAATGGTTTTACACCACCTCCGCCCCAGGTCTCTTTGTTGTCAGAATTTACAGCAATATTTGCTCCCATAAATCTCTTTTTGTTAATTTTTGTTTAATCAGTGCGCCAAAATTACGCATTTTTCATCATCTAATAAAATAGAAAAAGAAAAATAGGTAAATCCACAATACATCTACAAAATGCCAAAAGATTGCACCTAGTTCAAATCCAAGCATATTGCTTGATGTATACTTCTTTTTAAAATGATTATAAATAACAACTAATAACACGATCACCCCTGCTAATAAGTGTAAAACGTGCATAAATGTTATTCCTATTATAAACGATGTTGATACTGTACTTTCAGGTCCAGTAAAATATAATCCTGTATTTTTTAATTCATTAAATCCTACCCATTGATACCACACAAAGCCTAAACCTAATACCAATGTAACTAATAATAAGATGAAAGAACCTTTAATATTGTCTTTCTTCAATAAGTTTTGAGAGAAAAACAACGTAATACTACTTAGTATAATTAACACGGTACTAATGTAAAATGCCTGAGGTAAATCGAAGGTAACCCAATCTTCACGATTCATACTTACTACGTAAGCACTTGTTAATCCTGCAAAAAACATTACCATACTTACCATGGAAATCCATAGCATTGGTTTAGCCGATTTACGTTTAGCTACTTTTAATTCTTCTTGTAACGATTGTTCACTCATTAGTGTAAAAATTTATCTACCACATATATAATGGGCACTATTGTAATATAAAAAACACTTGCCAACATCAATTTACGTGCATCAGTGTTTTTTTCTGTTTTATATAATTGTATTGCATAATACAACATTAACAATCCTAATAATAGAATAATTACTGCTGTTAACGGATATATATATAAATCTCCTGTTACTTTTAACACAGGTGCAATTGACATTAAAATCATTATGCAGGTATAAAAAATAATTTGCACCACAGCACCTTTGTCCTTTTTATCCATTGGCAACATGTGCAAACCTGCCTTGTTATATTCTTCAAACTGTAACCAACCAATAGCCCAAAAATGAGGAAACTGCCAAAAAAACTGAATCATAAATAAAAATCCAGCTTCAATACCAAATTTACCTGTAGCTGCTACCCACCCTAACATAAAAGGAATCGCTCCAGGAATTGCCCCTACAAAAACTGCCAAAGGCGTTACTGCTTTTAATGGAGTGTAAGCACTTGTATATAAAAAAATAGAAATCGCCCCAAACAAAGCACATTTCGGATCTATAATATATAAAATTGCAATACCCGCTATCGTAAAAAGAGTTGCTATAGTTAATGCTACGGTCGTAGACATTCTTCCAGAAGGTAACGGACGATTTTTTGTGCGTTGCATTACTGCATCAATATCCTTTTCTATCACCTGGTTAAAAGCATTAGATGCCCCTACCATTAAGTAGCCCCCTAAAGCTAATAATATTATAGTAGTATAATCAATCGTTTCTGCTCCTAATAAATATCCTGTAACCGATGTAAAAACTACACTTATAGATAATCCAACTTTAGTTAATTGTTTAAAATCTTTAACTATTGATTTTACAGAGGGTTTAGTATGTACAGATGAAACAGAATTCACTTCTAATTTTAAAAATTTTTGCAAAGATATTCCATTCTTATTGAACCACCATAAATTTTTATTGGAATTAAAATTGAAAAAAATTAAAAAGTGCTTTGTAATTAAAAAAAAGGTTTTATATTTGCACCCGCATTCGCAGTAATGCACGTTCATTAAAATAATAAATGACTACGCGAAAGTAGCTCAGGGGTAGAGCATCACCTTGCCAAGGTGAGGGTCGCGGGTTCAAATCCCGTCTTTCGCTCAAGCCTTTTTTAAAAGAGTATGCTGAAGTGGTGGAATTGGTAGACACGTTGGACTTAAAATCCAATGAGCCGTAATGCTCGTGCGGGTTCAAGTCCCGCCTTCAGTACAAAAGCCTTAACAAATTTGTTAAGGCTTTTTTTGTATCTATACTTTTCATAATATTGCTTGTAAAGTATCAATAAACGTCTCGTCTAACCCCCAAAATAAAATACATGTCAAAAACATATTACGATCCTGCCGACTTACGAAAGTTTGGTAAAATTACTGAGTGGAGTGAAGAATTAGGAAACAAGTTTTTCGAATACTACGGAAAAGTCTTTGAAGAAGGCGCCTTAACGGCACGCGAAAAAAGCTTAATAGCTTTAGCTGTTGCGCATACCGAGCAATGCCCTTATTGTATTGATGCGTATACAAAAGACGGATTACAACGCGGAATCACTAAAGAAGAAATGATGGAAGCCATTCACGTAGGAGCTGCTATTAAAAGTGGTGCTACTTTAGTACACGGAGTTCAAATGATGAACAAAGTGAACAAATTAGAAATGTAAGTATGAAGAAATCACTTTTAGCAAGAAATAATGACTTAGCAAACACGCAACACCAACTTAAAATCTTATCAAACGGGGTTTTTGCTGATGGCGAATTACCTACGTTTGCAAAAAAACTCAAAGAAACCAATCAGTTTCCTTTACGTCCTAAAAAATTAGAAATTCTTCAAATTAATTTAGGATACATGTGTAATCAAGTTTGTGCACATTGTCATGTAGATGCAGGTCCTGATCGAAAAGAAATTATGACCATAGAAACCATGGAACAATGTTTAGAGGTTATTCGAAAAACAGAAGCACATACCTTAGATTTAACAGGTGGAGCTCCTGAAATGAATCCTAATTTTCGATGGTTTGTAGAAGAAGCATCTAAAGCAGGAATCAAAGATTTTATTGTTCGCTCTAACCTAACCATCATTAGAGCGAATAAGAAGTATTACGACTTACCTGAGTTCTTCAAGAAACATAATATACATGTGGTCTCTTCTATGCCACATTGGACACGTGGAAAAACCGACAAGCAGCGTGGTGACGGTGTTTTTGATAAATCAATAGAAGCTTTAAAAATGCTAAATGCTGTGGGTTATGGAATTGAAGGAACTGGTTTACAATTAGACTTGGTATACAATCCGTCAGGTGCCTTCTTACCAGGAGATCAAGCGGCATTAGAAAACGATTTTAAAAAAGCTTTAAAAGAAGATTTTGATATTGTTTTCAATTCACTTTTTGCAATTACCAATTTACCTATTAGCCGATTTTTAGACTATTTAATTGCTTCTGAAAACTACGAAGATTATATGTATTCGTTAGTAGAAGCCTACAATCCTATGGCGGTAGAAAATGTAATGTGTACTAATACCTTATCTGTAAGTTGGGATGGGTATTTATACGATTGCGATTTTAATCAAATGTTAAATTTAAAAGTCGCAAGCAAGTCACAACATATTTCTGAATACAACGAAGCATTGTTACAAAATAGAGATATCATTATCAACCAACATTGTTACGGATGTACCGCAGGGGCTGGTAGCAGCTGCCAAGGAACTGTAGCATAACACATTAATTTCGAAACACCTTTACAAACAATATGTCTTTACTGCCAAAGTCAAAAAATCTTCTTTTAATTTTCACCAGAAATCCTGAGTTAGGTAAAGTAAAAACGCGTTTAGCTAAAACCATCGGAGATGAAGCTGCGTTAGATATTTATAAATTCTTATTAGAACACACAAAACAAGTCACCCAAAATTTATCTTGCAACAAAGCTGTGTACTACTCAGTAAAAGTTCGTGAAAATGATATTTGGGATACTTCAGTATATCAAAAGCACCTGCAAGATGGAAACGACTTAGGTATACGAATGCACAATGCTTTTCAACAAGCTTTTTCTACTGGATATAAAAAAGTTGTAATTATTGGTAGCGATTTACCTGAGTTAACTTCTGAACATATCAATGTAGCTTATGAAAAATTAAATTCTAATGATGTTGTTATGGGACCTGCAGAAGATGGAGGTTATTACTTATTAGGTATGAAAAAACTTCATGCAAACATTTTTCAACATAAAGACTGGGGAACCTCAACTGTTAGAAAAGATACCTTAAACGATTTACAAAACGAATCAGTATTTTTGCTGGAAACCTTAAACGATGTAGATGTTTTTGACGATATCAAAAACAACCCAATATTCAATCAATTTTTAAACTAACCGTCACTCCCCATAATGACAAACACGATACAAAATGCTAAAAAAACAACAACTACAAGAAACACAAGAGTTTCTTCAACATAAAGGAATTACCAACCCAGAAATAGGAATTGTTTTAGGAACAGGGTTAGGAAAATTAATCAATGAAATAACTATTGAGCAAGAAGTTTCCTATGCAGACATTCCCCACTTTCCACAAGCAACGGTAGAATTTCACTCCGGAAAGTTAATTTACGGAACTTTATCAGGTAAAAAAGTAGTTGTTATGTCTGGGCGTTTTCATATGTATGAAGGATATAATTTATGGGAAGTTACCTATGGTATCAGAACCATGCATGCGTTAGGTATTCAAACGTTGTTAGTTTCTAATGCTGCAGGCGCTATCAACCTTTCTTACAAAAAAGGAGACTTAATGCTATTGGAAGATCACTTGAATTTACAAGGAGGTTCTCCCCTAGCCTTTAAAGGAGCTAATGAGTTTGGAAATATTTTTGCCGACATGCTAGAATCGTATTCAAAAAAATTGAATACAAAAATGAAAGCAATCGCTAAAGCTAACGACATAGACCTGAAAGAAGGTGTATACGCTAGTGTTGTAGGTCCACAATTGGAAACCAGAGCTGAATACAGAATGTTACAAATTTTAGAAGTAGACGCGGTTGGAATGAGTACTGTTCCTGAAGTTATCGTAGCAAAACAACTCAACATTCCGTGTGCAGCCGTTTCGGTATTAACCGATGAGTGCGATCCTAAAAATTTACAACCTGTAGATATTACCGAAATCATTGAAGTTGCAGGAAAAGCTGAACCTAAAATGATTACACTTTTTAAAGAATTAATTACTAATTTATAGAAGCAAGACTATTAGACTCAAGAATCAAGACAAACAATACAAGTCTTTATTCTTTTATCTAACAGCGAAGCGGTCTTTAATCTTAAAAAGATGAGTTACTTAGAAACCACCAAAAATGTATATAAAGAAGCAGCCTTAACCCCTGATATTGGTTTGTGCTGTACAACAAACCCAATTTGGGAGCTACCAGGATTAAAAATTCCAAAAATTATGCAAGAAATGAACTACGGATGTGGTTCCACAGTACATGCACGCGATTTAACCAACAATCCTAAAATATTATATGTAGGTGTGGGTGGCGGAATGGAATTATTACAATTTGCGTATTTCTCACGTCAGAAAAACGGCGTGATTGGAATTGATGTGGTAGATGAAATGTTGGAAGCTTCTCAAAAGAATTTTTTGGAAGCCGAAGCGCAAAACGATTGGTTTAAAAGTGAGTTTGTCGATTTACGCAAAGGTGATGCTTTACACTTACCTGTAGAAGATAATTCGATTGATGTAGCTGCTCAAAACTGTTTATTCAATATTTTTAAAGCTGAAGAACTGAAAAAAGCCATTGCTGAAATGTACCGTGTATTAAAACCTCACGGACGTCTGGTAATGAGCGATCCTACCTGTGAGCAACCAATGAACGAAACCTTACGCAACGACGAACGCTTACGTGCCTTATGTTTAAGCGGAAGTTTACCGATTGCAGAATATGTAAAAATGCTGACGGATGCCGGTTTTGGAACCATTGAAATTAGAGCGCGTAAACCGTATAGAATTTTAGATCCTAAAAATTATCCTACGGATGAATTGATTTATATCGAGTCGATTGAAGTAGCAGCGATTAAAGATCCAATGCCTGCTGACGGGCCTTGTATCTTTACAGGTAAAGCTGCCATTTACTTTGGTGATGAAGATTATTTTGATGACGGAGCAGGACACACCTTATTAAAAAACCAACCCTTAGCGATTTGTGATAAAACAGCCTCGGATTTAAAAGCATTAGGAAGAGACGATATGTTTTTCTCAGAATCTACCTATCATTACGATGGTGGTGGGTGTTGTTAGAAATAAACTATTTTTTAGTAATGAACCTCGCAAAAGCGAGGTTTTATTATTAGAAGAGTTTATCTTGGTTTCTAGCTTGTAAAAGTTTAACTTCGTTGGTAGGCAAAAGTTTTTTTTGAAATAAATTTTTGTTTTCATCTTGTTACATCTCATTTTCTGAAAGATTTTAACTGTTCTAAACATGATAAATTACGAACAAACTATTCAAAAAATAATTAATTCCATAAAAGAGTTTTCTTTTGAATTTGACATTGAGGATATAAAAAAAGAAATGAAGCTCCAAGAGGTTTCTAATGATGAATTAAACAAATTAGGAGAAAAGCAAGTTAATAAAAACTTTAATACTGGGGTTTTCAAAATAAAAATGCCTAATGGTAATGTAATTGATATACACTCAATAAAAAAACAAAGTCTCGAAAAAAAAATTGAAGAACCTGTTATCTTCATAAATTCTAATTTCAAATATGTTAAATGGGTTCTCAAAAAAGACTTTACTTCACAACAAATTAAAAGGCATATAAAAAAACAACTAACAAGTAATACCTACGTT
>NZ_JAPEHZ010000038.1 GCF_028823685.1 Tenacibaculum sp. L6 | reverse complement strand
TTCCCCTTCGGGGAAAACGGGAAAAGGGGCTGTTCTAGGAATTACTGGTACTGGTGGTGCTGGTAAATCGAGTTTAGTTGACGAATTAGTTCGTCGTTTCTTAATTGATTTTCCAAACAAAACTATCGGATTAATTTCTGTTGATCCTTCTAAAAGAAAAACAGGTGGTGCTTTGTTAGGTGACCGTATTCGTATGAATGCTATTAACAATGAACGTGTATACATGCGTTCATTAGCTACACGTCAGTCAAACTTAGCGTTATCTAAATACGTAAACGAAGCGGTAGAAGTTTTAAAAGCTGCGGAGTTTGACTTAATCATTTTAGAGACTTCTGGTATTGGACAATCAGATACAGAGATTATCGAACATTCTGATACTTCTTTGTATGTAATGACTCCCGAATTTGGTGCTGCAACACAGTTAGAAAAAATCGACATGCTTGATTTTGCTGACTTAGTAGCCATTAACAAATTTGATAAAAGAGGAGCTTTAGATGCTTTACGCGATGTAAAAAAACAATACATGCGTAACAACAATTTATGGGATGTTCATATGGATGACATGCCTGTTTTTGGAACCATTGCATCTCAATTTAACGACCCAGGAATGAATTCGCTATACAAAGCGATTATGGATAAATTGGTTGAAAAAACTGGAGCTGATTTACAATCTACTTTTGAAATTACAAAAGAAATGTCTGAAAAGATATTTGTAATTCCACCAAGTAGAACACGTTATTTATCTGAAATTTCAGAAAACAACCGCGCTTACGACAAAAAAGTTGATGAGCAAGAAAAAGTAGCTCAGAAATTATACGGAATCTATCAAACCATCTTATCTGTCATTCCGAACGAAGTGACGGAACCTTTCCTTACTAAAAACGGAATTGACCAAGATGAAATTCAGAAACAAGTTCAGGAGGAAGAACAACCATTTGTAAAGTTATTATTTGCTCAATTTGATAAAGTAAAACTAAATCTTGACCCACATAACTGGGAAATCATTTTAAACTGGCAAGAGAAAGTAAAAAAATACAAAGATCCTATTTACTCGTTTAAAGTACGTGATAAGGAAATTAAAATAGAAACGCATACAGAATCACTTTCACATACTCAAATTCCGAAAGTAGCGCTACCTAAATACCAAGCTTGGGGTGATTTATTACGTTGGAACTTACAAGAGAATGTTCCAGGAGAGTTTCCTTATGCATCAGGATTATACCCATTTAAACGTACAGGAGAAGATCCTACACGTATGTTTGCGGGTGAAGGTGGACCTGAACGTACCAACCGTCGTTTCCACTATGTAAGTTTAGGTATGCCTGCTAAGCGTTTATCTACTGCATTTGACTCGGTTACGTTATACGGTAACGACCCAGGACACAGACCTGATATTTACGGTAAAATTGGAAATGCTGGTGTATCTATTTGTTGTTTAGACGATGCTAAAAAATTATACTCTGGTTTCGATTTAAGTCATGCAATGACTTCGGTTTCTATGACTATTAATGGTCCTGCTCCTATGTTATTAGGATTCTTTATGAATGCAGCAATTGATCAGAATTGTGAAAAATACATCAAAGAGCACAAACTAGAGAAAAAGGTTGAAGCAAAACTTAAAGAATTATACGACGACAAAGGAATTGACAGACCAAAATACAACGGTGATTTACCAGAAGGTAATGACGGATTAGGTTTGTTATTACTAGGTGTTACAGGTGATCAAATTTTACCTGCGGATGTATACGCTGAAATCAAAGCAAATACTTTAGCACAAGTACGTGGTACGGTTCAAGCAGACATCTTAAAAGAAGACCAAGCACAAAACACGTGTATTTTCTCTACGGAATTTGCATTACGTTTAATGGGAGATGTACAAGAGTATTTTATTGATAAAAATGTTCGTAATTTCTATTCAGTTTCAATCTCTGGATATCATATTGCAGAAGCTGGTGCGAATCCGATTACACAGTTAGCGTTAACTTTAGCAAATGGATTTACCTACGTAGAATACTACTTATCAAGAGGAATGGATATTAATAAGTTTGGACCAAACTTATCGTTCTTCTTCTCAAATGGTATTGATCCTGAATATGCGGTGATTGGTCGTGTAGCTCGTAAAATTTGGGCAAAGGCCTTAAAGTATAAGTACGCAGCAAACCCTAGAGCTCAAATGTTAAAATATCATATTCAAACTTCTGGACGTTCATTACACGCTCAAGAAATTGATTTTAATGATATCCGTACAACTTTACAGGCATTATATGCGATTTACGATAACTGTAACTCGTTACATACAAATGCTTACGACGAAGCAATTACAACACCTACAGAAGAATCTGTACGTCGTGCGATGGCAATTCAGTTAATCATCAATAAAGAATTAGGATTGGCTAAAAACGAAAACCCAATTCAAGGTTCATTTATTATTGAAGAATTAACTGATTTAGTAGAGGAAGCTGTATTGGCTGAATTTGACAGAATTACGGAACGTGGTGGTGTTTTAGGAGCTATGGAAACCATGTATCAACGTTCTAAAATTCAAGAAGAAAGTTTATACTACGAAACCTTAAAACACACTGGTGAATTCCCTATTATTGGTGTAAATACATTCTTAAGTTCTAAAGGCTCTCCAACGGTTACTCCACAAGAAGTTATTCGTGCTACGGAGGAAGAAAAACAATTCCAAATCAAGACTAAAGAGAACCTGAATGAAGCTAACAAAGAGAAAGTAGCTCAAGAATTAGCTATCATTCAAGAAGCTGCCATTCAAAATGAAAATATTTTTGAAAAATTAATGGATGCTACTAAAGTTTGTTCTTTAGGACAAATTACTTCAGCATTATTTGAAGTTGGAGGTCAATACAGACGAAATATGTAGCAAACAATGTTTGCAGATAAGCAAAATAAAGCTCTTAGAAATTTCTAAGAGCTTTATTTTTTTGTTCTAGTTCGTTTACGGAGTTTAAAAATCCTATCATCATAATAAGCTTTCAGTTCATCAACAAATGACAGCGGGTTTTTATAGGTTGTTAAAACTTTATAGGTATAACTATATAACAAATCGGTTAGTTGTTTTTCTAAACGCTCAATCTCCTTTTTTAAATACGTAGCATTGCTAGTTGTTTTCTTAACTAACGAAATGTCTTTACTAAAATTCATTGTGGTATTACCTCCAAAAATGTGTGCATGAAAAGCCTCTAACTCTTCAAAGCTTCCGTTTTGATATATTTCAATCAATTTTGTTGTTGTTTCTAATGCTTTTTGTTGCTCATTTTCTTGCATCGAAAATTTATCAGGATGCACATACAACATTGCTTCTTTATATAATCTTTTCTTCTCTTTTTGATTTGTTTTTTCTGCTACTTCTTTTTTTGAAACAGGCACAATACCTATTGGTTCTTTGTAGTTTTTTCCTTTTCGCTTTTGTGCCAACCTTTTCTCTTTTTTAGCTTTCTTTTGCTCTTTATATAAAATGGTTAACTCTCGCTCTTCTATTAATAAATCAGCAATTGCATTTCGTAACGATTGTTCAAAAGGAAATAGCTTGATTTCTACTTCTTCAATCTTACCTTTTAATACTTCAATCTTCTCTTGTAAGTTTAAAATAGCGTCTGAATCAGCATCAATAGGAAAAAGGTTCTCATTCATAATACACTATCTTTTCCTTTGTAAAATGGTCAACCCTACTCGTATTTTTTCATACGGGACTTTTTCTCCTAAAAACTCAAAATAGGGTTTTAAGGCCGTTTCATTTTTTAGTACTTTTTTAGCATTAGCCACTAGCGCTAAAACATCAGCTTCTATGAATTCATCTAAACTCACATCTTTCCCTTCTAAATACAATTTAGATAAATGAGAAAAAATGGTGGTAGGTTTTAATCCGCGATTTTCAGCGATTTCATCAACGGTTAATCCTTCTTTATACAACTTAAAGGTTTCTAAAGTAGTATCCTTTTTAGTTCGTTTCTTTTCGTTTAAAAACGTTTTAATCTCTTCCATAAACTCACCCCCATAAACTTCTAATTTTCGTTGTCCAACTCCACTTATTGCCAAAAATTCTTCGTCAGATTGTGGCCTTTCTCTTTCTATTTCTTTAAGTGTAGCATCATTAAACACCAAATAGGCAGCTATATCTTCTTCTTGAGCAATTCGATAACGAAGTTTTCGTAAACGCTCAAACAAGGTATCTTTAACAGCTTTCTTTCTTTTCTCTTTTACTGCTTCTTTTACCTCCTTTTGAAACTCTACAGGAGTGGTTAACTGTACTTTTTCCCCATCAAAAAGTACTTTATTTGAAAAATCAGTAAGTTGCAAACTATTATTCAAATGAAAGGCGATTTGGCAATACCCTTGATTCGTTAACTGAATTAAATAATGTTGCCAATCTCTCCAAGAAACATCATTACCTACCCCATAAGTTTTCAACTTATCATAATTTTTATCTAAGACTGCTGCATTTTTAGCTCCTCTTAACACATCAATCACCGTTCCCATTGCTTCTTTTTCTTGTAATCGATAAATGGCTGACAGCCCTTTTTGTGCAATAATTGTTCCATCGAAAAATTGTGGTGGATTCTCACACACATCGCAATTTCCGCAGTTCTCTTCTATTAATTCTCCAAAATAACTCAGTAATATTTTTCTTCGGCAAACGGTGGCTTCAGCAAATTGCTTCATGCGTTCTAATTTTGCCTCTTGAACTTCTTTATTTCCCGTGTTCTCTATAAACTGACGCAACTGAATAACATCTGCATAACTATGAAACAGTAAGGCTTTCGCCGGTAATCCATCACGACCTGAACGTCCTATTTCTTGATAATATCCCTCAATATTTTTAGGCATATTATAGTGAATTACCCAACGAACATTCGATTTGTCAATTCCCATTCCAAAAGCAATGGTGGCACAAATTACCTCGCAATCGTCTTTTATAAAGTCCTCTTGAGTTTTAGCTCTTTCTTCAAATGATAATCCTGCATGATACGCTTTAGCATCAATATTGTTTTGTTGTAATTTACTAGCTAATTGTTCCGTGGCTTTTCTACTCAAACAATAAATTATCCCTGCTTCATTAGGTCTTTTCTTAATAAATTGAATGATTTGCTGTACTCTATCGTTTGCAGGACGCACTTCTAAAGCAATATTTTCTCTATTAAAAGAACTTATAAATTGTGTAGCATTGGGGATTGCTAATTGCTCTAAAATATCTTGTTGAGTTGCTTTATCAGCAGTTGCTGTTAACGCCACAATAGGAACTTCAGGTAATGATTTTTTTAAAAATGCTAATTGTTTATAAGAAGGACGAAAATCGTGTCCCCAAGCAGAAATACAATGTGCTTCATCAACAGCAATACAGCTTATATACGTTTGATTTAACACATTTTGAAGTAATGATAAACTTTCGGGAGCAACGTATAGTAGTTTTATGCTTTTTGAAGCTATCGCATCAAATACTTGTTGTTGCTCTTCTGTTGATTGACTACTATTGAAAAAAGTTGCAGAAATCCCGTTTGCTTTCAAGCTATCTACTTGATCTTTCATCAAAGCAATTAATGGAGAAATAACCAACGTAACTCCTTCAGAAAATAATGCTGGTAATTGGTAACAAATAGATTTTCCTCCACCTGTTGGCATAATAACCAAGGTATCTTTTTTTGCTAAAATATTTTCAATAATAGCCTGTTGCTCTAAACGAAAACTATCGTATCCAAAATTTACTTTTAATTTTTCTAACAATTCTTGTTCTGTAATCTGCATCATTTTGCAAAAATAGGAATAAAAAAAGCGCAGAGTTTAAACTCTGCGCTTGATCTTATTTTTTGTTCTTATTACTTAATGTCTTGTAATAATACCTCAACTGCTTTCTTTAATTGAGCATCTTCACCTCTATCTTTCCATCCTGGTGCGTTTTTCACTAAATAATCAGGAGTTGCTGGTGCTTCATTTTCCATGTTTCCTCCTGTTTTCTTTACAAACCATGCTCTAAAAGGCATACGAACGCTTCCGTTAGCTAATCGCTTACTTCCTGTAGATACAACAGCTCCAAAAGTTGGTTGACCAACTAATTTCCCTAATCCTAAACTTTTGAATGCATGTGAGAAAATTTCAGCATTAGAATAACTATTTTCGTTACATAATGCTACCACTGGCTTAGTATTTACCGATAAAACAGCACGTTCGTTAAACGGGTAGTGATCTGCAAATTTCTTATGATTCTTCAAGCTATTTACCGCACCTCTTGGAACTGTGTACGCATGTTGATCTACATTTAACACCGCCATCAATCTATCAGTAGTCCATCCACCACCATTGTAACGCACATCGATTACGATTCCTTTTTTACCATAACCACTAGCTTTTAATTCACGTTCAAAACGCTCAAAACTTGGCATGTTCATCCCTTGAATATGAATATATCCTAATTGACCGTTAGAGTATTCATCTACTAATTTCTTTCTTGAATTTACCCATTCTTCATATTGTAAATTTCTAAGAGATCTTTCTGGACGCAATACAACTTCTTTTCCTCCAGCTAAGCTTAACAATATCTCTTTTGATTGCGTGTTTTTTAATAAGCTGTAAAAATTAGTATTCTTTCCAATCTCTTGACCATTAACAGCAGTAATAACATCACCTACTTTCAATTTACTGTTAGATTTATCGGCTACTGAATTTGGTAATACATATAGTATTTTCACTCCTTTTTTGGTGTTTTCAACCTCTAGCCCTAATACTCCTACTCTATCACTTTCGTTTCTTGGAGCACTTCCTCTATACCCCATGTGACTTGCGTTTAACTGCCCTAAAAGTAAGTTAAACATATAGGTATAATCTTCATGGGTAGTTGCTGATAATACCCAAGGCTTGTACTTTTTCACTAAAGCATTCCAATTGTATCCGTGGAATTCAGGATCGTAAAAACCAGCTGTTAAAGCACGTATTCCTTCTTCAAAAACTTGTTGATTTAACTTTTCAATATCTACAGTATAAGTTGCGCTATGAGGAAGGTTTGTTATTTTATCTGATTTAGTGTCTAACTGAGCTAATTTTCCTCTTGAAGTAAAGTAAACTTTCCCTTTATTGTCTGAGAAGTTACCTGCATTAATTACTCCTTTTACTAGTTGAGGCTTGCTTCCATCCCATTTCACCTTATACGTACTTCTCTTTTGTGTTGCAGGATCAGTAGCTGAGAAATAAATAAACTCACTATCTGCACTAAACACAGGACTATACTCATTATCTTGTAAAGAAGTAACTTGAACTAAACGATCATAAATTTTATCTTCATCAATTTTTACTTCTACTTTTTTCTTGGCTTTTTTATCCTTTTTATCTTTTGAATCTTCTTCTTTTTTCTCAGGATAATACGCTCCTTCTTCACGATCTAACTTTGTTTTTTCCCAGTCAGATTTTTCCAACCAAACCATCCATACATCATAGTTGATTCCGCTTCTGTTTGATAAGAACGCTAATTTTTTACCATCTGCACTCCAAATAGGATTACGATCACTTCTTGGATGCATTGATACATTCATTTTTATTGCTGGATTTGCTATCGACTGAATAAAAATTTCACTATCAAAATTCAAATCTTCTTGAGAATACGCTATGTATTTACTATCTGGACTCCATGAAACACCTTCAGTTTCTGCCCAAGAATTAGAGTACTCTTTTGCATTCGTAATTTTTCCTTTTTTAATATCACCAATCATTAAAATACCTCTTCCTACTTGATAAGCGATCTTCTTTCCATCAGGAGAAACTAATGAATATTCAACATCTTCTTTACTGTTCGTTAATTTTGCTACTTTAGTTTTTAAACTACGGTGTAATCCGACTAAAGTATCTGTTGACACAGCGCTAAACAACTCAAAATTCCCGTCTCTATCCGAAGAAAACACTACTGTTTTGTTATCTAACCACTGTGGATTGATATCTCTATACGGATGCTTACTTACATTGTTTGAGTACTTTTTTTCTTTGTTGTTTTCTTTTACGAAAATTTCTCCATTAATTTCTAAAGCAATACTTTTTCCATCAGGAGAAATAGCATAATTACTTATTTCATTAGAAACTGTTTTTGTTTCTTCTTCTGCAAAACGATTATCTGAAATAATTTTTAAATCAATTTTTTCAGCTTTTCCGTTCTCTAATTTGTAGGTATCAACTCCACTTAAATATACAATAGTTCCGTTATTACTTACCGAAAAAGTACGAACACCGTCTTTAGTTTGTTTTGTTAATTGAGTTGCTATTCCGTTTGCTGTTCCGTTTGCAGAAACTGACTGTTTGTAAACATTATAACGCCCACTTTCAGCTCCTATATAATATAAATTACCTGAAGCATCCCAAGCTGGTGAATGATCATTTTTATTACTTGTAGTTATTTGATTGTATTGGTTTGTCTCCGTGTTGTAAATCCAAATATCACGTTGAGCTGACCCCGTATAATCTTCACGAGAAATACGACATGCTCCTTTAGTAAAAGCGATTAATTTCCCGTTAGGAGATACTCTCGCCATTTCTCCATAGGCTGTTAACAAACGACGAGGCGTTTCTCCTTTTTCATTTACCACATACATTTGTTTATCCCACTCTGGTCCTCTTAACACACGCCCTGTAGTAAAAACAACATCTCCTTCTTTTGTCCAATCCGTTGGTATGTTGGCTGTTGGATAATATGTTAATTGCTTTGGAACTCCTCCATTTACAGAAGTTATAAACACATTATCATTTCCTTTTCTATTAGAAGAAAATGCAATTTCTGTTCCTTTTTCATTCCATATAGGATCACTTTCATATCCTTTATGAATTGTTAGCCTCTTTGTTTGTTGGTTAGTAAAATTGTACAGCCAAATATCACCGTAATAACTAAATGCCATTTGAGAAGCGTCAGGGCTAATCGCTGGTTTACGTATTAATGTAGTTTGAGCTGACAAGAAATTCCCTGCTAAAAGTGCAAGTCCTAAAAATACTTTTTTTGTCATGTTGTTCGTTTTAAAAAAACCAAATTACTTGTTTAGGACTATAACTACATAAAAATTAGCAATTTCTTAACAATTACACTCTTTTTTTTATATCTTTATTGCAAAAAAAACATTCTATGAAAATAATAAAATATATCTTTTTAGTATTTACTTTAATTATTTGTAACCAATCTTTTTCTCAAGAACAAAAAGAAATTCACATAATAGTGAAAGGAGAAGACAATAATCCTATATCAGATGCTATCATATTATTTGATAACATCAAACAAAAAGAAAGAACTAATTCAAAAGGAATTTTAATAATAACGACTAAAATTAAACCAAAAAAAATAACTGCTTTTTCACCTATTCATGGTATAAATACCATTAGTTATTATGACAAAAAATACAATAGAATTGTGTTAAAAAAATCAGGAGAAAACATCATCATTACAGAACAAAAACCTTCTAATGTTATAGCTGAACAGTCTTTATCTGCTTTTCAATACAAAAACATTTACGAATATATAAGAGGTCAAGTTCCTGGAGTGCGAGTTACTTCTGGCAACACAATAATTATTAGAGGAATTAACACTGTAAATGGTTCTGTTGAACCTTTATTTATAGTAAATAAAGCAGCTGTAAGCTTAGCCTCTTTTGCAAGTACAAACCCAGCTGACATTAAAAAAATAACTGTTTTAAAAGGCCCTGATGCTGCTATTTATGGTCTTAGAGGTGCTAATGGTGTAATTGAAGTTACTACTTATTAATAACTGAGTTTATAAAAGTTCTTATTTCTTTTCCTTTTTGTAAGCTTTTTATAAAAGATGATCCTATAATAGCTCCATTCATATAATTACAAGCTTTTGTAAAAGTTTTATTATCTGAAATACCAAAACCAACAATAAGTTTACTTTGTAAATTCATGGCTTGGATTCTTTTAAAATAGGCTATTTGTTCTTCGGAAACTTCTCCTTTCGCACCTGTAATAGACGCTGAAGCAACCACATAAATAAATGCTTTGGTTAAGCTGTCAATTTTACGGATACGCTCTTCGGAAGTATGTGGCGTGATTAAAAATACATTTGTAATTCCGTATTTTTCAAACAACTGCTGATAGTGATTTTCATATTCTACCATTGGTAAATCTGGAATAATTACCGTATCAATTCCGCAATCTTTTACTTTTTGACAAAACTGATCTTCACCATATTTTATAATTTGATTTACATATCCCATTAACACCAAAGGAGTGTTGTTTGTACTTTTAATAGAAGATAACTGTTCAAAAACTACATCGAGATTCATCCCATTTCTTAGGGCTATATCACTACTATGCTGAATGGTTGGTCCATCAGCTAACGGATCAGAATACGGTAAACCTACTTCAATAAAATCTACTCCATTATTACTTAATTCGGCAATGATTTTTGTAGTATCTTCTAATTTTGGAAAACCTGCGGTAAAGAAAATAGACAACAAATTATTTTCTTTTTGATTGAATATGTTTTGAATTGAATTCATTGTTTTCTGTGTTGTTTAAATCTAAATTTATATGAGTTTTCTCACTTCGTTCGGAATGACAGGTTACTCTAAATACTTAATATACGTTTCTAAATCTTTATCACCTCTACCTGACAAATTCACGACAACTACTTGATCTTTCTGTAAATCCATTTTTGGTAATACCGCCAAGGCATGTGCACTTTCTAAAGCAGGAATAATTCCTTCTATTTTTGTCAATTCATAAGCAGCATCTAGTGCTTCTTTATCCGTAGCATTCATAAATTTTGCTCTTTTCGTTTCATGCAAATAGGCATGCAAGGGTCCAACTCCTGGATAATCCAAACCTGCGGAAATAGAATAAGGTTCTACGATTTGCCCATATTCATCTTGCATTAAAATCGTTTTACTTCCGTGGATTACCCCTACTTCTCCTAATTGAGAAGTTGCCGCGCTTTCACCTGAATCTACTCCTAATCCTGCTGCTTCAACCGCAATCAATTCAACTTCTTCATCATCTAAATAATGATAAAAAGCACCTGCCGCATTACTTCCTCCACCTACACAGGCTATAATGGTATCAGGATTTTCTTTGCCTGTTTGTTCTTTCAACTGCACTTTCATTTCTTCTGAAATAACCGCTTGTAAACGTGCTACCATATCTGGATATGGATGTGGGCCTACCACAGAACCAATTAAATAATAGGTGTCTGGATGCTGAATCCAATAACGAATTGCTTCATTCGTAGCATCCTTCAGTGTTTTACTACCACTAGTAGCAGGCACTACTTTTGCTCCTAACATTTTCATACGAGCTACATTTGGTGCTTGGCGTTTAATATCGGTTTCTCCCATAAAAACAACACACTCTAAATCCATTAAAGCACAAACCGTTGCTGTGGCCACACCATGCTGTCCTGCACCTGTTTCAGCAATAATTTTGGTTTTCCCTAAATGTTTTGCTATCAAAATCTGACCAATTGTATTGTTTACCTTATGCGCTCCTGTATGATTTAAATCCTCTCGCTTTAAATAAATAGTAGCTCCGTATTTCTCTGACAATCTCTTTGCTAAATACAATGGACTTGGACGCCCTACATAATGCTTCAACAAATCTTTGTATGCTGTTTGAAACTCCTCTGATTCTATAATTTGTATATAATTATCTTCTAATTCTTTTACGTTTGGGTATAACAATTCTGGAATAAATGCTCCTCCAAATTGCCCATAATAACCGTTATTGTCTGGTTGAAATTTCATATGATTAGCTTTTAGCTATAAGTTCTTGGCAAAATGCCTTAAACTTCTGTAATTTTTCTACTGATTTTACTCCTAGTTTTGTCTCAAACTTGCTATTTACATCAATGGCGTAACAATATTGAGATGCTTCTCTTTTAAAAAACGATTGCAATTCGTCTATTTCTTCTAAACCTATTCCTCCACTTAAAAAGTAAGGTTTTGTTGAATTATAATTTTTTAAAATCCCCCAATTAAACACTTCTCCATTTCCTCCTCGTTCTTTTCCTTTTGTGTCAAACAAAAAATAATCTACCACTTCTTCATAAGGTTTTAAGGCTTCAAAGTTGAACTCATCTTTGATACCAAACACCTTAATGATTTCTACATCATTCCTAACTTGTCTCGGATTCTTCTTATGAGAAGCTGAATCAAGTTCAGCTTGACGTAGCCCTTCTTTTAGTTTCTTGATATACTCAACAGTTTCATCTCCATGTAGCTGAACTGCATCTAGTTTATATTCTTCAATCAATGAAACTACTATTTCTACATACTCATTAACAAAAACACCAACTTTCTTAATTTCTTTTGGTAAGTCAGGAATAATTCCTTCAAAATTTCTTGGTGATTTTTCATAGAAAATAAACCCTAAATAATCAGGTTGTAATTCAGCCACTTGCTGAATATTTTCTGTGAACTTCATTCCACAAACTTTAAGCCCCCGAGCCCCCGAAGGGGGACACTGTAGATCCTTATACTTATCTCCTAACTTAGTTTTCATTATATTTTGTTTTTATTTATACTCCCTCCCTTTGGGAGGGTTGGGGTGGGCTTTTATCGTATTTGATTAATAAACTCTTGACATGCTTGTCCTGGGTTTTCTGTCTTCATAAAGTTTTCCCCAATTAAAAAACCTTGAAAATCGTATTCTTTTAACCCTGTTATTATTCTTGGATTAGAAATTCCACTTTCAGAAACTTTTATCGCACTTGTAGGAATTTGACTTGCCAACGCTATTGAGTTTTCTAAATCCACCTCAAATGTTTTTAGGTTACGATTATTGATTCCTATAATCTTGTTGTCTAAACTCCCTATCTTATCCAAATCCTCTTGGGTATGCACTTCATACAAGACTTCCAATCCTAAATCATGAGCTAATTGTCCGTAGTTTTTTAATTCTTGTGCTGTTAAACAAGTGGCTATTAATAAAATTACATCAGCACCAATAGCTTTGGCTTCAACAATTTGGAATCCATCAACAATAAAATCTTTTCTTAAAATAGGTTTCTGCTCATTAATCGTTCTTGCTTCCATCAAATCTGCCATGGTACCTCCAAAAAATGAGGTATCTGTTAAAATCGATAATGCTGCAACGTTAGCATCTAAATATCCTTCAACAACCTCAGAAACCGTTACTTTATCGTTGATAATTCCCTTAGAAGGTGATTGACGTTTAAATTCTGCTATAATTCCTGTTGAATACGGATCTAACAATGATTTTTTTAGTGAAATTGGCTGTCTTTTAAAATTCGGACTTTCCACTAATTTTTTAACTGGAACCTCAGCTTTTATTTTTGCTACTTCCCTTTTTTTAAATTCAGTGATTTTATCTAGTATTGTCATCTCAATTATAAATTATGATTTTTTAATTATGAATTAGTTATTCGTAATTAAAGAATGTAAACATTCTTTTGCTTTTAACCCTAACAACGAATCTTTTGCCTCTTCAAAAGCAGTTTCAAAGCTCTTATGTTTATCAATAGTTTTTAAGGCAAAGGCAGCATTTGTCAACACAACATTGTTCTGTGCTTCTGTTCCTTTTCCATTTATAATATTTACAAATATTTCGGCAGCTTCTTTCACTGTATTCCCACCAAAAATATCGGATGGAGCAATTTGCTTTTGACCTAAATCAGATGGAGAAACTTGCTGTTCTGCTTCTTTTGTGAATAATTTGAAATCTCCTGTTAGCGAAATTTCATCATATCCATCTAATGCATGTACTACTCCATAATTTGTATTGGATTGTTGCAACATATAATTATACACTCTAGCCACTTCTAAATTAAACACACCTACCAATTGATTTTGGGGTTGACTCGGGTTTACCAAAGGACCTAGCATATTAAAAAATGTTTTGACCCCTAATTCTCTACGGATGGGAGCCACTACCTTCATAGCTGGATGAAATAACGGAGCGTGTAAAAAACAAATGTTTGCTTCGTCCAACTGTCGTTTCAACGTTGACTCATCGTTTGTAAAATTATATCCTAAAAACTCTAACATATTAGACGATCCCGATGCAGAAGAAACTCCATAATTCCCATGTTTTGCTGCTTTATTCCCTGTTCCTGCAACAATAAATGAAGTTAATGTTGAAATATTAAAGGTATTTTTTCCATCACCTCCTGTTCCACACAAATCAATGGTATTAAAATCAGATAAATCTACTTTAATCGCTAACTCCAACAAAGCTTCTCTAAATCCTGATAATTCATCAACTGAAACCGGACGCATTAAAAACACGGTAATAAATGCAGCTATTTGTGAAGCATTGTATTTTTCTTGTGCGATGTTTATCAATACTTCTTTCGATTGTTCTTTAGTCAATCGTTTTTGTTCAAATAGGGTGTTTAGTATTTTTTTCATGTCAATGGCTTTAAGCTTTTGGCTTTTGGCTTTCGGCAAAAGCAATAAAATTCTGAAGCATCTTTTTTCCATCTGGAGTTAAAATGCTTTCTGGATGAAACTGTACTGCTTCAATGGCAAACTCTTTATGACGTAGTGCCATAATTCCTCCATCTTCATCAATTACTGTCACCTCTAATTCCTCTGGAAAATTAATATGAGAAGCAATCCATGAATGGTAACGAGCTGCTTCAAATGTTTCTGGAATATCTTTAAAGGTAACTGTATCACTCTTGGTTACTTTCATTTCTGTAGCAACTCCGTGAAAAACCTCATTTAAATTTTCTAGCTCGCCTCCAAAAACTTCAGTAATTGCTTGCAAACCCAAACACACTCCAAAAATTGGAATTTTACCAGCATACGTTTTTATGGTTTCTTTTAAAATACCTGCTTCATCAGGAATCCCTGGTCCTGGTGAAAGAATAATAGCATCATAATTTTTAATTTCTTCTACAGAAATTTCATCATTACGATATACATCAGGTAACTTTCCTGTGATATCTTCTACATAATGTACCAGATTGTAGGTAAATGAGTCGTAATTATCTAAAATTAGTATATCCATCTTATATGTTTTCTGCTAACACTAATGCTTTTTTTAATGCTGCTAATTTGTTATTTACTTCTTGTAATTCGTTTTCTTCTTTCGAATTAATTACAATTCCTGCTCCTGCTTGATAAAACAAGGTATTATTTTTACTCACAAAAGAACGAATCGCAATGGCTTGATTTACATTTCCGTTCAACCCTATAAAACCAACACATCCTCCATAAAATCCACGAGTTTGATTTTCATAGGTATCAATCAATTCCATGGCTTTGTATTTTGGAGCACCACTTAATGTTCCTGCCGGAAAGGTATCTCCTACAATTTCTATCGGATTTCCTGTAATTTTACCTGTTACTGTGGATACCAAGTGAATTACATGACTAAAATACTGCACTTCTTTATAGGTTTCAACGGTTACATTAGTAGCGTGCTTGCTTAGATCATTTCTTGCTAAATCAACCAACATTACATGTTCTGCATTTTCCTTTGGATCATTAGCCAACTCTTTCGCTAGCTTTCTATCTTTCTCATCATCTCCTGTTCTTCTGAAAGTTCCTGCTATAGGGTTGATTACTGCTTGACCTTCATCGATCTTAATTTGTGCTTCTGGCGAAGAACCCATCAACTTAAAACTTCCATAATCAAAATAAAATAAATATGGAGAAGGATTTATAGAGCGTAATGCTCTGTACACATTAAATTCATCCCCTTTAAATTGCTGCTGAAATTGACGTGATAATACCAACTGAAAAACATCTCCTCTCTTGCAGTGTTCTTTTGCTTTTACTACATTTTGCTTAAATTCTTCATCTGTAATGTTAGAAGTTTCTTCTCCTTGAAAAGTAAAATCATATTGAGCAAACGATTGAGAATTCACCAAGTTTTCTACTTCAGACAATCTAGACTCTTCTCCTTCTGGTATGTTTTCTATCAAAATCATTTCATTTTTAAAATGATTAATAGCCACAATAAATCGGAAAAAACTGTATTGTAATAATGGGATATTAGAAGGCGATTTTTTTGAGTTAAACTTTATGGTTTCAAAATATTGAACCGCATCAAAAGTGGTGTACCCATACAGTCCGTTGAATGATTTGATTTCTTCTGAACAATCTACTTCAATCAAATTACTGTATACATCAAACTTTTCATAAAAATCTCTTTGTATAGATTCTCTTTTCTTTTCTTCTTTTTTATAAAACAACAACAGTTCATCATTTTCTGCCTTAATTGTAACCAAAGGTTCTATACATAAAAATGAATAGCTATTTTCTTTACTGTGATAATCTGAACTTTCTAACAGCAAACTATTTGCATACTTATCTCTTGTTCTTAAGTACAAACTTACTGGCGTAACCATATCTGCCAATTGTTTTTTAGAAACTGTTGTAAACTTAAGCCCCCTTTTTATTCCCCCTAAGGGGGAAAATGATTCGTTTATATTTTTATCTTTTTGATTATTCATTGTTTGTTTTTTTTACTTCTCCTTCCCTTTGGGAAGGTTGGGTTGGGCTAAAAAAAAAGGCTTATCATGAGATAAGCCTTTTCGTTGTATTATAGATATAACAAGATGGTCTCACTAACGTAAGTTATGAGTTTTCCACCACCAGTTATTTAATTGTTGATTCATCATTATGATGCAAATGTATAAAGTGATTTTGAATTGACAAATTTTTTTAGATTAAAAAAATTAGCCCGTAACAAAAAGTAAATTAGTTAATTGAAAAATCTTCTTTAGAAAAGAATATATCTATAGGTGAATTTCCTACTCCTTTTACCGTTTTAAAAACAGAAGCTTCTTCGTTATAAATTACTAACACACTTTTATCTGTATCAAAAAAATCTTCTGCTCCTAAAACATATATTTTTCCTGTTGTAGGATGCTCTCTTACGATGGTAGTAAGCATCACTCCATCCATCATCGGGTTTACAAACTCTGTTGCTTCTTTACTCTCTGTATTAAACCGATGAATTGAACCTGTATTCACCTCAACCCAATAAATAGTATTACTTGAAGAGTTCATTGTAAGCATGCTTGTTTTATACAAATTAACCCCATCTAGAGTAACTGTTTCTGCTACAGAATAATCATTAGCAAGACTTACAAATTGTGCTTTTTCTCCTACTCTTTTTTCAGTTCCAACCCAAATTTGGTTGTTCTTATCTTTTAAAATTCCTGAAATAACATCTTTAAATGTTACTGCTGTTTTTAATGACCTATCTTTAAGGTTTAATACTTTCAACTCTTTATCGTCAGCAATTAACATATTTTCACCATCTACTAAAAGTCCCGACTTAGAAAACAATACCTTATCTGAAATTCCTTCTATTTTATCTTTTATGCCTTCATTTATATTGAAAAATGACAAACTGTATGTTTTGCTTCTTCCACTTCCAGCAGTTGAAATCATTAACCCTTCAGTTTCAGAAAACATTGTTAAATACGAAGGATCAGTAACTGCGGAAGTTGTTACTACTTTTTCTACAGCTAAATTTTGCAAATCAAATTTTGTAACAAAATCAGGACCTGATTGTGATACTGTAAATAGTTTGCTTTCATATTCTGAAAAAGAAATTGTGTTTTTATTTAACGATTCATACACATTAGGTGTATAAATCTGATCTTCATCTAAGTGCCCAATTACTGTTCCTTCACCTTCATAACCTACAATAAAAGAATTATCATAAATTGGAGTTGGTTCATGTTCTGTTGAATCACTTGAACAAGAAAAAAATGTCATAAATAGACATAACAATGCAATACTGTATATACGTATCATCTTTATAATTAATTTAAAATTTCAGAAAATAAAAACACTTCCAAACATTAAACTTTTTAAATGCTTGTGTGTATTATTGTTCATCCTCTTAATCCCGAAAGGACAACAACAAATAAAATTTTGGCAGGTCTCCTGACTAACATCTTATTACTACCTTCCCGTAAAAAAACAGTGGTGTAAGAAATAATAAGTATCTACTTAAAATAGACGTAGCTTACAGTTGCGGGTACAGTTTAGGATTTTCACCTAATTCCCTTTTAATTTTCTTTTCTTCAAAGAAAAACCGCGGCAAATATATTTTAGTCCAAGTAAAGAATCATAAACTTTAACAATAATAATCTGTGTGTCTCTTACCTCTTCAACCTAACTTTATACACATCAACCTTTTGCTAAAAAAATCAAGCAACAATAACTTTTATCTTAAAAAACAATTACAAATAACCCTTTTTTTTTAGTTTTAAGTTTAAAATTAAAACTTAAAACAAAAATATCATTTACACAAAACAACATGATTAGTTTATTTGCATTGCAATAATTAATTAAAAACAGAAATTATGTGTGGAATTGTATGTGCGTTTGATTTAAAACAACCTTCAGATATATTAAGACCTCAAATTTTAGAAATGGCTAAGAAAGTTCGTCATAGAGGTCCAGATTGGAGTGGTATTTATAGTGATGAAAAAGCAATAATGGCTCACGAGCGACTAGCTATTGTTGATCCTGCTTCAGGACAACAACCTCTATTTAGTTACGACCGTAGATTTGTGTTAGCTGCTAACGGAGAAATATACAACCACAAAGAGATTAGAAAACAGTTAAAACAACATCATGAATTCTTAACACAATCTGATTGCGAAGTTATCTTAGCTTTATACAAAGAAAAAGGTGTTGAGTTTTTAGACGACCTAAACGGAATTTTCGGTTTTGCAGTATACGACTCTATGACCGACGAGTATTTAGTAGCTCGTGATCATATGGGAATCATTCCTTTATATATGGGATGGGATAAACACGGGACTTTTTATGTTGCTTCTGAGCTTAAAGCTTTAGAGGGAGTTTGTAACAAAATTGAAGTTTTTCCTCCTGGACATTATTACACTCGTGAGGATGGATTACAAAGATGGTATTCTCGTGATTGGATGGAGTATGAAGCTGTTAAAGATAACCAAACATCTATTGACGAAGTACGTGATGCTTTAGAAGCTGCTGTTCACCGTCAATTAATGAGTGATGTACCTTACGGAGTTTTATTATCTGGAGGACTAGATTCTTCTATCACCTCAGCTATTGCTAAAAAATATGCTGCTAAACGTATAGAATCAGATGATAAAGATGCTGCATGGTATCCGCAACTACATTCATTTTCTGTGGGATTAGACGGATCTCCTGATTTGGCTGCAGCAAAAAAAGTTTCAGAACATATAGGTACTATTCATCATGAAATTACCTTTACCATTCAAGAAGGGTTGGATGCTATAAAAGATGTAATCTACAACTTAGAAACTTATGACATCACTACTGTTCGCGCTTCTACGCCTATGTATTTAATGGCTCGTGTAATTAAATCAATGGGAATAAAAATGGTCTTATCTGGTGAAGGCGCTGACGAACTTTTTGGAGGTTATTTATATTTTCACAAAGCACCAGATGCTGAAGAATTCCATAAAGAAACAGTACGAAAATTAGATAAGTTATATCAATACGATTGCTTACGTGCTAACAAAAGTTTAATGGCTTGGGGAATTGAAGGACGTGTTCCGTTCTTAGATAAAGAATTTATGGATGTTGCGATGCGTATTAACCCTGAAGACAAAATGATCAACGGAGAACGTATGGAAAAATGGGTATTACGTAAAGCTTTTGAAAGCTATTTACCAAAAGAAGTAGCTTGGAGACAAAAAGAGCAATTCTCTGACGGAGTTGGCTATAACTGGATTGATACCTTAAAACAAGTAGTTGAAACCGCTGTTACCGATGAAATGATGGAAAACGCCGCACACCGTTTCCCTACACAAACACCTAGAGCGAAAGAAGAATACTACTACCGCTCTATTTTCGAAGAGCATTTCCCTAGCGAAGCTGCTGCTTTAACGGTACCTTCAGTACCATCTATTGCATGTAGCACCCCTACAGCACTAGCTTGGGATGAAAGCTTTCAAAACCAAAACGAACCTTCAGGTAGAGCTATTAAAGCTGTACACGAAGACGCTTACTAAGAAATATCTTAGTTTAAATTTTAGTTGTGTAAAAATCTCGCTTAGGCGAGATTTTTCTTTTTACCATTCTTAACAGTTTGTTAAACCTTATTTTAAAACTTCCTCTTGAATCATTTTTAATAGTAAAATGAACAATTTTAATATTCCTATCTAAGCCTAGTCCTTAATTTTGTTACACCCTTAAATTAACCATTGCTCACACTCCTTAATTAATTATTTAACCATAAAACTTAGTACCATGAAAAAATTAGTATTTGGTTTACTTTTTCTAGGTCTTACCAGCCTAGTTTATTCCCAAAATGATGTTCAAAAGAACATTATTTTAGAACCCGTTACTATTAAACCTTTAAATTTAAGTTATCTTAAAGAAGTTCAACATGAAGACACACCTGAATTAGTTGTAAACTTACAAAACGAAGCAGCTAGGTATGACATTACAGAGTTACCTATATTCGACAGAGAGTTTGAGGCTTATGAAGTTATTTTTAAGACCAAAAAAGAAGGAGGAACCTCAGGGTTAATTACTGCTACTTATGATTCTAACGGAAAAATCATGAGTTCTATAGAGCGTTATAAAAACATTCTACTTCCAAAAACAGTTAGAGACGCTATTAACAACAAATATCCTGGATGGATTATACATAAAGACATATTTCTTGTTACCTACAGAGATGACAGGAAAGCTAAACAAGTCTTTAAAGTTCAAATAAGAAAAGATGGGGATAAGAAAAACTTAAAATTAGACTACGACGGAAACATCCACTAAACTAACAACTACTTAAACTTGACTTTACAAGGTAAAATTAAAAAAGCATTTGGTAGCA
>NZ_JAPEHZ010000037.1 GCF_028823685.1 Tenacibaculum sp. L6 | reverse complement strand
TTTGATCCAAATTCACCAACACAACGAGTAGGGGGAGAAATAACTAAAAATTTTGAAACAGTTACTCATAAACATAGGATGTACTCGTTAGATAATTCGTATTCTAAGGAAGATTTATTGGATTGGGAAAAGCGTGTCCAAAAGATCTTAGGAACTGATCAAATTGAATATACGTGTGAGTTAAAATATGATGGAGCCTCTATTAATCTTACTTATGAGAACGGTGAGTTTGTACAAGCGGTGACACGAGGAGATGGTTTTCAAGGAGATAATGTAACTACGAATATTCGTACTATAAAATCAATTCCATTATCATTAAAGTCTGATTTTGTTCATGATTTTGAGATGCGAGGAGAAATCATTTTACCGTTAGACGGATTCAATAAAATGAATGAAGAACGTATTGCGAACGACGAAGAACCGTATAGAAATCCTCGTAATACTGCTAGTGGAAGTTTAAAACTGCAAGATAGTGCAGAAGTAGCGAAGCGCCCGTTAGATTGTTTGTTGTATCAGCTAGTAACCCGAGAGCGTAAATATGCTTCACATTTTGAAAGTTTAGAAGCTGCTAGAAAAGTTGGATTTAAAGTTCCAGACACCATTGTTTTAGCAAAGTCGATAGAAGAAGTGTTAGACTTTGTAAATGAATGGGATGTAAAACGCCACAGCTTACCTTATGAAACGGATGGAGTAGTGGTAAAAGTAAATTCATTTCAGCAACAAGACGAACTAGGATATACTTCAAAAGCACCTCGTTGGGCAATTGCCTATAAGTTTAAAGCGGAACAGGTTTCAACAGTGTTGAATGAAATTACGTATCAAGTAGGTCGTACAGGAGCAATAACTCCAGTTGCAAACTTAGAACCTGTGCAGTTAGCAGGAACAATTGTAAAAAGAGCTTCATTGCATAATGCAGACCAAATAGCAAAACTAGACGTACGAGTAGGAGATACTGTTTTTGTTGAAAAAGGTGGAGAAATTATTCCGAAAATTGTAGGTGTTGATTTAACAAAACGTCCAGAAGATTCTGTTCCTACGCAATACGCAACGCATTGCCCTGAATGTCATACTGAATTGGTGAGAACAGAGGGTGATGCAAAACATTATTGTCCGAATGAATTTGGTTGCGCACCACAAATTACAGGAAGAATCAAGCATTTTATCAGTAGGAAAGCTATGGATATTGATGGTTTAGGTGGTGAAACGGTTGATTTATTACGTAAAGAAGGATTGATAAAAAATTACGCAGATTTATATGACTTGACAGTAGAGCAGGTTATTCCGTTAGAAAGAATGGCTGAAAAATCAGCACAAAATATGATTGACGGAATTGAGAAATCGAAAGAAATTCCGTTTGAAAAAGTATTGTTTGCACTAGGAATCCGTTTTGTAGGTGAAACTGTAGCTAAAAAGTTAGCAAAGCAGTTTAAGTCAATCGATAATTTAATGAATGCTGATTTCGAAACGCTTATTGCGGTTGACGAAATTGGGGATAGAATTGCACAAAGTATTATTGATTTTTCAAATGATTTAGGAAATATTGAATTGATAAATCGATTAAAATCATACGGAGTTCAGCTAGAAGTTTCTGCAGAAAGTTTAGAAGGGCAAACCGATAAATTAGCAGGAAAAGTATTTGTTGTTTCAGGAGTTTTTCATCAAATGAGTAGAAATGAACTTAAAAAAGCGATTGAAGATAACGGAGGAAAAGTATCGAGTTCAATTTCTAAAAAAACAACTTATATTGTAGCAGGTGATAATATGGGACCTAGTAAACTTACAAAAGCTGAAAGTTTAGGAATTCCAATTATTTCTGAACAAGATTTTATCGATATGATTGGATAGTTTTAGACAGTAGACAGTAAAGTTTATTTGTTTATGGGTTTAACTGTTTATAAAGTTCAAAAGTGAAAAGTGAAAAATTTTATGAGATTATTTGTGATGTAAGTGTAAAAAGAACAAATTTAAACATCTAACATCTAACATCTAACATCTAACATCTAACATCTGAAAAATGACTAAACAAACTAAAATTACCATAGCTTCCATAGTGTTTTTATTAGTTGCTATTGCTGATGTATATGGAGTAATAACTCAAAACAAAACCATCGAAATGATTTTTAAACCGTTGCTAATGACAACACTTGCAGTAGTGTATTTAGTATCGGTAAAAAAGCCAAGTTTTTGGTTGTTGTCAGCTTTGTTTTTCTCTTTTTGGGGAGATGTATTTCTATTAGATAAAGAGAAATTGTTTGTGTTTGGTTTAGGGGCTTTTTTAGTAGCGCATATCATCTACATTAAAATCACTGCGAGTTTTTTACATAATGATTCAGCAACAAAAATTATAACCTCTGCAATTCCGTTTGTGTTATTATTTACAGGATTGTTAGGATTGATTTATGACAATTTAGGTGATATGTTATTGCCAGTAATTGTATACGGAATTACAATTTCAACTTTTGGTACTGCGGCATTGTTACATTATCGTCAGCAAAAAACAACTTCGAGTTCTTGGTTATTACTGGGAGCAATTTTGTTTATAGCATCTGATAGTTTAATTGCTTTAAACAACTTTTATACGCCAAAACACTTATTTAATATTGCTATTATAGTATTGTATATCGTTTCTCAATACTTAATTGTTAAGGCAATAATAGCTAAAGAAAAGTAAGGCTCTAATGGAAAAACCGAGGTTAACAAGGTTAACTCAAATTGTAACTTTACTACAATCAAAAAGATTACTAACGGCTAGAGAATTAGCCGATAAGTTTCAGGTAAGTTTGCGAACAATTTATAGAGATATTAGAACATTAGAAAGTTCAGGTATTCCGGTAGTTACTGAAGAAGGAAAAGGATATTTCTTACGAGAAGGATACCAATTACCACCAATTATGTTTTCAGAAGAAGAAGCTAATGCGCTGATAACAGCAGAGCAGTTAATTCTGAAAAATAAAGATGCTTCACTAGTAAAAAAGTATAGCGAAGCCATTACCAAAATCAAAGCAGTTTTAAGGTATTCACAAAAAGGAAAAGCTGATTTATTATCTCAAAGAATTGCTTTTAGAGCAAATATTGAAAAAGAACAATCGAGTAATTATCTTATTCAAATTCAGTCAGCAATTACAAATTTTCATTTACTAGAGTTAGCTTATTTATCTCTTGAAAATAATTTTACTGAAAGAATTATAGAACCTTTTGCTTTATACAGTACGAATGAAAATTGGTTGTTAATCGCCTATTGCCGATTGAGAAATGAATTTCGAGTGTTTAGGTTAGATTGTATTCAGAGCATGAAGGTTTTAAACGATACTTTTCCTCCTCATAAAATGACTTTGGAAGAGTACTTTAAAATTTGTCAAGAAAAATATGGCATACCCCTGACATAGGGTTGACATAGTGGGGGTTTATTTTTGTTGAAAATTAAAAAACAAAAGATGAATACAGAACAAAAAGAACCGTTTTACATTGTTGGAATTTCAGTAAGAACTACTAACGAGAATCAACAAGCAGCAAAAGATATACCTGCTTTATGGCAGCGATTTATGTCAGAAAATATAGCTGAACAAATACCTAACAAATTTTCAAATGAAGTATATGCTGTGTATACCGATTATGAATCAGATTATACCAATCCATACACAACAATTATTGGTTGTAGGGTAAATGAAATTGGTAATATCTCCGAAGGATTGGTGAGTAAAAGAATAGAAGCTCCTAAATATAAAAAATATGTAGTCAAAGGAGACTTAGCTAATAATATTGTGTACAATAAATGGTTGGAGATTTGGGATGAAGAAATAAATAGGGCTTATACTTCCGATTATGAAATTTATGGAGCAATGGCGTCGGATTCAACAAATGCAGAAGTAGAAATATTTATAGGAGTAAATTAACATTAAGGGCGGTTTTAAACCGCTCTTTTTGTATAAGTAAGGTTCTTTCATGTTTGATAAAATCTATTAGGTTAGACGCTATAAATTTTAATGCTTACATAAACTAAAAACAATACTTTTGTAGGTATGAAAAAAATAGCAATAGCCTTGTCAGTTTTTGGTTTACTGGCGTGTAAACAACAAAAAATCTCACTTAAGTTTTTAAATGAATACGTAGTAAAAGATTCTTTACAGATTGATAATACCGTAATAGGAGGGATTTCAGGAATCGACTATTATAATAATCAATATTATATGGTTGTTGATGACGCGGCAAATCCGAGGATTTTGATAGGTGATATTGTTGTTAAAAACGACTCGATTCAATCGGTAAGTTTTGAAAAAGTTATTGTAGTTGATACTGTTAATCAGTTTACTAAAAACCATGTGTTAGATTTAGAGTCTATTTTTATTCAAGACGGAGTTATTAATCTAACAAGTGAAGGTTCAATTCAGTATAAAAAAGATCCGAGTATTTTTCATATAGATACAAAAGGGAATTTTATAAATGAGGTAGTTATACCAAATTATTTCAAAGCCACTTCAGAAGCAAAACCTAAACATAATGGAGTTTTTGAAGGTTCATCAAAAAGTATTGATGATAAAGGCTTTTGGGTAGCAATGGAAGCTCCGTTAGAGGCAGATGGAGAAGAACCAGCATTTCATGAGACACAATCACCTGTTAGAATAACTTATTACGATAAGAACACAAAAGAAGCAACTAAACAGTATGCTTACCAATTAGAAAAGATTGATAAGCCTGCTAAGGGAAATGTGAATTTAAATGGAGTAACGGCTATTTTAGAGTATAAAAAAGATCATTTTTTTATCATCGAAAGAATTTATCAAAGTGGTTATGGAAGTCATGGAAATGTAGTTAGAATTTTTAAAGCCACAATTGATGATACTTCAACAAATACACTAGCTATAGAATCATTGAAAAATGAAAAATATACACCATTAAAAAAAGAGTTATTACTAGATTTTAGTACTGTTGAAAATCAACTAACAGACGGAATTATAGATAATATAGAAGCAATTACTTTTGGCCCAACCTTAACAAGCGGCAATAAATCGTTAATTCTAGCTTCAGATGATAACTTTCAAGTGTATGGTAAACAATTGAATCAGTTTTTATTGATAGAAATTGAAGAGAAATAAATAAATTAGCTACCCCTAATTTTCATACATGATAAGTACATTAAAAAGTAAATCTATTCAAAAAGAATACGATAAGTTAATTGCTAAACAAGGCAAAAAATCACACAAGAGTTCTCAAGTTAAAAAGGTAGCGATTTTGTTAGATAATGAGGCTTTGGTTAATGTTGTGTTAGCAAATTTAGCAAACAACTTTCCGTTTAAAAAAGAAGATGTTGCGGTATTGGTATTTAGAGAATATTCTAAGAAAGAAGAGCCTTCACCACAGTTTTTTACTGAAAAAGATTTAGGATTTAAAGCGAGTTTAAAATCCGACAATTTGAAAGATTTCGTTAAAAATGATTACGACTTACTTATAAACTATACAAAAACCTCCAACTTATTAACGAATGTAATAACTTTGTTGTCGCAAGCAGATTTAAAAGCTGGTTTTGCTGAAATTGATGACAGATTATACGATATTGTTGTGTCTGACGAAGGTTTTAATGAAGCAGTTTTAAATCAAGAGTTAAAAAAATATCTAACGATTTTAAATAAAATATAATGCAAAAGTTTGTAGGAACAGGAGTGGCTTTGGTAACTCCTTTTAACGAAGATTTAAGTGTAGATTTTGATGCGCTTAGAAAGTTAGTAAACTATAATATTGAAAACGGTACAAACTATTTAGTAATAAATGGAACTACTGGAGAAAGTGCAACCATTACTAAGGAAGAAAAATTAGAAATAATAAAGGTTGTAATTGAAGAAAACAATGGTCGTTTACCTTTAGTTTTAGGAGTTGGAGGAAACAATACGCAAACAGTTGTAGAAGAATTACAAACGTTAGATTTAACTGGAATCGATGGAATTTTATCGGTAGCGCCATATTACAGCAAGCCAACTCAAGAAGGTTTTTATCAGCATTATAAAGCAGTTTCTTTAGCAAGTCCTAAACCAATTATTTTATATAATGTTCCTGGAAGAACTGCAAAAAATATGGAGCCAGCGACTACTTTACGATTGGCAAGAGACTTCGAAAATATTGTAGCTGTTAAAGAGGCAGGAAACAACCAACAACAGTATTATGAGTTGTTAAAAGATAAACCAGAAGATTTCTTAGTAATTTCTGGAGATGATGATTTAGCTTTAGGTGTGGCTTTAGCCGGAGGATCAGGAGTTATTTCTGTAATCGGACAAGCATTACCAAAAGAATTTTCAAAAATGATTCAGTTAGGATTAGAAGGAAAAGCTAAAGAAGCGTATGAAATACATTATCAATTAATGGATATTGTAAACTTAATCTTTGCTGAAAACAATCCAGCAGGAATCAAAGCAGTATTACAAAAATTAGGAATTTGTTTAGATGAAGTGCGTTTGCCATTGGTAAAAGCATCAGAAGAATTACAAACTGAAATTTCAGATTTTATTGACAAGATGTAATTTTTCTAAATAAAATTTAAAAATACAAAAGACTACAATTTCGTTATTGTGGTCTTTTTTTAGCATCTTTGTATAAAGATTACAATTAAAACAGAAAATATGTTATCAAAAGTAATAGAGAAAGCATTAAACGATCAGATAAGAGTAGAAGCAGAGTCTTCACAAATATATTTAGCAATGGCATGTTGGGCAGAAATTCAAGGTTTTGAAGGTGTTGCACAGTTTATGTATGCACATTCTGATGAAGAGCGTATGCACATGTTAAAGTTAGTAAAGTTTGTAAATGAACGTGGAGGACATGCACATGTTTCAGAATTAAAAGAGCCACCAGCAAAGTTTGGATCTTTCAAAGATATGTTTCAAACATTATTTGATCATGAAGTAATGGTGTCACAATCAATTAATGATTTAGTGCATATTACCTTACAAGAAAAAGACTATGCTACACATAATTTCTTACAGTGGTATGTGTCTGAACAAATTGAAGAAGAGGCGTTGGCACGTAATATTTTAGATAAAATTAATTTAATTGGAGACGATAAAGGAGGTTTGTACTTGTTTGATAACGATGTAAAGCAAATTGTAGCACAAACATCAGCTGCAGCTCAGCAATAAGATTAACAAACATTTAGTAACTTTTTTGAAAAATTATAAGAGATTTTATAGTTTCTTGTAAAACTCTATTTTAGAGTAAAAAAATCGTTTTAATAATCCATAATTAATCACTAATTTTGCCAGATGCAAAAAATGAAAAATCTAGCGTATATTGTTGTGATGCTTTTAGTACTAACTTCATGTGGAGAGTATCAAAAAGTATTAAATAAAGGAACTGTAGAAGATCAATACAAAATGGCTGTGAAAATGTACGAAGCACAAAAGTACGGAAAGGCCTTACGATTGTTTGAGAAAATTGTACCTTCATACAGAGGAAAACCACAAATGGAGCGCATTCAATTTATGATAGCACAATCTAATTTTAATGAGAAAAACTACAGTTTAGCTGGTTATTATTTTAATAGATTTACTGGGAATTACCCAAAGAGTTCTAAGCAAGAAGAAGCGGCTTTTTTATCAGCATTAAGTTATTATAAAGCAGCTCCTAGTTTTAGTTTAGATCCAACAGATACAAACAAAGCGTTAGAGTCTTTTCAAAAGTTTATAGATGCTTATCCAGATTCTGACAAGCAAGAAGAGGCAAATAAATATTACACAGAGTTACGCTCTAAATTAGAAAAGAAATATTTCGAAATAGCAAAAACATATTATAGAACTGCAGATTATGATTCGAGAAATTACAAGGCGGCTATCGTTGCATTTGATAATTTATTAGAAGATTATTTAGGAACCAAGTATAAAGAAGAAGCTTTGTACTATCGTTTAAAAGCAGCGCATGATTTTGCAATGAAAAGTACGCAACGTAGAAAAGCAGAAAGAATAAAAGAAGCAGTAAAAGCGTACGACAAGCTTAAAAGAAACTTCCCAGAATCAAAATTCATGGAAGAATCAAACGAAATGTTAGCAACATTAAACAAAGAACAAGAACAATTAGTTAAAGGTTAAAAAATGGATTATAAAGAAACGAAAGCGCCGTTAAGTACTATAACTTATAATAAAGAAGCTATCGAGGCTCCAACGCATAATATTTATGAAGCTATTTCTATTATAGCAAAGAGAGCTACACAAATTAATTCTGATTTAAAAAAGGAGTTAGTAGATAAGTTAGATGAGTTTGCTACTTATAACGATAGTTTAGAAGAAGTTTTTGAAAACAAAGAGCAAATCGAAGTTTCTAAATTTTATGAGCGTTTACCTAAGCCACATGCTATTGCGGTAGAAGAGTGGTTAAATGGTAAAGTTTATTATAGAACTCCAGAGACAAAATAATATGTCTGTACTAAGCGGTAAAAAAGTTTTACTTGGTGTTACCGCCGGTATAGCGGCATACAAAACAGCGAACTTAGTTCGCTTATTTATAAAATCGGGCGCAGAAGTCAAAGTAATTATGACTCCTGCGTCTAAAGATTTTATAACACCTCTTACACTTTCCACCTTATCAAAAAATCCAGTTCATTCTACTTTTTACGATAAAGAAGATGAAAATGAATTGTGGAATAATCATGTAGATTTAGGTCTTTGGGCAGACATTATGTTAATTGCTCCAGCAACAGCCAATACCTTGTCTAAAATGACAAATGGTACGTGCGATAATTTATTATTAGCAACCTATTTGTCGGCAAAATGCCCAGTGTATTTTGCACCTGCGATGGATTTAGATATGTACCAACATCCATCAACAAAAACTAGTTTAGAAAGCTTACAAAGTTTTGGAAATATTTTAATTCCTGCTACTTCTGGTGAATTAGCAAGTGGATTGGTAGGTGAAGGTCGTATGGCCGAACCTGAAGATATTGTTGATTTTATTGAGAAAGATATAGTGTCTAAGTTACCACTTCGTGGGAAAAAAATATTGATTACCGCAGGACCAACTTATGAAGCGATAGATCCTGTTCGTTTTATTGGAAATCATTCTTCTGGTAAGATGGGGTTTGAAATTGCAAAAACAGCTGCTAACTTAGGAGCTGAGGTGTTTTTAATTGCGGGTCCATCACATCAACAAGTAAACCATTCATTTATTCATAGAATTGATGTAAAGTCAGCAGAAGACATGTATGACGCTTGTCATCAATATTATGCTGATGTAGATGTAGCAGTGTTATCTGCTGCAGTTGCCGATTACAGACCAAAAAATGTGGCAACTCAAAAAATAAAAAAGAAGGAAGCAGCGTTAAGTATTGAGTTAGAACCAACTAAAGATATCCTAAAATCATTAGGAGAAATTAAGAAAAATCAGTTGTTAGTTGGGTTCGCCTTAGAAACGAACGATGAGGTACAAAACGCAAAAAGTAAGCTTACACGCAAAAATTTAGATTTTATTGTATTAAATTCGTTACGTGATGAAGGTGCTGGTTTTGCAACCGACACCAATAAAATTACAATTATTGATGCTGATTTGAACGAAAAATCATTCGGTTTGAAGTCAAAAAAAGAAGTATCAAAAGATATCGTTAACGAAATAATACAAAAATTAGATGCGTAAATTAACCTTTATAGTTTTTCTTTTTTCAATTGTTTTTTCTTCTCATTCACAAGAATTAAATGCCACGGTAATTATCAATTCAGATAAAGTACAAAGCAGCAATAAACAAGTATATCAAACCTTACAAAAGGCGTTAACAGAGTTTATCAATGATAAACAATGGACGAACCAAAACTTTAAACAGCAAGAGCGCATTAACTGTGCATTTAATATTATTATAAACGAACAAAACGGAAGTAACTTTTCAGGTACTTTGCAAGTACAGTCTACACGACCAGTTTATAACTCTACCTATGCAACGCCAGTTTTAAATATTAACGACACGAATTTTAACTTTCGTTATAATGAGTTTGATCCGCTAATTTATAATCCAACCGTTTACGAGTCTAATTTAATTTCTATGATAGCTTTTTATGCGTATACGATCATAGGAGTAGATGCTGATACCTTTGCTTTAAAAGGAGGAGAAAGCTATTTAAAGCAAGCAGAAGGTATTATGTTGTTAGCACAATCTAGCGGAGAATCAGGGTGGCAAAATGAAGTTGGTAAGCAAAATCGTTTTGCTTTGATAGATAACTTGTTGTCTTCAAAGTTTAGCGCGCTACGTAGTATTTATTACAACTACCACCGTAATGGGTTTGATAACCTTGCAGATAATAAAAATTCGGCAAAAGAAGCTATAGAAAAAAGTGTTTTAGATTTAGATAAACTATTTAATATTGCTATAGGAAACTACATGATTCGTGTTTTTTTAGATGCAAAAGGAGATGAAATCGTAAATGTTTTTTCAGATGGAATTCCGTCTAAAAACCAATCACAAATGCTTACTGTTTTAAATAGAATTGCTCCAACCTATAAAAATAAGTGGAAAAATATTAAGTAAGTAAAAGTTTATAAACTGTTGAAAATTCAATAGACTTCTTTAGTTTTTGATCGATATAATTCAATCAAAATCCTTACTTTTATTCCTTTTAAAGAATAAAATTTGTTAACACATTTATCCATACAAAACTACGCGCTAATCAATCAGTTATCGATTGATTTTACAGAAGGTTTATCTATTATTACTGGTGAAACTGGAGCAGGAAAATCTATTTTATTAGGAGCTTTAGGTATGGTAATGGGTAATCGTGCCGATTTATCTTCACTTAAAGACACTGAAAAAAAATGTGTAATTGAAGCACAGTTTTCACTTGAAGGTCATGATTTACAAGAGTTGTTTGTAGAATTAGATGTAGATTATGAAGTGGAGACGATTATTAGAAGAGAAATTTTACCTTCAGGAAAATCACGTGCTTTTGTTAACGATACTCCTGTAACCTTATCGGTGCTTTCTGCTTTAAAAACGAAACTGATAGATATTCATTCACAACATCAAACCTTGCAGTTATCGGACGAGAGTTTTCAATTTTCTGTAATTGATGCTTTAGCAAAAAATCAAGCTAAAATAGCCTCTTATAAAAGAGGGGTACGTGCCTATAACAAATTGAAAAAGGAGTTAAAATTTCTTCAAGAAGAAACTGAAAAATCAAAAGAGCAGTACGAATACAACTTACACTTGTTTAATGAATTAGAGGACGCAAAATTACAAGCAGGTGAGCAAGAAGTTTTAGAAGAAAAGCTAGATAAATTAAACAATATTGAAGAAATAAAGTTGAATTTATCGGAAGCTTTAGGTGTGTCAATAAATGAAGAAATTGGAATTCAAATTTTATTACATTCCTTAGAGAATAAATTGCAAAAAATAAGTTCATATTCAAAACAATATGAAGAGTTAGCGAATCGTGTTACGAGTGTTAAAATTGAGTTAGACGATGTGGTTACTGAATTGGAAAGTGCTAATGAAGAAGTGGAGTTTAATCCTAATGAAATAGAAGAGTTGAATGATAGATTGCAGTTAATCTACAATCTTCAAAAGAAACATTCTGTAGCAACGATAACTGAGCTACAAGAAATCCATGAGTCGTTAAGTGAGAAAGTAGCGCAAGTTGAAGACGCTGGAGGATTGATAGGAAAAAAGGAAGCAGAAATTAAAGAAGTTGCTCAAAAACTAGATGAAGTAGCCAATATGATTACTACATCACGAAATAAAGTCATTCCAAAGTTAAAAAAAGAGCTAGAATATCTTTTATCGGAATTAGGAATGCCAAATGCTCGTTTTGCTATCGAATTACAACCTTCTGAAGACTATTTATCCAATGGAAAAGACAATTTAGAGTTCTTATTCTCTGCGAATAAAGGAGGGAATTTTGGTGAATTAAAGAAGGTGGCATCTGGTGGAGAATTGTCGCGAATCATGCTGTCCATCAAAAAAATATTATCAGAAAATATACAATTACCAACGATTATTTTTGATGAAATAGATACAGGAGTTTCAGGAGAGGTTTCTAACAAAATAGCAAAAATAATGCAGGATATGGGAGCGAATATGCAGGTAATAACTATTACACATTTGCCACAGATAGCTTCAAAAGGTGTGCAACACTATAAAGTATTTAAAGGGGAAGAGAAAGGAGTAACAACCTCTAATTTAAAGTTATTGTCAGATGACGAACGAATTAGAGAAATAGCTGAGATGTTAAGTGGAAAAGACGTTTCTGAAAGTGCTTTAACTCATGCAAAAGAATTATTAAATTAAGAGTATATTTGCTTTCTAAACAAACAACGATAGACTAAAATATTTTAAAATATGTATAATTTATTAAAAGGAAAAAAAGGAATTATTTTTGGAGCATTAGATGAAAATTCTATTGCATGGAAAGTTGCTGAACGTGCTCACGAAGAAGGAGCAGAGTTTGTATTAACCAACGCGCCAATCGCTATGCGTATGGGAGGTATCAAAGATTTAGCAGCAAAAACCGGATCTGAAATTATTCCTGCTGATGCGACTTCTATGGATGATTTAAACAACTTAGTTGAAAAGTCTATGGAAATTTTAGGAGGTAAAATCGATTTCGTTTTACACTCAATCGGTATGTCAGTAAATGTACGTAAAGGAAAACACTATACAGATTCTAATTACGATTTTACAACGAAAGGATGGGACGTTTCTGCGGTATCTTTTCACAAGGTAATGAACGTTTTATACAACAAACAAGCCATGAACGAATGGGGAAGTATTGTTGCATTAACGTATATGGCAGCACAACGTGTATTCCCAGATTACAACGATATGGCTGATAATAAAGCGTATTTAGAAAGTATTGCTCGTAGTTTTGGATATTTCTTTGGAAGAGACCACAAAGTACGTGTAAATACAATTTCTCAATCACCAACTCCAACAACAGCAGGTCAAGGAGTAAAAGGATTTGATGGGTTTATTTCGTATGCTGAAAAAATGTCTCCATTAGGAAATGCAACAGCGTTAGAATGTGCAGATTATACAATTTCATTATTCTCTGACTTAACGAAAAAAGTAACTTTACAAAACTTATTCCACGATGGAGGTTTCTCTAATATGGGAGTAAGTGATGCAGTAATGGAAAGATTTACTGAAGAGTAAATTAACTTGTACCTTGAGCGTAGTCGAAAGGTACTGAAAGAATATAAAATTAAATGCAAATCGTTAGATTTGCATTTTTTATTGATAGCTACAAAATGAACAATATTTTACAGATAGAAAAGGAGTTAGCACCGTTAAGACAACAGTTAAAAGAGCACGAATTATACAATTCGTTACAACATATTAATGATGTAAAACTATTTATGGAATCGCACGTGTTTGCTGTATGGGATTTTATGTCATTGCTAAAAGCGTTACAGCGAGAGCTTACTTGTGTAACCTTACCTTGGTTACCTGCTGTAAATACAAAAACAGCACGTTTTATTAATGAAATAGTGCTAGGAGAAGAAACTGATGTAAACGAATTAGGAGAGCCTAAAAGTCATTTTGAGATGTATATTGATGCTATGCGTCAAGCAGGAGCGAATACTACTCAAATTTCAAGTTTTATTTCATGTATTATTGACGGAAAGCCTGTTGAGCAAGCTCTAGAAAATTGTTCGATTATTAATGAAGTAAAAGACTTCGTAAACTTTTCTTTTGAAGTTATTAAAACAGGGCAAGCACACATTATTGCATCAAGTTTTACCTTTGGAAGAGAAGACGTGATTCCTGATATGTTTTTAGAAATTGTAAAAAATACGGAAGAGAAAGAAGGAAGTTCATATAGTAAACTTACTTATTATTTGAATAGACACATTGAGCTAGATGGTGATGAACACGGACCGTTATCATTACAAATGATAGAAGAACTATGTGGTGAAGATCAGCAAAAGTGGGATGATGTGTTATATTACGCGAAAGAATCACTACAGAAAAGAATTCAACTTTGGGATGGAATCGCTAAACAAATCAATCAAGCAGTTTTAGCGTAATGAATCTACAATTTTCAATAATAGTACCTGTTTACAATCGACCTCAAGAAATTGATGAGTTGTTGGAAAGCTTGACAAAACAAGAGTTGAAAGACGATTTTGAGGTACTAATTGTTGAAGATGGTTCAGAAAATGCATCTGAAGAAGTTATAAATAAATACATTTCACAACTTAATCTAAACTACTTTTTTAAGGAAAATAGCGGAGCAGGAGCGAGTCGTAATTACGGAATGGAGCGAGCCTCAGGAAACTATTTTATTATTTTAGATTCCGATGTTATTGTTCCGCCACAGTATTTATCTCAAGTAAAAAAAGCGTTAGAAGAAAATTATACGGATGCTTTTGGAGGGCCTGATGCAGCGCATCCTAATTTTACAGCTTTACAAAAAGCAATTAATTATTCGATGACTTCGGTGTTAACCACAGGAGGAATTCGAGGTAAGAAGAAATCTGTAGGGAAATTTCAACCAAGAAGTTTCAATTTAGGGCTATCGCAGATAGCTTTTAGTAAGACAAAAGGTTTTTCTAAAATGAAAGCAGGAGAAGATATTGATTTAACTTTTCGTTTGTGGGAAAACGGTTTTGAAACACAACTAATAGCTAAAGCTTTTGTATATCATAAACGTAGGAGTACTATTAAACAGTTTTTTAAGCAAACGTTTGCTTTTGGTACAGCTAGACCTATTTTAAATAAAATGTATCCTGAAACAGCTAAATTAACTTATTGGTTTCCGAGTTTGTTTATTATAGGAATTGATATTGCGATCATCGCAGTTTTCTTTGGATATTGGCAATTGTTGGCTTTTTACGGAATTTACTTTACTTGTATTTTTTTAGATTCTCTAATTCAAAATAAAAATCTACAAGTAGCTTTATTGAGTGTTGTTACAACTCTTACTCAGTTTTATGGCTACGGATTAGGTTTTTTAGAGTCTAGGTTTCTAAAAAAATAAAAGCTCCCAATTTCTTGAGAGCTTTTGTTAATTATAATTTTTTTAAAATTATTTTTCAGGATTTAAAACTCCTAAGATATATCCGTTAGTTAAATATTTCTTAGCTACTTTTTGAATATCTTTTGTCGTTAAAGAATTTACACTCTTTTCAAAAGAAGCTACGTCTGAAGCATCGTTGTTTTGGTAGTCTACATTTTTAATAGTACTTAACCAAAATTGATTCTTTTTAAGATCTTCTTTGTAGTCAGCAATCATTCCTTTTTGAGCTTTCATTAAATCTTCTTTTGTAGGTCCATTTTTAACTACAGAAGCAACTTCAGCAACAGAAATGTTCTTTAATTTTTCAACATTTTCAGGTGCACAAGGGTATGCAATTGTAAAGTTATACCAACCGTAAGGCATTTTGTTTATGCTACCACGAGCACCAGCAGAATAAACACCACCTTCTTGCTCACGTAGTTTTTCAATTAACTTAATTCCTACAACTTCTCCTAAAACTTTAAAGGCTAAAGCATCTTTTTTGTTGTATTTTGCTTCTCCTTGGTAGGTAATACGAACGTTACTTTTAGGATCTTTTCCTTTTTCTACTATTTTAGTGTGTGAACCTGATAAAGGTCTGAAATCAGTAACATTATATTTTTCGTTTGAATTTTTCCCTGGCAAACCAGCAATATATTTAGTTGCGTATTCAGCAAGTTTCTTTTCATCAACATTTCCAACAAAATAGAAGTTAAAGTCTCCAGCATCTGCAAAACGCTCTTGATACTTTTTATATGCTAAGTTATAATCAGTAGCATCGTATTTTTCAGGAGAAGGAAAACCTGTATGACGAGGGTCTTTTTCATGGATAAAATCACTCATTTCTTTTTGGAAGAAGAAATTAGGACTAGCCAATAAGTTTCCTAAAAAGCTTTTGTTTTTGTTGATGTATGAATTGAAAGCTTTATCATCTTTGTTTAAAGAGGTAAAGTACAAGTGTACCATTTGGAATAATTCTTCTAAATCTTTAGGTGTAGCAGAACCTCTAAATCCTTCACTTATTCCACCGATATAAGGAGAAACACGAACGATTTTACCAGACATCATTTTAGATAAATCTGTTTTAGAGAAGCCATTAATTCCTGCTTCAGAAAGTCCGCTATTTGCAAAAGCAGTAGCTTGCTTCAAATAAAACTTCATCGTTTTTAAAGTCAGTTTTCTTATAAGTAACCTTAGCTCCGTTGCTTAAAACCATCGTTTTAGTACCTAAATCTTTGTTTTCAGTAATCTTAGTAATAGTACCAGGAGTTGGTTGCTTTGTAATTAAAGAAGCAGCTACAGCTTTATCTTCGTAAGGTTTTAACTCTTTAGTTTTAACGTTGTTTAAAGCATCTAATACTTGTTGTTCAGTTACTACTTTTTTAGGTCCAGTAATAACTACAACACGGTTATCATCATGTAAATAGTTTTTAATTAAGCTATTTACTTCTTCTAATTTTACAGAAGGCACTAACATTTGGTGTGCTTGGTATTCCCACTCGATACCTGGAATTGGCTCTTGCTCTAAGAAATTGTTAACATATTGACCAATAATTCTACTAGACTCTCTTTTGTCTTTGTCTTTAAAAGCCTTTTCCATACGAGCATTAACGCTCATTTTTGCACGATCTAATTCTCCTTGTTGAAAACCGTATCTTTTAACACGCTCGCTTTCATCTAATAAAGCTTGTAATCCTTTTAATTGACCATCGGCACTTACACTTGCTCTTGATTGGTAAGCTTCTTTACCACGAGCCCAAGTTCCACCATGATAACTAAATCCGTAAACAAAAGGAGGATTTTCGCTATTACGTAATTCGTCTAAACGATTGTTAATCATTTCAGCAAAAAGCGATTGAACAATTGAATTTCTGTAATCAGCAACAGTTGTTTCTGGTTTTGCTTCATCATAATCTTTGTACATTAACTGTACACTAGCAAAAGGAGCTTCTTTATCAGCTTCAATCGCGATAAAAGTTTCTTTGTGATTTTTTAATGGAGCAACTTCTCTTTTGCGAGGATTTTTAACTGCTGGTATTTTACTAAAGTGCGATTTGATTTTTTCTTCTAAAATGTCAACACTTACATCACCAACAGCTATAACAGCCATTAAATCTGGACGATACCAATCTTTGTGAAAACGACGAATACTTTCGTGTTTAAAATTTTCTATGTTTTCTTTAGTACCAATAGGTAATCTTTCAGCATATTTAGAACCATGCATTACCTTTGGTAAATACTTTTCTAACATACGGCTGTCAGCCCCTCTACGAGAACGGTATTCTTCTAAAACTACACCACGCTCTTCATCAATGTCTTTTCCTTCTAATAAAGCACCATGCGCCCAATCTTCAAGAATTTGAAATCCTTTTTCTAGTTTTTCTTGGTCATCACTTGGAATAGGCAAGATGTATACAGTTTCATCAAAACCTGTATAAGCGTTTAAGTGTGCTCCAAACTTTACTCCGATAGATTGCAAATAATCTACCAATTCGTTCTTTTTAAAGTTTTTGGTACCATTAAAGTTCATGTGCTCCATAAAGTGAGCTAGCCCTAACTGGTCATCATCCTCTAAAATAGAACCTGCATTTACAACTAATCGTAATTCTACTTTGTTGGCTGGTTTCGGATTTTGTTTGATGTAGTAGGTCATTCCGTTTGATAGTTTTCCTATCTTAACTGAAGGATCAGTCGGAATGTTCATAGCAGTTACTTTTTCTTTTTTGTTTAGCTTTTGTTGTGTTTCTTTTAAAGCTTGACTATACCCCGTGGAAATAATGAAGGCCAGGGATAGTCCTAATACTACTTTTTTCATAGTGAATGAATTTTTAATTTGAGAGCAATTTACAAGGAATTATTAATAAACTAAAGAATTAGTTATTTAAATTGTGTTAAAATAAAAAAGCTCCCAAATTTTTGAGAGCTTTTAAAATAGTTAGATAATTTCTTTGATGGTTTCAGGCGGACGACCAATCACCGCTTTGTTACCGTTAATAACGATTGGACGTTCTATTAATTTTGGATTATCAACCATTGCTTTGATAATTTCTGAATCTGATAATTCTTTTCCTTTGAAATTGTCTTTCCAAATTTGTTCATTTTTACGAACCAATTGAATAGGAGAAATATCTAATAAGCTGATGATTTCTTTTAATTCTTCTTCGGAAGGAGTATTGTCTAAATATTTTACAACTTCAAATTCTTTTGAAGAGTTTTCTACAATTTCTAAACCCTGACGTGATTTAGAACAACGTGGATTATGGTATATTTTTATCATTTTATTGTTAGTTTATATATAAAGTTATAGAGTTTATAAAGTTGAAAGTTATAAAGTTTTTTAATTTTGCCAACAGCCAACAGCCAACAGCCAACAGCCAACAGCCAACAGCCAACAGCTAATCTTCTTTTTGCCCCATCATCATTAAATAGGCTTTTAAAAATGGATTGATATTTCCGTCCATAACAGCATCTACATTTCCTGTTTCATGGGCAGTACGAACATCTTTTACTAATTTGTATGGGTGCATTACATAGTTTCGAATTTGACTTCCCCATTCGTTTTTCATCTTGTTCGCCTCAATTTCATCTCGAGCAGCCAATCGCTTTTGTAATTCAATTTCGTATAGTTGAGATTTCAACATTTGTAACGCAGTAGCTCTGTTATCGTGCTGCGAACGTGAATTAGAACACTGAATTTGAATTCCAGTAGGTTTGTGTACTAGTTGCACTTTCGTTTCAACTTTGTTTACATTTTGTCCACCAGCGCCACTAGAACGTGCTGTGGTAATTTCAATATCGGCAGGGTTTACTTCAATTTCGATAGAATCATCAGCAACTGGATATACATATACAGAAGCAAAGGAAGTATGACGTTTAGCATTGCTATCAAAAGGAGAAATACGCACCAAACGGTGTACACCATTTTCACCTTTTAACCATCCAAAGGCATAATCTCCTTCAAACTCTAAAGTAACTGTTTTAATACCAGCTACATCACCTTCTTGGTAGTTCAAGGTCTTTATTTTATACCCTTGTTTTTCGGCCCACATAGTGTACATTCGAGTTAACATCTCAGCCCAATCACAACTCTCAGTTCCACCTGCTCCTGCAGTAATTTGTATAGTGGCACTAAGACTATCTCCTTCTTCAGAAAGCATATTTTTAAATTCGATATCTTCTAAAAAAGTAGCTGTTTTTTCATATTGCTCTCCAACTTCACTATCTTCAACATCACCTTCTTTATAAAAATCGTACAAAACTGTTAAATCGTCGTTCATAGCCGTAACAGTATTGTAATCTTCTACCCATTTTTTCTTAAAACGAAGAGATTTCATAATAGCTTCAGCCTCTTTCGGATTGTTCCAAAAATCAGGATTTGCTGTTTTTTCTTCTTCATTTGAAATTTCAATTAACTTCTTGTCAATCTCTAAATATCCTTTTAACTTGCCAATTCGTTCAGCGATATTTTTAAGCTGTTCGTGTGTAATCATAGATGCAAAAATACATTTTAAAAATCGTAGTTAGAAATGGAAATAAACTTAATAAGTGATACTGTAACAAAGCCAACTCAAGGGATGTTGGAAGCAATGATGAGAGCTAAGGTAGGAGATGATGTTTTTAAAGCAGATCCAACAGTGAATTTGTTACAAGAAAAAGTAGCGGATATGTTTGGGATGGAAGCTGCGTTATTTTTTCCTTCGGGAACCATGGCGAATCAGACAGCGATTAAGATTCACACACAACCAGGTGATAGAATGTTTTGTGATAAATGGGCGCATGTGTATAACTATGAAGGAGGAGGAGCAGCATTTAATGCAGGAGTAACATCTTGTTTAATTGATGGAAATAGAGGAATGTTTACAGCGGAACAATTAGAAAGTGTAGTAACAGGTAGGAATGATATTCATACTCCGTTTAACCGTTTGGTATGTGTTGAAAACACTACCAATAAAGGAGGAGGAGCTTGTTGGGGTTTTGAAGAGTTACAAAAGATTCAAAGAGTAGCAAAAGCAAATGATTTGGCGTATCATTTGGATGGAGCACGTTTGTTTAATGCGTTGGTAGCAAAAAATGAAACTCCGAAGCAGTATGGAGAGTTGTTTGACACAATTTCAATCTGTTTATCAAAAGGTTTAGGAGCTCCTGTAGGTTCAGTATTGGTAGGGAGTAAAGCACATATTGAAAAAGCGTTACGTGTACGTAAATTGTTTGGAGGAGGAATGCGACAAGCAGGTTTTTTAGCCGCTGCTGGAATTTATGCGTTAGATAATCAAGTAGAACGTTTAGCAGAAGATCATCAAAAAGCAAATGAAATAGGAAAGGTGCTAGAAAGTTGTTCGTATGTAAAGAAGGTAGAGCCTATTGAAACGAATATTGTTATTTTTTATGTGGATGATTCAATAAAATCAGATGATTTTATGAAAAAGATGGCTGATAAAGGCATTTTGTTAATTTCTATGGGAGAAGGAAAAATACGAATAGTTACCCACTTAGATTATACTGATGAGATGCATGAGAAATTATTAGAAGAGTTGAAGTTATTTTAAATAAAAAGAGAGGTTGTTTTACAACCTCTCTTTTTTTTAGTTTAATTCTTCAAGTTTAGCTAACTCTTTGTAGTTTTTATTCAGCTTACGTAACAAAATTCCATATAGTAATTGGTAAAAGCACCATAAAATCACTACCATAATAATTAAGACTACTATAGTAATAATCATAGAAATTAAAATTTGTTTAGAATTGAATTCTGGATGAGTTTTAAGTGTAGCAATAGAAACAATAACTCCAAAAATAAAGACATATAACAAATTAAATAGAACATAGTACTTTACAGTTTTTCTTGTTTTAATAATCTTGTCCATTAAAGTTTTTGTTGAGTCAACTACAGATATACTTTTATAATTTAAATAAAACTTAATTAAAAAATAAAATAGTATTGGATAAAGAACAAACTGTGAATAAAACATGAAGTTGTATAATCCAAGCTGTCTGTACTCATTATAAGCCTCTTCCATATCAACAACAAAATACAAAGAGTTCAATAAAACAAATTCTAAAATTCCAATAATAAAAATCCATTTTACTATTGATGATGACTTGGAGTGTGCCATCTTATATATATCGACCTTAGAAACTTTACGTGTTTCTTCAGGTTGATTTTCCCAAGCTTTTTTATATTTATCTAAATCCATTAATTTATGGGTTTAATACTTTTTTTAATTTATCCTTTGCTCTGTTCATTTTTACTCGAGCGTTTACTTCACTAATACCTAAAGTGTCAGAAATTTCTCTGTAAGATTTATCTTCCAAATACAAAAAGATTAGCGCTTTATCAATATCATTTAATTTACGTATTGCACTGTATAGTGCTTTTAATTGTAACTCTTCTGTGTCGTCATAATCCTCTGCTTTAATTTTAAATGAATATTCTGAAATGTCTTGTGTTTGTATAGTTCTAGTTGATTTACGATATAAAGAAATTGCAGTGTTAAGTGCTACACGATACATCCATGTACTAAATTTTGCATCTCCTCTAAATTTGCTGTAATTTTTCCATAGTTGAATAGTGATTTCTTGAAACAAATCATTGTGAGCATCTTGGTCGGTCGTGTAAATTCTACATACCTTATGTACAATGTTTTGATTGGCTTCGAAATCGTCTAAAAATTTATTTTCTAGTTCTTTTTCCACAAAGTTTGATAAAGTTGATATGTTATAAGTAGCCTAAAAATACAAATTGTTACAACTCATCCTAAAAAAAATACAATTCAGTTTGTTTTTGTTTTTAAAAGCTGATTTCTAGAAGAGATTTGTACAAGAATTAACCATAAAAACAACATTATGAAATTTTTTACACACATTTTAATCGTAATAGTAGTGTTTACTGTCGAAACAATTTCTGCTCAAAAACAGAACATCACAGCTACAGTTGTTAACGCAACATCAGATGTTGGAAACATCAAATATGCGTTATATACTAAAGAGAATTTTAGAAAAGAACCAGTACAAGCAAAAGAAGCTAAGATTAAGGAAGGAAAAAGTACTGTAGTATTTGAAAATATACCTACTGGTGAATATGCAATTATTTGTTTTCACGATGCAAATAATAATAACAAAATGGATTTTGAACCAAGCGGAATGCCTTTAGAAGATTATGGAGCATCAAATAATAATTTATCTCGTTTTGGCCCTCCACGATATGAAGAGGCTAAGTTTTTAGTTAAAGATAAAGATGTATCTTTCGAAATAAAATTTTAAAATCATATGAAACCCTCATCAAAAATAATGTTTAAGAGCCTTAAAAGTGATGTTTGGATTTGCTTAAAACTTACGATTGTTTTCGGTATAGTTTTTACGTTAATAAATCAAGCATTTACTTTAAAAGAAGCAGGGTTTGTGTTTTTATTTTCAGGAATGTATTCATTTATTCTTGGATTAGGTAATGGTATTATTAATGATTATTTAAGTGCTAAGTGGGATTGGGTTACGCAAACCAATCAGCGAGTTTGGTGGGGAATTATAGCAACAGTAATTTATACGATAGTAGCAGTTTTAGGAATACATTACATTCAATATTTTGTAATATTTTCAAATAAAGTAGAA
>NZ_JAPEHZ010000036.1 GCF_028823685.1 Tenacibaculum sp. L6 | reverse complement strand
TAAATTTTGTTCTATAGTATTGGCTCCTTTTTGTAAAATTTGAATATAACTAGTAACGTTCTCCATTTTAAATCTACTTGAAGGTCCAGACGCACTGATTCCTGCAATCACTTTCCCTTTTTTATTATAAATAGGGATGGCAATACAAACTAAACCCAATTCTGATTCCTCAATATCTAATGCAAATTGTTGCTGTTGAATTTGTACTAATTCCTTTTTAAATTTTGAAACAGATGAAATCGTGTTTTTGGTAAACGATTCTAAAGAAATCGAGTTAAAAAAAGTTTCTTGAGTTTCTAACGAAGAAAAAGCTAAGAGTAGTTTCCCAATAGCACTTCCGTTAATAGGAGCGTAAGAACCTATAGAGGTGCTTATTTTAAGTCCTTGTAAACTATCAGCTTTATTAATATGAAATGTTTGTTGCTCTTTTAAAATACCCAACAAAACAGTTTCTTGAATTTCTAAGGCTACCTTTTGTATTGGTTCGTTGGTTAAATCTCTTAGTGATTTATATATAGAAACACGATTGCCTAATTCAAACAACTTACTTCCCAATTGATACTTTTCGTTGTCGTTTTGTTGTACAGCATTTAATGAAACTAAAGTACTTAGTAATCGGTATACGGTACTTTTGTTGTAGCCAGTTTTAGTGGCTAATTCTCTAACACCCCATTCTTTTTTATCATTGGTAAAAGCATCTAAAACAGCAAATGCTTTGATGATAGATTGATTTAAATTTTTAGAATCTGTATTCATTTTCTCAAAAAATTATTGACTAATATAATAAAAATGTGTATATTTATAAAACACCGTTTTATTAAGTGAAACGCTTTAGGTTTTATTTTGAGGTAAAAATGAAGTATCTTTAGTGTTTTAGAAATGGTTTTTAGAAATATAAATACCTATGTATAAACCAACACTCGATTACGCACAACAACTAGATAAAGAAGATAACTTAGCGCATTTAAGAGCGCAGTTTCATATTCCTAAAGACACAAAAGGAAATGACTGGTTGTATTTTACAGGAAACTCACTTGGATTGCAACCTAAACAAACGCAACAATACATTCAACAAGAATTAGACGATTGGGCAAAATATGGAGTAGAAGGGCATTTTGAAGCTCGGAATCCATGGATGCCATATCACGAATTTTTAACGAATTCGATGGCAAAAATAGTGGGAGCTAAACCATTAGAAGTGGTAGTGATGAACACGCTAACGACTAACTTGCATTTGTTAATGGTGTCGTTTTACCAACCAACTAAAACAAAATATAAAATTGTTATAGAAAGTGATGCTTTTCCTTCGGATAGATACGCTGTACAATCGCAATTAAAATTCCATGGTTTTGATACGGAAGAAGGATTGATAGAATGGAAACCTCGTGAAGGAGAAGAGTTATTGCGTATTGAAGATTTAGAGAAAATAGTAGATGAACAAGGTGATGAAATAGCTTTGTTGTTGATTGGTGGTGTGAATTATTATACAGGACAGTATTTAGATATCAAACGTATTGCAGAAATTGGTCATGCTAAAAACTGTATCGTAGGTATAGATTTAGCGCACGGTGCAGGAAATATTTCTCCAGAATTACATGATAGTGGAGTTGATTTTGCAGCTTGGTGTACCTATAAATATTTGAATTCGGGTCCGGGAAGTTTAGCAGGGTTGTTTGTACATGAAAAACATGCACATAATAAAGAGTTACCTCGTTTTGCAGGTTGGTGGAACCATAACAAAGAAACTCGTTTTAACATGCGTCAACCATTTGATGTAATGCCAGGAGCAGAAGGTTGGCAGTTATCAAATCCACCAATTTTATCAATGGCAGCAATTAGAGCTTCGTTAGATATGTTTGAAGAAGTAGGAATGGAAGCGTTAAGAGCCAAATCGGAAAAATTAACGGGCTATTTTGAATATTTAATCAATCAGATTGATACCGATAGAATTAAAATAATTACGCCATCCAATCCGAAAGAAAGAGGGTGTCAATTGTCTATTCAAGTAAAGAATGCAGATAAAAGTTTACACAAAAAACTAACTGAAAATAATATTATAACCGATTGGAGAGAACCTGATGTAATTCGTTGTGCACCAGTGCCAATGTATAACAGTTTTGAAGATGTATACAGAATGGTTGAATGCCTATCCTCAATCCTTTCCGAAGGAAAGGAAGTTTAACTTTAAAAAAGAAAAATTTTGAATACAAATAACAATCAAGAATTAAAAGAAAAGAAAGTCCTTCCCTCTGGGGAGGATTTAGGAGGGGCTTCTGTAGTAATTATAGGTGCTGGTTTATGCGGAAGTTTATTAGCACTTCGTTTAGCACAAAGAGGCTATAAGGTAGTAATGTATGAAAGTCGTCCAGATTTACGAGTTACCGATATTTCAGCAGGACGTTCTATTAATTTAGCATTATCGGATCGCGGTTTTAAAGCGTTACGTTTATGTGGAGTAGAAGAAAAAGCACGTGAAATTTGTATTCCGATGTATGGGCGTTTAATGCACGATAGAGAAGGAAATACGTTTGCATCGAACTATTCGGGTAGAGAAGGAGAGTATATCAATTCTATTTCAAGAGGAGATTTAAACGGAATTTTATTAAACGAAGCGGAAGCACACGAAAACGTAACCATCCATTTTAACACCGAATGCACTTCGGTAGATATAGAAAATACGGTAGCTTATTTTAAGAATCATGAGAACAATCAAGAGTTTTCAGTAGATGGAGATGTAATTTTTGGAACCGATGGTGCTGGCTCTGCATTGAGGAAAAGCTACTATTTAGAAAGAAAATTCTTGTTTAGCTATTCACAGAATTTCTTAACGCATGGATATAAAGAATTGGAAATTCCTGCAGACAAGTTAGGAAACCATCAAATTAGTAAAGACCATTTACATATTTGGCCTCGTGGAGAGTATATGTTAATTGCGTTGCCGAATTTAGATGGAAGTTTTACAGTAACCTTGTTTTTGAGTTACGATGAAGGAGAATACAATTTCAATAACTTAACTTCCGAAGAAAAGATAACTGAGTTTTTTGAAAAAGAATTTTCAGATGCCTTAGCGTTAATACCGAGTATCAAAGATGAGTTTATTAACAATCCTACAGGGGCTTTAGGAACGGTAAAATGCTCGCCTTGGCATTATCAAAATAAAACCTTGTTAATGGGAGATGCAGCACATGCAATTGTTCCGTTTTATGGACAAGGAATGAATGCTTCGTTTGAAGATGTAACTGTATTTGATACGATTCTTGATACGCACGAAGGAGATTGGCAAGCTACTTTTAAGGCTTATGAAAAAGCACGTAAAGAAGATACCGATGCGATTGCTGATTTGGCTATCGACAACTTTTATGAAATGCGCGATCATGTTGCAAATCCATTATTTAAACAAAAGAGAAAGTTAGAAATGGATTTAGAAAAGACCTTCCCAAAAGAATATTTCTCGAAATACTCAATGGTAACTTTTAATGAAGAGATTCCGTATGCAGAAGCGATGAAAAAAGGACGTGCGCAAGATAAAGCCTTGTTAAATATGGTGGCACATCACGATTTAGATACCATCACCGATTTGAATGAGGTATTAAAAAAGGTGCAAGAAGAAACCAATGAGATTTTAGAAGAAGATAAAATAGCGGGACTGTAAGACCGCCCCGACGCTCCCAAAGGGAGGGAAAAGATAGGTAATGGAAGAAACTGATATACATAAAGTTGATAATTCCTCCCCTCAGGGGAGGTTAGGAGGGGCTTGTACTTATATAGTATTACTAAGAGGAATCAATGTTTCGGGAAAAAACAAGCTTCCGATGGCTGAATTACGAGAAATGTTGAATGAATTGGGGTTTCAAAATGTACAAACCTATATTCAAAGTGGTAATATTATTTTAGATTCAGGAGAAACAAAAGAAATCGTTTGTCAGAAAATTAAAGAAGCGATTGCTGCTAAATTTGGGTATGATGTGTCTGTACTGGCTAGAACACCAGAGGAATGGAAAAGTAACCTAGAAAACTATCCATTTTCACAAGAAAATGAAAAAATAGTAGCTTTTACTTTTTTAGATAGAATAACTAAAGAATCAGTTATTGAAGTTAATGGAATTACCGAAGACAAATATGAAATAGTTGATGATGTGGTGTATTTGTATTGTCCGTCAGGTTTTGGAAAAACTAAACTGACAAACAGTGTAATCGAAAAGAAGTTGAAAGTAACAGCAACCACCCGCAATTTAAAAACAACGATAAAACTATTAGAATTGGCCCATCCTAACCTTCCCAAAGGGAAGGAGTAAGATGTGAAGATAAAAATAAAACAATAAAACTCAAGAACCCTATTTTTAGAGTTTCTCCCCTCAGGGGATATAAAGAGGGCTTAATATTATGGACAGTAAAGTAATCAAAGGAAAAGCGATACCAAGAGGAAAGTTTCCACATGTAAAACAAGTAGGCGATTTTATTTATGTATCTGGAACAAGTTCTCGTAGACCTGATAATTCTTTTGAAGGAGTTGAGGTAGATGAATTTGGAACAACCAACTTAGATATTAAAAAGCAAACCCGAGCGGTAATAGAAAACATTCGTGATATTTTACAAGAAGTTGGGGCTGATTTATCTGATATTATAGATGTAACTTCATTCTTGGTAAATATGAATGATTTTGGAGGTTATAATGAAGTATACGCTGAATACTTTGATTATAACGGACCAACGAGAACAACCGTAGCTGTACATCAATTACCCCATCCACATTTATTGATTGAAATTAAAGTGGTAGCGTATAAGAAGCAAGAGTAAAGACACTAGAACCAAGACAAAAGAAGTCTCTTTTCTTTTCTCTTTTTTCTTTAATCTGTGAATGAAATGAACATTAAAAACTACATAAACGGAGAACTGGTAGCACCAGTAGCAGGTAATTACATTGATAATTATAATCCATCTATTGGAGAAGTGTATGGACAAATTCCTAATTCAACTAAGGAAGATGTAGCGTTAGCATATGAAGCAGCAAAGGAAGCTTTTCCGTCTTGGTCAAATACTACCTTAAACGAACGTAGAGATATTCTTTCTAAAATAGCAAAGTTAATTCAGCAAAGATTACCTGAGTTAGCAAAAGCTGAAGCTAAAGATAATGGAAAACCATTAAGTTTAGCTACGGCGATTGATATTCCGAGAGCCTCATCAAATTTTCAATATTTTGCAGATGCAATTACGCAATTTTCATCCGAAGCTCATGAGAGTGTTGGTTTAGGAGCTATGAATTTTACGTTACGTCAACCGATTGGTGTAGTGGCATGTATTTCTCCTTGGAATTTACCACTTTATTTATTCACATGGAAGATTGCCCCAGCAGTAGCAGCAGGAAATTGTGTCGTAGCAAAACCAAGTGAAGTAACGCCAATGACGGCTTATTTATTAGGAGAAATTTGTAATGAAGCAGGTTTGCCTAAAGGGGTGTTGAACATAGTTCACGGATTAGGAACTACCACAGGACAAGCCATTATAGAGCATCCAAATATCAAAGCGATTTCATTTACAGGTGGTACCGCTACAGGAGCGCATATAGCTCGTACAGCAGCACCTATGTTTAAGAAATTGTCGTTGGAGTTAGGAGGTAAAAATCCGAATATCATTTTCGCAGATTGTGATTATGAGAATATGTTAGCGACTACAGTTCGTTCTTCATTTGCCAATCAAGGTCAGATATGTTTATGTGGAAGTAGAATTTTTGTTGAAGAAAGTATCTATGAGCAATTCAAAAAAGATTTTGTTCAAAAAGTATCTCAATTAAAGGTAGGAAATCCTTTTGATGAAGATACAAATATTGGAGCTTTGGTGTCGAAACCACATTTAGAAAAAGTAAAATCATATATAGACATTGCGGAACAAGAGGGAGGAAAAATTCTATACGGAGGAAATACAGTAACGGTAGAAGGTAGTGAAAATGGATACTATCTAGAACCTACTATTATAGAGGTTTCAAGTAATCAGTGTAGATTAAATCAAGAAGAAATTTTCGGACCTGTAGTAACCTTGATGTCTTTTAAAACAGAAGAAGAAGCTTTACAATTAGCGAATGATGTAGTATATGGATTATCATCAACATTATGGACAAATAATTTGACGAGAACCATGCGATTGTCTAAAGAATTACACACGGGAATTGTTTGGGTAAATACATGGTTGTTGCGTGACTTAAGAACGCCTTTTGGAGGTCAAAAAGCAAGTGGAGTAGGACGTGAAGGAGGTTTTGAAGCATTACGCTTTTTTACAGAACCAAAAAATGTATGTATAAAATATGAATAAGGAAATAAAAGAAAAAATAATAGCTATTTGTGAAGAGAAGATAGCTAAAAAAGGAGAAAATGTAGGGCTTTCGTTCTATGCATTTTTCAAAAATAAAAATGACAATCCAAAAGTACTGATGGAAGTGGCTACTTGGTGGATTCAAACACACCAATTAGATCATTTTGAGAAAGCAGTTAAGATTAAACAAATGATTCAGAATAACGAATAAAATGAATTTAGATATACAACATAAAAACGCCTTGGTATGTGGTAGTACTCAGGGAATAGGAAAAGCAGCAGCAATACAATTAGCTCAAGAAGGAGTAAATGTAACGTTGGTAGCTCGTAGCGAAGATAAATTAAAAGCGGTGTTAGCTGAGTTACCAAATAATAACCAAAATCATGGATATTTAGTTGCTGATTTTATAAATCCAACAGATTTAAAAGAGAAGTTAGAGGCAACAAATTTACAGTTTCATATTTTGGTGAATAATACAGGAGGTCCAGCAGGAGGTCCAGTGTTTGATGCTACCCTAGAAGAGTTTGAGCGTGCTTTTACCATGCACTTAAAATGTAATCATGTATTGGTACAAGCTTTAGTGCCGTTTATGAAAGAACAAAATTATGGTAGAATTATAAATGTAATTTCTACTTCAGTAAAACAACCTCTAGATGGTTTAGGAGTTTCGAATACTATTCGTGGTGCGGTTGCTAATTGGAGTAAAACCTTAGCGAATGAATTAGGTCAATTCGGAATTACAGTGAATAATGTATTACCAGGAGCTACAGCGACGGAACGTTTGACAGAAATTATCAATAATAAAGCTGCTAAAACAGGGAAAACTGTTGAAGAAGTTGCTGAAATGATGAAAAACGCATCACCAGCAAAGCGTTTTGCAAAACCAGAGGAGGTAGCCAATGCTATTGTGTTTTTAGCAAGTGAAAGAGCAAGTTTTATCAACGGAATTAATGTTCCTGTTGATGGAGGAAGAACAAAATCCTTATAAAAGAATCAAGAACCAAGATTTTAAGAATCAAGACAATTTTTTGGTTACCTTTAAAGTCTTGGTTCTTGAATCTAATAATCTAAAAGTCTAAAAAATGAATCTAGTACAACCTTTGAATTTCAAAAAGTGGATTGATGAAAACCGTCATTTATTAAAACCGCCAGTAGGAAACAAACAAGTTTGGGATAATGGTGAGTATATCGTAATGGTTGTTGGAGGCCCTAACAATCGTAAGGATTATCATTATAACGAAACACCAGAGTTTTTCTATCAATTAGAAGGAGATATGGTGTTGAAAATCATTGACGACAAAGGGGAAATGATAGATGTTGAAATTAATGAAGGAGATATTTATTTGTTACCAGGAAAGGTGCCACACTCACCACAACGTAAAGCAAATACGGTAGGTTTGGTTATTGAATATCCACGTGATGAAGGAATGATGGATGCTTTAGAGTGGTACTGTGAAAATTGCGGACATCAATTATACCGAGAAGAATTTGCTTTAGACAATATTGAAACAGATATGCCAATAATTTTTGATACCTATTATTCTGATAAAGAGAAGTGTACTTGTGATAAATGTGGTACCGTAATGGAGGCTCCTAATAAAATTTAAAAAACAGGTTGTCATTCCTGCGAAGGCAGGAATCTCATAACAATCAAGAATAAAAAAATAAATAGATTCCTGTTTGCACGGGAATGACAAAAAAAATGGAAAAACGCAAACTTAGAATAAACGGACATTCACATTTATTGCCTTATCCAGAGCAAATTCCACAGTTTATGAAAGACAAAGGAATTTTTTGGGTAGATAAGGATAGAAAATTCATGCTACAAAAAGACTGGAGTCGTCCCGTGACGGATTCTAGTTTCTTTTTAGATGAAAAACTAGCTTGGATGGAGCATTTTAAAATAGACCATGCGGTTGTTTTAAATCTGTCTCAATTGTATGGTAATGGACTTCGTTTAGAAGAAATGAAGCAAGCCTTACGTTTCCAAAATGATTTTAATGCGCGTGTTCAGCACGATAATCCAGGTAAATTTACTTGTGGATTTGTGGTGCACCCAGGATTTGTTCGTGGTGCTTTATGGGAGATAGAGCGATGTGTTGAGGTGTTAGGGATGCGTTTGCTGTGCTTACCAACACACTATATGGATACCATTGGTACTTGGCGTTGTATTTTTGATGAAGAAAACGAACCTATTTTTGAGCTAGCAGATAAGTATAATTTAGCAGTTGAAATTCATCCGTATGACGGAGAGAAATTCATCAAACTACAAAATACAAGTTGGCGTTTCCACCTAATTTGGATGTTGGCGCAGTGTGCAGATGCATACCATTTTTTAACCTTAAATGGATATTATGAAAAATATCCTAATATGCGAGTGTGTTTTGCTCATGGAGGTCAGTTAGCACAAATGAACCTAGGACGTCGTATACAAGGTTTTGATGGAAGACCAGATTTGTTTGAAGGTAAAACTCACCCTAGAAAAGCGGTGGGGCACAAAAACATTTTCTTTGATACATTAGTCCATGATACCGGTTCGTTAGATTTACTGATTAAAAATCAAGGTTCTAAGCAAGTGTTAATAGGATTAGATGATCCATATCCATTAGGAGAGATGGAGAGTGAAATTCAATCGTCATATCCAGGGAAAATTTTAGATTTAGCAATTGATAGAAATATTATCACAGAAACAGAGCGTGATGAGATGTGGGAGGATAATGTATTACAGTGGTTATTCGGAGATGATGAAAAAGCGAAGAAAGATTTAGTATCTAAAATTCTTAAATAGAAGAAGTAGATATAAATAAACAAAAACCGAAGTTAATACTTCGGTTTTTGTTTTATAAACTATTTAATTTACCTAATAGCTTTATAAGTTTTCCTTTTGTCTTAGCGTATTCATACTCATTTTTAATTTCTTTCAATTTACTCTCAATTAGTTTTACTTCTCTATAATTAATTAGAAAAATAGAGCTCTCACCCAAAGTAAACTTACGTTCTTCACTTTTTACAAGTGTATGATAATCGTTTACAAGATTTTTTAAAATATCATTTTGTTTTTTATATGATGTAATTTCTTGCTCGGTAGCCGTTATTTTGTTTTGTAATGAGACTCTAGTTGACGCAATTTCAAAATCGATATCTTGTAGTTTTAGCTTAGCAAGTTTTAAATCTGCTCTAGATTTACGAAGAAAAAGAGGAATGCTAACTTGAAGAGAATTTTTATAATTAGCGGTGCTAAAAGCATCAAAATTATCCACTTTTGAAGCAAGGAAGTTATACTGAAAATCTACTTTAGGTAATAGGTTGTTTACTTTTAGTTGCTTATTTATTTCTAGGTTTCTTTTCTTCAGCTCCAGTAACTTTAATTTAGGATGGTTTTCAAACTCATTATCAAATAAGGTGGTTACTGAAGTATTTAGAATAGTATCAATATTAGAAAAAGTAGTAACGTCAGGAACTATTTCTTCCTTTATTTCCATAGGAATATTGTTACCAATCCATAAATAATTAGAAAGTTCTAACTTAGATTTAATGTATTTAATATTCGCTTTTTCTAGGTCTAACTTTCTGTTTTTTAAATTGATATTAGCCTCTAAAGTATCTATAGCTGGTTTATCACCAGCTTTGAAGCTTTTCTTTACGTTTTTTAACCTGATATTTGCATTAGTGTAATAATCTTTATAAACATTATAACTCTGATAATACTGCAACCAGTTTAAGTATGTGTTTATGGCTTCAAATAAAATATCATTAATCAATAGCTGTTGTTCTAATTCACCTTGTTGATTATAGAATTTAGCTTGTTTTAAAGTAGCCATCCTTTTGTTAATAAATAAGTTTTTAGCTAAAGAAACAGATATTCCAACGTTATACAAACCATTTTCAGGAGTGTTATTTTCTGGGTTTAAATACTGGCCAGAATTATTTTCATAACTACCTTTTAACTCTATTCCATACCAAGTTGGAATTTTAAAGGTTGAGTTTAACTTTTTGTAATAATCTTTGCCTTTAAACTCTTTTCTGTCGTAGTCTACTTCTATTTTAGGATCAAAAGTACCTCTAGCTTTTAATAATTTAGCCTCATTGGTACTCGTAATAAGCTCAGCTTGTTTTATAACTGGATGATATTTTTTTACATACCCTAAATACTCTTCTAAACTAAGTTGAGTACTTAAATTATCTTGTGCTGTAGCGATAAAGCTTAGTAACAAAAAAAGGATACTTAACCTTTTCATCTATTTGTTTTTTATTGTTCTACAAAGTGTTTTAGTCTTCTTTTTTTGAGCCTTTACCACTCTCTTTATTTTTTGGTTGGTAGAAGTTAGGAGGGAAGCTGTTAATCTGTCTCCATAACTCAAACCATATAGGTACATTTTCCAATAAGGCAATAGTTTTTGCTCCAGAACCTACTCTAATAGCTTTTGGCCAAGGCTCTTGCTCGTTATTTGGAACAATTAAAACACGATACTTCCCATTGCTACTAATAAAATTTTCGATAGCTACAATTTTGGCACCGTAAGTTCCGTATGATACATTAGGCCAACCACTAAATACCATAGCAGGCCAACCATCAAACTGAACACGAACTTCTTCACCAATGTGTATCAATGGTAAATCTATAGGTTGTATATACATTTCAACAGCTAAATCATAGTCGGCAGGCATAATATTTACTAATTGTTCACCTTCTTTAAAAGTTTCACCAATACCAGACTTTATAGCTTTATTAATATATCCATCTTGTGGAGCTGTAATAAATAATAAAGAGTTTCGTTTGCTATAATTAGCTAAGCTAGTTTCTAGTTTTGAAACTTGAACTTCTGCATCATAAGCACCAGATTGAGCACTATATAAGCTACTTTCTGTTTTAGAAAGTTTATCAGCATAAGAAGCTTGTGTACTACTAATAGCTAATTGAGCATTGATGATATTATTTTTAGAAGTAAAGAATTTATTTTCTTGAGAAATCAATTTAGCAGATAACTCTTGAAGTTTTGCTCTTTTTTCTTCGACATCTTTTACAGCTTTTAAGCCTTCTTTTTCTAAAGTGACAGTTCTTTCAAACTGAGTTTGAGCTATTTTTTGTTTTATTTTAATAGCTTCAAGATCAATACTATCACTTTTGGTCTTTAAATAAGCTTGTTTTAATTTATTTTTAGCTTGTTCTAGTTTTAGTTTACGCTCTTTTTTAATAGCAATAATCTGATTTTGTAGAGTACTAATTTTATTGTTATATGCTTTAGCAGATAGTGTTTTAGAGTTTAATTGTTTATCTGTTCTTTCTGCTAATTTCGGATCAAAATAGTCGCTTTTTATTTCAGAAATTCTTAAAATGGTGTCTCCTTTTTTTACCAAATCACCTTCTTGTACAAACCATTCTTCTATACGTCCAGGTATTTGAGATTGTAGTGTTTGTGGACGTTGATTAGGTTTTAACGTAGTAACATGTCCTTCGCTGGATACATTTTGAGTCCAAGGTAAAAACAAGATAATAACCAAGATAACAGAAAAGACTAGTAAAAATCTTTTAAATAATTTGTGGTACTCTTTTGTAAAAATGTCTTTTCCAGATTTGAATTTTGTGATATCTATTTGATCTGAAACGGTGTTTTTTGATATATTTAACATGATTACCTAGGATTTAAAGTTAGTTATACTACCTTTTTCAAGGGTAATTTGTTTGTTGCACTTCTCTTTCCAATATTCATTACGGCTTACAATAATTAAACTCCATGGTTGAGAAACATCAGTAATGAAATCAATTATTTTTTCAGCTTCATTTTTTTCAAATAAATCAAGGGGATCCTCCAAAATGAGAAGTTTTGGTTTTTTAATGATTGCTCTAGATAGAATAATTTTCTTAGCGACTGTATAAGCAATAAGTTTCCCTTCAGGTTTTAAATAAGTGTCTAAACCTTTAGGTTGCTGCTTTAGAAACTCTGTTAATCCTGTGATTTTAAAAGTATTATATATCTCGTCATCTGTTATAGAAGAATCTCCAAAAGTTATGTTTTCTCTAATAGTTCCTTTGAAAGGAGTTTCTTCTGAAAGAGATAAGCCTAGGTTAGCTCTGTAGTTGTTAGTTAATATACCTTTTAGTGATAAGTCATTCACAAAAATACTTCCATATGTTGGTTCAATTAAACCAGAAATGAGTTGAATTAAACTAGATTTTCCAGAGTTACTACTTCCTTGAAGTAAAACTCTATCGTTAGAGTTTATTTCAAAAGAAACATTATTAATTACTGGTTTTGGTCTGTTGTTAACAACATAGGATACATCTTGAAATTCAATTTTAAAAGGTTTATCTCTATTAATATTACTACCTTTTTGTGGCTCTATGGGTTTATCTATAACTTCTCCGAGTTTTTCTAAAGATGTAAGTACATCGTAAAAAGATTCAAGTCCAAGTATTAATTTTTCTACAGAATTCATAATTAGTATGATAATAATTTCAGCAGCAACAAATTGACCAATATTCATTTGTTGTGTCAGTACTAAAAAACCACCTATAAGTAATAAACCAGCAGTAATAATTACTTTAAAACTAATCATTTGAATATATTGCATAACAAGTACTTTAAAGTGACTTTCTCTAGATTTTAAATAATCATCTACTAGAATATCACTTTTTTCAAGTGCTAGTTTTGTTTTTCCTGATAATTTAAAACTTATAATAGTTCTTGCAATCTCTTGAAGCCAGTGAGCCACTTTATATTTGTTTTTTGATTCTTTTAAACTCGTTTCCAATCCTTTTTCTGCGGTGTACTTAAAAACAACATAGATTAATAGTAAAACTAACAATCCGAAAATAATAAAAAACGGATGATACAAGGAAAGTAGAAGTAAGGCAAAAATGATTTGTAACAGAGCAGAAGGAGCATCAATTAAAATTTTTGAAATACCTTTTTGAATGGTTAACGTATCAAAAAAGCGATTGGCAAGTTCAGGGGGGTAATAGTTTCTTAGTTCATTCATTTTAATCTTAGGAAATCGATAACTAAGTTCTATAGATGCTCTGGTAAATATTCTTTGTTGAATAGTTTCAATAATTCTAAACTGCATTAGTTTTAAAACTCCACTAAAAGCAACACCAGCAGTTACTAATATGACTAATACAATCCAAGAAGCAGAAATTTGAGCTGCTTGTAATAAGTTAATAATAGCTTGTACTCCTAGAGGAAGTGAGAGGGCTACAATACCTTCAAAAATAGCGTAATAAGCGATTTGGGTTGTGTCTTTTTTTTCTAGTTTAATAAGCCCTAAAAATCGTTGCCACGGAGTTAGTTTATTTTTTTCCTTCATTTGAAAGTACGTTTAAAGTTAATTCTGTAAAAAAGGATGTGATAGTAGTGTTTTCATTACAGTTAGTAAGTGATTTAAAATGAGCTTTGACAAATTGCTGATGTAATATTCCTTCAATTATAGTACTTGCTAATGTTAAAGGGTGTTTGTACGAATTGTCATAATTACTAATAATTTCTGCAAAACGTTTTATTACTTCTTTATACAGTTTAAAAAACCCGTCTTTATTTTCAGTATCTACCTCTTTTGTAGAGTATGATTTTGAATTTTCATTGATTATGATTAAATTAAGTAAGGCTTCATTTATATGAGAAAAGTTATTGTCTTGTTTGGCTTTTCTAGTTAAAACTTCAATAGCTTTAATCAATTTTTCTTTTGGGTTGTTAATACTATAAGTTTCTATTACTAAAGAATACTGAATCCATCCCCAATACCAAGAAGTTAAGTAGGTTAAAAGTCTATGCTTACTTTCAAAATAACGATAAATAGAACTTTCGTTCGAGCCTATTACTTTGCCTAATCTCTTGAAATTAAAGTTTTCAAAACCAATTTCTTCAATTAGTATAATACTGTTTTCTATTATTCTTTTACCTAAATCAGATGTTTCAGGATCTTTAATATAAATACCAGAAGGAATCTCTATTTTTAAATTTGATAGTAAATTTTTCATAATTAAAAATTAACTGTGCAAATATAATAGTAAAACTATTAATTATGAAAATAAAAGTATTAATACGGTGTTAATTTTAATTGCATAAAATACTTATGAAGACTTTTTAGAATATGACTAACTTTATAGAATAGTGTTAAATTAAGATTTATTTGGGGTAAAAATGAATGTTTGAAGTACATTAAAAATAAAAAAGCCTCAGAGTAATTTCTGAGGCTTTAAAATATATTTTTAATTTGTTTTTTATTTAAACACAGAAGTGATATTTAATGCTACATCATCCCAAGTTTTAGAAACTCCGTCAGCACCTTTGTGTAAATCTTTACAAGCAGTGTTTAAAGAATCTAAAGCATTTTGAGCTTGCCAATCAGAAATGTTCATTGTAGCGTTTAAACTAAACTCTTTTCCGTTTAAAGTGTATTTAAAAGGAAGTCTTTTAGTAACACTGTTCATTGTTAAATCTGCATAACCAATAGAGTCATTTTCTAAAACTAATTTACCAGAAAGTAATTCAGTTTTATCCATAACTCCGAAGAAAAACTTCTTAATTTTAAAATCTCTACTAGTATCTTGTGTAAAAATACTACTTACAGGAATAGAAAATTCTGCGTTATTAATTGCTTCTTTTGCAGTATCTGCTTCACCACCAGCAGTAATATTTACTTTTTGAAATTGACCTTTTACAGGTACTTTGTCGGTAGTTTTATAAGCTACCCAGTTTACAGTATTGGTTGCATCTTGTAAAACAAATGCTTTTTTAGCTGCTGTTACTTCTTCTTTTGTTGTTTCAGTTTCTTTTTTAGCTTCAGATTTACAAGAAACCATTTGAGCAATTGTAAAACAGAAAACTAGTGTATAAACGATTTTTTTCATGAGGTTTATTTTATGATTGAATTTACTAATTTAATATATTCTTCTTTAGCTTCATCTTCTCCCATCCCTCTAAGTTGCATCCATGCGTTGAACTTAAAAGCATTTCGTAGGTCGCTATTATCGTTAAATGTAAATCTGTCACCTTTTACGGCTTGTTTATAGTAAGCATATAGGCGTAGCATAACATCTGGAGGAAGTTTTTCCTCTAGCTTAGATGCTATTTTATAAGCTTCTTTAAATTTTAAATCTAAATCACTTTCCATGGGGTTGGATAATTAAAATGTACAGACAGTTTACATTATGTAATGAATATACAAATATACGAAGGGTGCAAGGAAAAACAAACTATCAAGCCTATCTAATAATCCACCATGACCAGGCATAATTGTGCCACTATCTTTTACATTGGCTTGTCTTTTAAATTTAGATTCTACTAAATCACCTAAAGATCCAAAAACGGCAACGATAACCGCAATGATTATCCAGTTTAAGGTAGAAAATACACCTGAATATTGCCCAATGATAATACCTACAATTATAGAAAAAACGACACCACCTATAAAACCTTCAATCGTTTTTTTAGGAGATACTTTTTCAAATAGTTTATGTTTTCCGAAGTTTTTGCCTACCAAGAAAGCAAAGCTATCATTTGTCCAAATAAGAAGCATAATATAAATTATGATGTAAGGATGATACACATTGTTAATGAACGGAAGATTCATTAAAAAGTAAAAAGGGAAAATTAAATAAATAGCTTGTAAAAATATTTTTTCACTAAAAGCTTCTGTTTTAATCGGCTTTGTGCTTATCAATAAATATAATAAGACAGATAAACCGAATAGGGTGGCAGCTAGTAAAAAATCAGTAAAATTAATAGTTGCCTTTACTGAAGAGAAAACCACGTAAGCTAAAAGTAAATAGGGAATAAAACTTTTTGATTTTAAAATTTTAGAAAATTCCCAAATGCAAAAAGTAGCAAACACAGCTAATAAACCTATATATGTTTCTGCAGAAAATAAAATAGCAGAAATAAATAGGATAGCGTAAACAAGTGCAGAAAGTGATCTTGTTAAAAGATTAGACATAGGTTAAAGGTCTTCAAAGAGCAGCAAATATAAATTTTTTGTGTTATTGTTGCCATAATTTAAGAAATTATCATCTTCCACTTCAAATTTATAATTTCTTATAGAGCTGATATTGGTAGGAATATTACCACTAAAATGTGTTTTAATTCCCATTAAACCTTCTCCTGTATTTTTTACTAATTGGCTAGTTGTAGCATACACAATAAAATGCTTAGAGTGTGCAGCTAATTTATTACTACCTAATTGATTAGAAGAGAATAATATTTCTCCTTTGTCTGCAATTAAGTGTTCGCAAGAGGTGAAAAAAGGAACTGATTCAGATGAATGTTGTTGAACATTTACCTCAATTTTTTCAGTAATTTTTAATAAGTCATAATCTGTACAAGTAACTTTTCGCCAATTATTTTCTTGTAAGATGCTTTTTAAATTATTAGTTACTTCGTTTATAGATGTACAGTATAAAAATTTACCTCCTTTATTTATAAAATGATGAACAAAAGAATCATCTAAAGATAAATGAACTACTTGCTCATTTATAATCTTCTCTTTAGATGATTCTTTAAAGGTTTTAAATAATTTATTGAAAAAATTCATTCAAATAAAAAACTATTCTTCAGTTGTTGTTTCAGTTTTTTCTTCTTCCTTTCCAAACGGTCTATCTCCAAAGATTTTTACTAAATCGTCTTTGAAAATTACCTCTTTTTCAAGTAATAATTCAGCTAACTCAGTTAGTTTATCTCTGTTTTCATCTAGTATATCAATAGCTCTTTTGTATTGATTTTCGATAATTTCTGAAATTTCTTCATCAATTTTCTGAGCAGTAGCATCACTATACGGCTTAACAAAAGCATCGTTTCCAGATGAATCGTAATAGGTAATATTACCTACTTTGTCATTTAAACCGTAAACAGTAACCATAGCACGAGCTTGTTTCGTAACTTTTTCTAAGTCGCTTAACGCACCTGTAGAAATCTTATCAAACATTAACTTTTCAGCAGCTCTACCACCCATGGTAGCACACATTTCATCAAGCATTTGCTCTGTTTGAACAATTTTTCTTTCTTCTGGAAGATACCAAGCAGCTCCTAATGATTGACCACGAGGAACGATAGTAACTTTTACTAAAGGAGCGGCATGCTCTAACATCCAACTTACCGTTGCATGACCTGCTTCGTGGAAAGCAATTACTTTCTTTTCTTTCGGAGTGATTACTTTGTTTTTCTTTTCTAAACCACCTACAATTCGATCAACAGCATCTAAGAAATCTTGATGCTCGATTGCTTCTTTACCTTTTCTTGCAGCGATTAAAGCAGCTTCATTACAAAGGTTAGCAATATCAGCTCCAGAGAAACCAGGCGTTTGTTGTGCTAAGAACTCTAAGTTTACGTTTTCAGCTAACTTTAATGATTTGATATGTACGTTAAAAATTTCTCTACGTTCGTGTAAGTCTGGTAAATCAACATAAATTTGACGATCAAAACGACCAGCACGCATTAAAGCTTTATCTAATACATCAGCACGGTTGGTAGCAGCTAATACAATTACATTAGTATCGGTACCAAAACCATCCATTTCTGTTAATAATTGGTTTAAAGTGTTTTCACGTTCGTCATTACCACCTGTCATATTGTTTTTACCTCTAGCACGTCCAATAGCATCAATTTCATCAATAAAAATGATTGAAGGCGATTTTTGTTGCGCCTGTTTAAATAAGTCACGTACACGAGATGCACCAACTCCTACAAACATTTCAACAAAATCAGAACCTGATAAAGAGAAGAAAGGTACGCCAGCTTCACCAGCAACAGCTTTAGCTAATAAAGTTTTACCAGTACCAGGAGGTCCTACTAATAAGGCTCCTTTAGGAATTTTACCTCCTAGTTTAGTATATTTTTCAGGGCTTTTTAAGAAGTCAACAATTTCTTGAACCTCTTCTTTAGCACCTTCTAAACCAGCTACATTTTTAAAAGTAGTTTTAACTTTAGTATTCTCGTCAAAAAGTTTTGCTTTTGATTTTCCGATATTGAAAATTTGACCTCCAGCACCACCGCCTCCAGCAGCTCCTGACATTCTTCTCATAAAGAACAACCAAATCGCAATTAATAAAATAAAAGGAAGGAAGCTAATAATGGTATCCATCATACTAGTTCTTTCAATATTTACTTTATCAAAATCAAGGTTGTTTTCTTTCTTTTCTTTTTCGATCTCGTTTTCAAAATTTTGTAAATCACCAAAATTGTAGCTGTACAACGGAGAACCTTTTCTAAAGAAAGGAGATTCAACTAATTTTTTGTGCTCTTCTTTTTTTTCTGCTTCAGGCTTTAAAAAGATTTGAGCAACATTGTTGTTTTCAACAACTATTTTCTGAATATCGTTGGCTTCTAAAATTTTAGTGAACTCGTTTTTAGAAATATTACGAGATCCTAAATTACCAGAGTTAAAAAAACTTAACCCTAATAATATAATTAGTATTGGTATGTATAGCCAAAACGAGCTAAACGTAAATTTTGGCGTGTTTTTTTTATTATCACTCATAAATAGGTGTATAAAATGTTAGCAATTAAGCAGGGTTGATTTCGGTAATTTTTGCATCTCCCCAAAGACTTTCAATGTCGTAAAACTCACGAACTTGTTTTTGAAAGATATGTACAACAACATTTACGTAATCCATAAGAACCCATTCAGCGTTACCAAGACCTTCAACGTGCCAAGGTTTGTCTTTAAGTTCTTTGCTTACTACTTTTTGTACAGAGCCAGAAATGGCATTAACTTGTGTGTTCGAGTTAGCAGAACAAACTACAAAATAATCACAAACAGTGTTTTCTATCTCCCTTAAATCTAGTAATTGGATGTCTTCTCCCTTTACATCATCTATCCCTTTAATAATCACAGCTAAAAGATCGTCTGTGTTTGTTTGTTTTATTGTCATTAAATAAAATTAAGTTTTAGCAAAGTTATTGTTTTTTTGTGAGTAATTTATGTAATATTGATACTTGTTTCACTCACTAAATTTACATGAAAATAATCAAACTTAATGCCATCGATTCAACCAACACTTTTTTGAAAGATATGGTGTCAAAAATGTCAATTGATGATTTTACAGTAGTGGTTGCTAAAACTCAAACAAAGGGTAGGGGGCAAATGAATTCAGAATGGGTAGTTGAAGAAGGTAAAAACTTGACTTTTAGTGTGTTTTGTAGGTTTGAAGCTTTGCGTATTGAAAATCATAAGTATTTAAATTTCTGTGTTTCGTTAAGTGTTTTGGAAGCGTTGAAAGGCATAGAAATACCCAATTTGGCGGTGAAATGGCCTAACGACATTCTGTCAGGAAATAAAAAAATAGTAGGGATTTTAATAGAGAACTCTTTAAAAGGTAGCAATATAAGTTCTTCTGTGATAGGTATAGGGATTAACGTAAACCAAAATACTTTTCCTGAAAAATTACCTAATGCTTCTTCAATCAAAATGATTTTAAATAAAGAAACAGATTTAGATGCTTTATTAGAAACCGTACTTTTTAAACTTAAGGAAAATTTAGAGCTTTTAAAAAACGAATATCAGTTATTAGAAGAGAATTATTTAAAAGTATTGTATAAAAAAAATGTTCCGACAATGTTTACAAACAATCAGAACATTTTATTTATGGGTAAAATCATTGGAGTTTCAGAAAATGGAAATCTCCAAATTGAATTAGAAGACGAAACGATTCAAGAATTTGGGTTGAAAGAAGTTTCGTTTGCTAATTTATAATTTTGCTAAGTTTTCAGTTAAAGTACCAATAAACTTTGTTAACGGAGCTTTCACCATCATTGCCATCATAGCATTGAACTCACCGTTAAACTTTAAAGTTACCTCACTTTCGTTTTCAGAAACCTCATTAATGTCAGCAGCTAATGTAAAAGGTAATTTACTGCTTGCAGCACCTAAAGTAACATTAGAGTATTCGGTTTTATCTTTCATAACCAATCTAATTTCAGGCATTCCTTTTAAACCAAAAATAAAGCTATCACCATCTACCTCAAATTTTTGAGTATTCTCAGGCATTAATTGCTCAAAGTTTTCAAGTTTGGTTAAAAAATCAAATAAGTCTTTAGATGACTTTTTTACAGTTACTGTATTTCCTTCTATATTCATTGTGCTGTTAGTTTTCGTTTTGTTTCCATTTACTAGGTTCAATTCTCCAGTCTTCTAAAGTACGGAGCTCTTCGCTAGTTATATATTTACTGTCTAAAGCTTGTTCTAATAAGTATTCATAGTTACTTAATGTAGTTAGTTCTACACCGTCTGCTTTAAAATTTTCAGAAGCAATACTAAATCCGTAAGAGAAAATAGCTACCATACCTTTAACATTAGCATGCGCTTCTTTTAAAGCTTTTACCGCATTTAAACTACTTTTACCTGTACTAATTAAATCTTCAATAACTACAACATTTTGACCACTTTCTATATGTCCTTCAATTTGGTTTTGTCTACCATGTTTTTTAGGCTCTGGTCTTACATATACAAAAGGTACTCCTAGTTCTTGAGCAACTAATATACCAATAGCAATAGCTCCGGTTGCTACACCTGCAATCACATCAGGTTTACCATGCTTTTCTTCAACCAGTTTGGCAATTTCTTGTTTCAAAAAATTCCTAACAGGAGGATATGATAATGTAATTCTGTTATCGCAATAAATTGGAGACTTCCATCCAGAAGCCCATGTAAAAGGCTCTTTCGGGCTCAATTTTATCGCTTTAATTTGCAAAAGAAGCTCGGCAGTTTTTTTTGCTGTATCTTTGTTAAAATCCATGTCGCAAATGTATAAAGTTTTTGTTAATGATAAACCAATAATTTTTACAACTTCAATTAAAAATGAAGGGGATTTTCCTGTTTATATTTATAAAAATACAATAATTGAAGAACTTATTTACAAGTTAAAAGTAGGTAAAATTGAAGGTGTTTACTTGTATTCGAATAACTTAGATGAAGTTTGGCCAGTATTTAAAGAAAAGTTTAAGGTAATTGTTGCTGGGGGTGGATTGGTTTTAAATGACAACAATGAAGTGCTGTTTATATATAGAGGTAGCAAATGGGATTTGCCCAAAGGAAGAATTGAAGAAGGAGAAGAAATAGAAGAAACAGCTATTAGAGAAGTGGAAGAAGAATGTGGTATTGAAAACCTAACAATACAAAGAAAACTTATTGATACTTACCATTTATTTGTAATGGATAATGAATACCGTTTAAAAGAGACTCATTGGTATTTAATGCACTCAGATTATGAAGGGGAGTTAATTCCACAATTAGAAGAAGGAATAACAGAAGTAGCTTTTAAAGATGAGAAAGCAACCCAAGAAGCCTTAATGAATAGCTACGCTAACATACAACTTGTCTACAATTCCTACGTAAAAGGATAAGTTTATGACACTCTGTCATAAAAAACAATTACTTTTTGTTCTTTTTCTGCCAAAATAATAGAGGAACTCTGTTGGCATACACTTTGACTAATACTACTCGTAAATTTGAATTAAAAACTTAAAAAAGATAAATAAAGATTATGAGTAAAATTATAGGTATAGATTTAGGTACTACGAACTCATGTGTGTCTGTAATGGAAGGAAATGAGCCAGTAGTTATTCCAAATGCTGAAGGAAAAAGAACTACACCATCTATTGTAGCATTCGTAGAAGGTGGTGAGCGTAAAGTAGGAGATCCTGCAAAACGTCAAGCAGTAACAAACCCAACAAAAACAGTTTATTCTATTAAACGTTTTATGGGGAATAAGTATTCTGAGTCTGAAAAAGAAGCAGGTAGAGTACCTTATGAAGTAGTAAAAGGAGATAACGATACACCAAGAGTAAAAATTGATGATCGTTTATATACACCGCAAGAAATTTCTGCAATGATTTTACAGAAAATGAAGAAAACTGCTGAAGACTATTTAGGTCAAGGTGTTTCTGAAGCGGTAATTACAGTACCAGCATATTTTAACGATGCACAACGTCAAGCTACTAAAGAAGCAGGTGAAATTGCAGGATTAACAGTTCGTCGTATTATCAACGAGCCAACTGCAGCAGCATTAGCTTACGGATTAGATAAAGCAAATGATGATAAGAAAATTGTAGTATTCGATTTTGGTGGTGGTACGCATGATGTTTCTATCTTAGAATTAGGAGACGGAGTATTTGAAGTATTAGCTACTGATGGAGATACTCACTTAGGAGGTGATGATGTAGATGAAAAAATCATTAACTGGTTAGCAGAAGAGTTTAATGCTGAAGAGAATATGGATTTACGTAAAGATCCTATGGCATTACAACGTTTAAAAGAAGCTGCTGAAAAAGCTAAGATTGAATTATCAAGTACAACTTCAACAGAAATTAACTTACCATATATCACTGCTACGGCTAGTGGACCAAAACACTTGGTAAGAACATTAACAAGAGCAAAGTTTGAGCAATTAATCCACGATTTAATTGATAGAACAATTGAGCCATGTAGAACAGCATTAAAAAATGCAGATTTATCTACATCTGATATTGATGAAGTAATTTTAGTAGGAGGTTCAACTCGTATTCCTGCAATTCAAGAAGCTGTTGAGAAATTCTTCGGAAAAGCACCAAGTAAAGGTGTAAATCCAGATGAAGTTGTATCGTTAGGAGCAGCAATTCAAGGAGGAGTGTTAACAGGTGATGTTAAAGACGTATTATTATTAGACGTTACACCATTATCATTAGGAATTGAAACAATGGGGAATGTATTTACGAAGTTAATCGAAGCAAATACAACCATTCCAACTAAAAAATCGCAAGTGTTCTCTACAGCAGTAGACAACCAACCATCAGTAGATATTCACGTATTACAAGGTGAAAGAGCGATGGCAGCAGATAACAAAACAATTGGTCGTTTCCAATTAACAGATATTCCTCCAGCACAAAGAGGAGTGCCTCAAATTGAAGTAACTTTTGATATTGATGCAAACGGAATTATTAAAGTATCTGCAGTAGATAAAGCAACTGGTAAGTCACAAGATATTCGTATCGAGGCTTCTTCAGGATTATCTGATGAAGAAATCCAAAAGATGAAGCAAGAAGCAGAAGCTAATGCTGATGCCGATAAGAAAGCGAAAGAAACTGCTGAGAAAATTAACGGAGCAGATTCTATGATTTTCCAAACAGAAAAGCAATTAAAAGAGTTTGGTGATAAATTATCAGCTGATAAAAAAGAACCAATCGAAGCTGCTTTAGAAGAGTTAAAGAAAGCACACGAATCTAAAGATCTTGCTGCTATCGATGCTGCAATGGAAAAGATCAACGAAGCTTGGAAAGTTGCTTCAGAAGAAATGTATAAAGCACAACAAGATGCACAAGCTAACGGAGCAGATGCACAAGGAAATGCAAATACAGGTTCTTCATCAGAAGGAGATAATGTAGAAGATGTAGACTTCGAAGAAGTTAAATAATTTTACATACATAAGTTTTTAAAAGCTCGCCAACAGGCG
>NZ_JAPEHZ010000035.1 GCF_028823685.1 Tenacibaculum sp. L6 | reverse complement strand
GATTTTTTTAACGTGATCACGCTTTTCTTCTGTTCTAAAAATAGCTCGAATTGTATCGTTTTTTTGGCTTAAATAATATAATAAATGTGAGCCTACTAAACCTGTTCCTCCTGTAACTAAAATCATACAGCGAATTTAGTTTATTTTGGTTGATAAACTTATCTTTGCGTCTTTAAAAATAGAATAAAATGACCAAGAATTTAGTAGAAGAATTACAATGGCGTGGAATGATTCACGACATTATGCCAGGAACCGAAGAACAACTTCAAAAGGAAATGACCTCGGTTTATATTGGTTTTGATCCAACTGCAGATTCGTTACACATTGGTAGTTTAGTTCCAATTATTTTATTAGTTCACATTGAAAAAGCAGGGCATCAGCCAGTAGCTTTAGTAGGAGGTGCGACTGGTATGATCGGTGATCCAACAGGAAAATCTGATGAGCGTAATTTATTAAATGAAGAAGCTTTAGCAAAAAACGTTGAAGGTTTAAAAAGAACCTTAGGTCGCTTTTTAAATTTTGATAACGGAGCTAAAAACACTCCTTTATTGGTAAACAATTATGATTGGATGAAAGATTTTTCATTTATCGAATTTGTACGTGATGTTGGAAAGAGAATCACTGTAAACTACATGATGGCAAAAGATTCTGTAAAAAAGCGTATTACAGGAGAAGCAGGTAACGGAATGAGTTTTACAGAGTTTACCTATCAACTAATTCAAGGGTACGATTTCTATCATTTATATAAAACCTTAAACTGTAAATTACAAATGGGAGGTTCTGACCAATGGGGTAATATTACCACAGGTACAGAATTAGTTCGTAGAATGACTCCTGGTGAAGAAGCAAAAGTATTTGCTGCTACATGTCCGTTAATTACTAAAGCAGACGGTTCTAAATTCGGAAAATCTGAAGGAGGAAATGTTTGGTTAGATGCCGATAAAACATCAGTATACAAGTTTTACCAGTTTTGGTTAAATACTTCGGATGAAGATGCTGAAAAGTATATTAAAATATTTACGTTTTTAGATAAAGAAACTATTGATGCTTTAATTGCTGAACATAAAGAAGCACCACACCAAAGAGCATTACAAAAGAAGTTAGCTGAAGAAGTAACAACGTTTGTGCACTCTAAAGAAGAGTTAGATAAAGCGATTGCTGCTTCTAATATTTTATTTGGAAATTCAACAGCTGACGATTTAAAAAACTTAGATGAACAAACCTTTTTAGATGTGTTCGATGGTGTACCACAAGCTGAGGTAACTTCTGAAGATGTTTCTGAAGGGTTAGATATGATTTCAGCTTTAGCAGCTAAAACAGGTTTCTTAAAGTCTAATGGAGATGCTAGAAGAGCTTTAAAAGAAAATTCAATATCGGTAAATAAAGAAAAAGTAAGTGAAGATTTCGTAATTACTTCAAAAGATTTAATTGCTGATAAGTATGTGTTATTACAAAGAGGTAAAAAGAATTACTTTTTATTAAAAGTAGCATAAGCAATAAAAATACAATTTAAAAAGCCCTTGATAGAAAATCTACCAAGGGCTTTTTGCATTTATAAACAAAGGGAAAATTTTTAAGAAACAGCTTTAAAATCGAATGTTAAAGGGCATCTTTTACAATTAATGCCTTTCTTTTGGTACTTATTACAACATTTACTTTTAGGTTTAATACAGTTGCTAGAACAAACTGAATTGCAAATTGTAACTTCCTGCAGTTTTTTTACAGGGGCAATAGAGGTAACTTTCTTGGTTTCAGTATAAAAAACAATCATTATCTTTTCGTAAAATCCGTGCAAATATAAGTTTTTTATTTAGAATAAATTAAAATAAAGAAAAAAATCGTGTTTTTTGTTATTGGTAATCAGTGGGGATAGTCGTATATTTGCGTAAGTAAAAAAAGCCCCTTTTTCTTGTTGAAAAAACTTAGCATATATTTTTTTGTTGCATTGTACATGATAGCCATGTTACGCCCCATAGCTCCTTTTGTAGAGTATGCAATAAATTACGATTATATCTCAAAAGTTTTGTGTATTAACAAAGATAAACCAGAGTTAAACTGTAATGGTAAATGCCAGCTAATGATGGAGCTTGAACAACAACAAGATGATGATTTTAAATCGTTGCGAATTTCAATGGAAGAATATCCGATAGGGTTTGTTTCTATTTTAAATGTTGATGTAGACGATAAGCTATTTGTAAAAGAAAAAGAATCATTTTCTTATAAGAAAAACTATTACTACTTATTTAATCAGGAAGTATTTCACCCTCCTACAGTTTAATTTTTTCATACAGTTTTTTACATCGTAAACAATTCAAAAGTTTTTTGAATTGATAGGTGTTGCTATACAATTATGTAAAAATTAAATTCAATTTTAATGAAAAATTTAGGATGGATGCTTCTTAGCATCTGCACAATAGCTATGTCTGCTCAAGAACAAAAAAAAGACACAGTTAAACAAGAAACTATACAGTTAAACGAAGTAATCGTTGAAGGAAAAATAAAAACAAATCCTGTTCATGCTACCGTTAAAAATGATTATCAAAAAAAGGTAATTCAACCTAAAAATGTAGCAGATTTATTTTCTGAAATCAACGGGTTTTCGGTGATAAAAAGAGGAAACTATGCAATGGATCCAACATTTAGAGGAGCTGCCTACGAGCAGTTAAATGTGATGTACGATGGAGGTACAAAAGCAGTAAATGCTTGTCCGAATAGAATGGATCCGATTACTACACACATTATTCCAGAAGAAATTTCAAAAATTGAAATCATCAAAGGGCCTTTTACGGTACGATATGGAGCAACTTTTGGAGGTATCGTAAATATGGTGACAGAAAATCATAACATGTTAGAAAACGGATTCCACGGAAAATTTTCAGCAGGATATGAAACCAATGGAAATTCATTTGTAAACATGTTACAATTACAACATGTTACCAATAAGTTTGATGTGGTAGGAAATGTAGGCTACCGAAACTTTGGAGATTATAAAGACGGAAGTGGTACTGAGATTCCATCATCATTCACTAGTACCGATTATGGAGTAAAGTTAGGGTACAACCTTACTGAACATCAACGTTTGCAAGCGCACTGGCGTCAATCGTTTGGTAGAGACATAAAACATGCTGCTTTACCAATGGATACCGATTATGATAACAGTACAATTGTATCGTTAGATTACAAAGCAATAAATATAGGTAGCACCTTAAAAACAATTACCACCAAAGGTTTTTACAGTTACGTGGATCATTTAATGACGAATACAAATCGTCCGAATTATCACATGGTTTTTGCTTCATCACCAGTAGAATCAACTACTATAGGAGGTAAAATAGAGTTTGAGTTAGATTTACACAAAAACCTTGATTTGTTTATAGGAAGTGATGTTAACCATATACAAAGAGAAGGAAATCGCACACGTACTATTAAAATGATGAATGGTATGATGTTGCCAACACCAATGGTTAAAGTGGATAAGATTTGGCAAGATGCTTATATTAATGATTTCGGAGTGTTTTCTGAAGCAAAATTTAACCTGGCACCTAAAACTATATTAACTACAGGTGTTCGAGTAGATTTAGTAAGTGCTAACGCCAAAGATTTAGAAGCAGATTTTGCGGCAAGATATCCTGTTGTAAAAACAAACGAAACCAATGTGAGTGGTAACATTTCGGTAAAGCACGCATTTTCTAAAAAAGCAATTTTAGAAGCCGCATTTGGTAGAGGAGTACGAACTGCAAACATGGCTGAGCGTTATATCAATCATTTTACGATTGGTTCAGATTCGTATGAATATATAGGAAACCCGATGTTGAGACCAGAAGTAAATAACCAATTTGAGTTAGGATTAAAAGGAAAGCTAGGATTGAATAACAACTTGCAATTACATTATCAAACATCGGCGTTCTACTCAATTTTTGAAGATTATATTTCAGCAGTGGTCGATCCAACCATTCCAAGAAAATTTATGCCAAATCAAAAACCAGAGTTTACAAAAGTGTTTACCAATATTGAAGATGCTAGAAAAATTGGATTTGAAGTAGCTGCAAAGTTGCAAATGTTTAATGATTATTATTTTCAAACAGAAGTAGCTTATGTAAAAACAGAAAACAAAGATTTTGATGAGTCGTTGCCGTTGAATCCGCCTTTCACTTCAAAAATTTCTATGGGAGTAGACAAAGAAAAGTATTGGGCAAAAGCGCAGTATAATGTAGTGTCAACTCAAAAAGATATAGCTCCTTCTTTTGGTGAAACTGAAACAGAAGGTTACCAAACTTTTGATATAAAATTAGGGGTAAAACCGTTTAAAAATTTTACGTTAGGGGTAGCTTGTTTAAATGTGTTTGATGAGAATTATATCAACCACTTAAACTTTTCATATAAAAACCAAGCAGATTTGCCAATGGTAAGAATTCATGAGCCAGGAAGAAACTTTACGGCATTCTTACAGTATAAATTTTAATTTTCGAGTAAGGTTACTTAAATTTGGAGACAAATCTCCCAATTATTAACTAAAAATTTAAAAATGAAAAAATCAATTTTCTCAATTATTGTATTTGCTGTAGCTCTAGTGTTCTCTAACGAAGTTGTAGCTCAAGATTTCTCGAACTTAGATAAAAGTCCGATGGATGCAGCTACATACCCAAGTAGTTACAGAAATTCAGATAAAAAAGTAAAAATTATTTATAGTCGTCCTCAGTTAAAAAGAAGGCCAGTATCTCGTTTAGCAGTTGCAGGTAAAGTATGGAGAACAGGAGCAAATGAAGCCCCAGAAATTACTTTTTACAAAGATGTAAACTTTGGAGGAAAAGAAGTAAAAGCAGGAACATACTCGTTATTTACCATTCCAGGAGACAAAGAATGGACGGTTATTTTAAATACTGCTAAAAATGTTTGGGGAGCTTATTCTTACAACGAATCAGACGATGTAGTACGTGTTACAGGAAAAGTTTCTAGAGCAAACGAAAATATTGAAGCTTTTTCAATCGCTTTTGATGGTGAAGAAGATGAGTTTAATATGTATTTAGGTTGGGGTAACGTTGTAGTTACTGTACCGGTTAAAGGGTAAAACTTATTTAAAACAAATAAAAGGCTTCATTGGTTTTGTACTAATGAAGCCTTTTTGTTTTTATAGCTTTTCACATCCAAACGATAATTGTAAATTTGCATCCTTTAAAACAAGCGATTACAAATGCAATACAATCACCAAGAGATAGAAAAAAAGTGGCAAAAGTACTGGGCAGATCAAGGTACATTTAAAGCTAAAAATAATTCTGATAAACCAAAATATTATGTGTTAGACATGTTTCCTTATCCATCAGGAGCAGGATTACACGTAGGGCATCCGTTAGGATATATCGCATCTGATATTTATGCACGTTACAAGCGTCATAAGGGGTTTAATGTATTGCATCCACAAGGATATGATTCTTTTGGATTACCTGCAGAACAATATGCGATTCAAACAGGGCAACATCCAGCTATTACTACTGAAACGAATATCAAAACCTATCGTCGTCAGTTAGACAATATTGGGTTTTCATTTGATTGGTCTCGCGAAGTTCGTACTTCGAACCCTGAGTACTACAAATGGACACAGTGGATTTTTATTCAACTATTCAACTCTTGGTATAATAAAGATACTGATAAAGCAGAAGATATTGCAACCTTGGTAGCTAAATTTGAAGCAGAAGGGAACGCGAATGTAAATGCCGTTTCTGATGAAGATATTACTGTTTTTTCTGCGGAAGAGTGGAAGAACTTCTCAGCAACAAAACAACAAGAAATATTATTACAATACCGTTTAACATTCTTATCTGATACTGAGGTAAACTGGTGTCCAGCTTTAGGAACAGTATTAGCTAACGATGAAATTGTAAACGGAGTTTCAGAACGTGGAGGACATCCAGTAATTCGTAAAAAAATGACCCAATGGTCTATGCGAATTTCTGCGTATGCACAACGTTTATTAGATGGTTTAGAAACTATCGATTGGCCACAACCGTTAAAAGATAGCCAAACCAATTGGATTGGTCGTTCACAAGGGGCAATGGTTTCTTTTGATGTGGATGGGCATGATGCTAAAATTGATGTGTTTACTACACGTCCTGATACTATTTTTGGAGTGTCTTTTATGACCTTAGCTCCAGAGCATGATTTAGTAGCACAAATTACAACTGCTGAGCAAAAAGAAGCGGTAGAAGCTTATGTTGAAGCTACAGCAAAACGTTCAGAGCGCGATCGTATGGCAGATGTAAAAACCATTTCAGGAGTGTTTACGGGTGCGTATGCATTGCATCCGTTTACAGGAAAACAAGTACCAATTTGGATTGGTGATTATGTATTAGCAAGTTACGGTACAGGGGCTGTTATGGCGGTACCATGTGGTGACCAACGTGATTACGATTTTGCAAAACACTTCGGATTAGAGATTCCAAATATTTTTGCAGATGTTGATATTTCTGAAAAAGCAAATGATGCTAAAGACGGAATCAAATTAGCCAATTCTGATTTCTTAGATGGTTTAAACTATAAGAAAGGAATGAAAACTGTAATCTACGAATTAGAAAAACGTGGATTTGGTTACGGAAAAATAAACTATCGTTTACGAGATGCAGTATTCAGTCGTCAACGTTATTGGGGAGAACCATTCCCAGTATACTATAAAGATGGAATGCCTCAAATGATTGATGCAAAGCATTTACCAATCGTATTACCGGAAGTAGAGAAATACTTACCTACTGAAGACGGAAAACCACCATTAGGAAACGCTGAGGTTTGGGCGTGGAATAGTATTGAGAATAGAGTAGTGAGTAATGAGTTAATAGATAATGAAACTGTATTTCCTTTGGAGTTAAACACAATGCCAGGGTGGGCAGGAAGCTCTTGGTATTTTAACCGTTATATGGACTCGAATAATGAAGGAGAATTTGTAAGCAAAGAAGCGGTTGACTATTGGAAAGAAGTAGACTTATATATTGGAGGTTCTGAACATGCAACAGGACACCTATTATATGCGCGTTTTTGGCAAAAATTCTTGTTTGATAGAGGATTGTTACCTGTGGATGAATTTGCTAAAAAACTCATCAACCAAGGAATGATTTTAGGAACGAGTGCTTTTGTGTATGAAGTAACTTTAGAAGGAAAAGGTTTAAATCTTTTTGAAACTGTTAGTTTGATTCAAGGTCCAAATAACTTGACTGATCAGCACCCAAAATGGGATGAGTATAAATCTAAACTTCTTAAAAAAGGGTTGACTGAAGACGAAATTTCAAGAACTGGAGGTAGATATATTCATGTTGATGTTAGTATGGTTAATACTTCTGATGAATTAGATACAGAAGCTTTTAAGAATTGGAGACCTGAATTTAAAGATGCAGAATTCATTTATGAAGGAGATGGAACTTTCAAAGTTTTGCGTGAGGTTGAAAAAATGTCAAAATCAAAGTACAACGTAGTAAACCCAGATTTAATTTGTGAAGAATACGGAGCGGATAGTTTGCGTTTATTTGAAATGTTCTTAGGTCCGTTAGAGCAAACCAAGCCTTGGAAAACTTCAGGTATTTCAGGAGTTTATTCTTTCCTTAAGAAATTATGGAAATTATTTGCTGACGAAAATGGTATCAACGTTTCAGACGAAGAGCCAACTAAAGAAGAATTAAAAACCTTACATAAAACGATTAAGAAAGTAGAAGAAGATATCGAGAACTTCTCGTTCAACACATCAGTTTCTACTTTTATGATTGCGGTAAATGAGTTAATAGCGTTAAAATGTAACAAACGAGCTATTTTAGAGCCATTGTTAGTATTAATTTCTCCGTATGCTCCTCATATTGCAGAAGAATTATGGAGTCAGTTAGGACATGATGAGTCTATTGCAACCGTAGCTTTTCCAAAATTTGAAGAAAAACATTTAGTGGAGAGCTCTAAGAACTACCCGGTATCTTTCAATGGTAAAATGCGTTTTACCTTAGAATTACCGTTAGATATGAGTAAAGAAGAAATTGAAAAAACGGTAATGGAACACGAAAAAACACAAGTACAATTACAAGGAAGAGAACCAAAGAAAGTGATTATCGTTCCTGGTAAAATTATCAATATTGTAGGGTAAATTCACGTTATAAAAATTTAAATCCCATAGACAGTTAATTTGTTTGTGGGGTTTTGTTTTTTAACTATATTCGCTCACGATAAAACAAATTAAACTTTTAACAAATGAAAAAGATTTTTAAAATTAGCTATGCATTTTTGGTGTGTTTAACTTTAACACTAGTAAGTTGTTCTGATAGCGATAATGATCCAGCAGGAATCGCAAACACGAAATTATCAGGAAAAGTATTTGGAACAAGTTTTACAGCTGAAGGAGGTCAATCATTTACGTCTGGAGATAATGAGATTTCAGTACATATTACCAATATTCAAGCAGACTGTAGTTCAGATATTTTTGATTACGAATTAGAAGTATCTACTTATGTAAAACCTGAGGTAGGAACGTACAATGATATAAACGTAGTTTTCAATAAAAAGGGAGTTACTCCTTTAAATTATTTCCAAGGAATTGTTGAGGTAGTAAAAATTACAGACAATGAAGTTACAGTAAAAATAAAAGCGAATTCTACTTCTGATAATTCAGTTGAAGGAGTTTTTACAGTTCCTTTTTGTAAGTAATACCCCAAAATACTATTAATTAAAAGCCTTTACATGAAAATGTAGAGGCTTCTTTTTTTATGCTGAGAAACCAAAAAATTTTCTCAAATTTGCTTTCCAAAAAAAATAAAATATGAAAAAAGTATCCCTTAACAATTCTTGGATTTTTGCAATAATTCCAATCGGAATCTTCATTTTTGTAGCACTTCCACAGCTGCAAAATATGTATGACGCATTTCACAAAAGAGAAATGAAGGTGCAACAAAGTGTTCGAGAACTAGACTCGCTACAACAGCTTACTAATCCTACAAGAAGAGATTTAAATAATATTAAACGCCTAGAAATTAGTGTTCCAATTCAAAAAACGGGTATTGCAAGAGAGCGATACACTTACTATAAAACAGGAGGAATGTTAGCCGTATTAGCTTTTATGTTTGTTGGTATGTTTGGTTCTAGTTATTGGGCAAAAAGAAAGAAAAACTCGTCAAATAATAAACAAATAGAATTTTCTTTTGGTGATTTTACAACCGATGCTATAGGACAACATATTTCTTGGAATGCCGTTAAAAGTTCAGGAAGTAATTTTTTGAGTGAACGTTTACGAAAAACAGCTTTTGGTTATAAAGTAACTTCTAGCTCTTATTTAAAGTTTGTAGCGTGGAGTTTCTTTTTAATGGGATTAAACTATGTAGCTTGGTCTTATGTCGAGTTTTTCGAGTTTTCTAAAGAGCCTTTAACATTTATGCATGGAGGAAAAATCTTTTTTACGTCAGGCGGACCGTTTTTATTAGTGGGTATGTTCTTACTATTTTCATTTGGTTCTAAAGTACAACTAAACTCACATAAAAGAAAAGTGTTGGTAGATGGTGAAATAATTCCTTTTCAACAAGTATATGCATTACAAGTATTGTCAAAATTTGTAGAAGGAAATAAGTCAGGAGGCTATTATTGTTACGAGGTAAATTTAGTTACACAAAAGGGCGAACGTCATAACTTATTAAACCATGGTGATAAAGAATATTTGTTAAGTGATATGGTAAAAATAAGTAGGTTTTTAAAAGTACCTGTTTGGAATAAAGGAGTGGTATAAATCCCAATATTGTTTTTTTATTAGTAAAAAGATACTAGAAAAGGTGGATAATGAGTTGTAAGAGTACAAGTAATTTTTAGTCATGTAGTTTGATAGTATTCGAAATCATATTTTAAAGCTTATTTTTGAACAAAATTCAGTCAACAAAACTTAGGTTAATAAAGCCTTTTTAAAATAAAAGTATAAAGAATTAACTCTCTTTATTGTAATTAAGACATGAAAAACACAGAAGAATTATTAAATATACTTACTCTTGACGATTTAGGTGAAGGTAATTTTAATGGAGTAAGTAGAGATATAGGAAGTCCAAATGTTTTTGGAGGTCAAGTACTAGCTCAGGCCTTAAATGCAGCGTATAGAACAACACCTAAAGAGCGTATTTTGCATTCACTACACTCGTATTTTTTAGAAGCGGGAAATTTAGAGTTACCCATAACATACAATGTACAAGCTATTCGTGATGGTGGCAGTTTTTCAACCAGAAGAGTTACGGCCCATCAAGAAGATAAAACTATTTTTATTTTGTCTTGTTCATTTCATAAAGAAGAAGAAGGGTTTGAACATCAAAAACCAATAAAAAAAGACATAAAACAACCGGAAGAGTTGTTGAGTTGGACAGATGTGTTAGATCAATTTGGAGCTTTTCTACCTCAAAAAATGAAAGATTTTTTAAGTATTGAAAGACCTATAGATTTTAAACCTGTGCAAATAGTAAATCCGTTAGATCGTAAAGATTTACCCCCTGTGGTTGATGTTTGGTTTAAGTTGAAAGGAGATGCGAAAGATTTACCTTTAGGAATAAAGCAGCAAATACTTACTTATATTTCCGACTACAATATTTTATCAGCATGTTTAAATCCGAATGCTAGTGTTGCTAATTTTGGAAATACTCAACTGGCTAGTTTAGATCACTCAATGTGGTTTTACCGTGATTTTAATTTAGATGATTGGATGTTGTTTTCAATTGAGAGTCCAAATGCTTTCGGAGCTAGAGGTTTTGCAACGGGAAATATTTATACTAGAGACGGAGAATTAATAGCTTCGGTTGCTCAAGAAGGGTTAATGAGACCAATGAAAAGAAGCTAGTTAGGTTAAAAAATAAAACAAATAAAAAAACCGAGTTACTTAGTAACTCGGTTTTTTTATTTGTTAAGCGTCTATTTCAGCAGATTTTGTACTGACGTGAAACTCTTCGTATGTTTCTAATAAACTCATTAAACCAGAAACTAAATCTTGGGTCTCGATTAAAATACTAAAGTATAATGTAGTGTTTTTCGGACTCGTTTCATCAGTTCTAATACGGTCTACTTGTTTTTCAATAGATTGAGAAACATCTTTTAATAATTCTTTCTTCTCATTAATGATATGCTCTAAGTTGTCAAAACTTCTGTTTTCAAAAGTTTCGCTAATATCTTCTAATAATTTAGAAAGAGTATTATCGATGCTCTTTAAGTCTTTAATTTGTCCTTTTTTAAGGTTTTTATGGTTGTTGTTTACGTGTTTGTATGTAGCTCTAGAAATATAGCTAATCGATTGTGCTACGTCTTGTAAATAACCTAAAATTAAGATGTAGAATCTACTTGCTTGCACAGAAGTATCGTCTAATGACTTAATAAAGTAGAATACACCATCTTTTAAATTATCAATTTCATCGTTTAGTTTCGTAACGTGCTTATCTGTTTTACGCAACTTTACTAAATCGTGCGTAGCTAGATCTTTCACAACGCTTGAATATAGTTTGTTAATACGTTGCGCAACTTCAGCAATGTGGTCAGAACTTTCTTCAATTACTCCATTAATAGTAATTAATTCTGCTCTTTCCATGTGTACTTGCTTCTTCTCTTGCTTAGATTTCTTTCTGTGTTGTAACGTGTTTCTTCCAATTAAAAGAGCAACAACTAATAACAATACAGGAATCATTACTTTATCCCAGCTAATTAAGTAAGCAACTAATGCAGCAGTAGCAAAAGCAGTAATAGCTGTTAAGAACCATCCTCCAATTACGTTGATAACACCAGCAACTCTATATACAGCACTTTCACGTCCCCAAGCTCTATCAGCTAAAGAGGTACCCATTGCTACCATAAAAGTTACATAAGTAGTTGATAAAGGTAATTTCATAGAAGTTGCAATAGAAATTAAGATACCCGCAACAATTAAGTTAACAGCAGCTCTAACTAAGTCGAAAGCTGGCATTTCATACGTTTTGTCTTTAGGTAATTCTATTACTGGTTTTTGAAATTTAGTGTCAATATAAGTTAATGTTTTTTGAGGAACAATATAGCTGATAGCAGCATTGATACCCATAGCACTTCTTACTACGATTCTTGATAAAGGGTTTGGTTGAAACTTTTCATGTCCATCACCTTGACGAGATAAATCGATACCGGTTTTAATTACTTCTCTAGCCTTACTCGAAGTCCATAAAGTAACTACCATAATAGCTCCTGCTAATAATAATAACCAAACGTTAGAAGGTACTTTTTTAGCTAAAATTCCCATAGAGAAAGCATCAGGAGCAACTCCAGATATTTCCCAAGCTTGGTAAGAGTTCCATGCAGCGATTGGTACACCAATAAAGTTTACTAAGTCGTTACCAGAGAACGCCATTGCTAATGAGAAAGTACCAATACCAATGATTAATTTTAAGATATTAACCTTAAAGAATTGAATTAAAGCATGCGAAATAGCACTCCAAAAAGCAAAACTTCCAGCAATAATAAGTAAGGTGTTTCCTTCAATTAAATGTTTTATATCACCATAAAAAGGAGTTCCTTTCATACCTTTAATAATGATAAAATAAGTAATTGCTGTAATAGCAAAACCACCAAATAATGAATTTATATAGGTAGGTCTTTTCTCAAAATTAAATGAATAAATTAAACGAGAAACGAACTGAACAATAGCTCCAACAGAGAAAGCAACTACTACGGATAGTAATATTCCGTTTATAATTTCAACCGCTTTTTTATGGTTGATGTAGTTCCAAATATCTGAAATAGATTGAGAGTCGTTTGCAGCAATTTTGATTAATGAAATACATACAGCTGCTCCTAATAATTCAAATACGATAGAAACCGTTGTTGAGGTTGGCATTCCTAATGAGTTAAAGATATCTAGTAATAAAATATCGGTAATCATTACTGCCATGAAAATAAACATGATGTCTTGGAACATGAACATGTTAGGATTGAAAATTCCTTTACGAGCAACTTCCATCATACCACTTGATGTTACGGCTCCCATAAAAACCCCAACACTCGCAATTATCATAATATTTCTTACTTTAATTGCTTTAGAACCGATGGCTGAATTTAAAAAGTTAACAGCATCGTTACTAACTCCCACAACTAAGTCGACGATAGCTAAAACAGCTAGTGCGACTAGCATCAAAATATATGGATCTCCCATTTTTTAGTTTTTAATTAAGTTTTGCAAATTTAGTTACACAAGAATGCTCTTATGTTATGTTTATGTTATCATTTATAGGTGAATATCTACTTGTAATCGGTACATAAAATGATTGGTTTCCGTAGGTATATCTAGGTAGCTAACATCGGTTTGTACTTTTAATTTATGTCCTACTATATATTTCGATAATCCTAATGTATATTGGTTTTCTACCCCTTTTCCTACAATGTTTTTATCTAATGAAACATTGGTGTAACGTCCAGATACTTCCCAGTTTTTGTCAAATAAATATCCTGATTGAAGGTTTAATGCGCTACCTACTTGTACCACATCACCAGTTGGAGTTCCGTCAGAGTTTTTTGCAATTGGGTCTTCAGCATCTCTGTAAGCATATTCTCCCATAAAAGAGAATCCTTTGTATTTAAACATGGCATCAACAAAGAAGGTTGAAATGTTTGTTTCGTAGTAACCTTCATCATTTACCATATATGAACCTTGGTTACTTCTTGTTTTTACCGCATTGTTGTTAAAATCATAACTCATACCGATAGCTAACTTCGGTGTTTTTTCTCTTTTTAAATCGCCTCCTTTATAATCTCCATTTCCTTCAAATAATCCGAAAGGTAAAAATTCAAGGTGCGCTGTATATTGGTGGCCTCCTAGATTTCCAACAGTAATATTTCTTCCTTCACCTTGTGAAATTGCTAGGGCTTCTCTAACCACAAATTTATCTGATAGATTAAAATGGTGGCGTAATTGCATACCCATATCTCGGTCAATATTAAAACGTTTGTTTAATAAAGAACGATCTACTAACTGCATGTCTGCTGAAGAAATAATACGCTCACGGTTTCCTGGTAACTTAGTTTGCCCAAACCAAAGCTCGAAATTTTGGTGAAAGTTCCACTTTAGCACTGCGTCTAAAATATATCTTGGAGCATTACCAGTGTGTTCAGAAGCTCCACTAATATCGTTATTAGACATCCCTATTTCCAATTTGTACTTTAATTTTGGAGAAAAAGCAAATCCTTTAAATTTTAAGCGAGCTCTTCTAACTAGCATTGAAGATGATGGATTGTATAATCCTTCTTTGTTAGAATCCCATTCAGCAGTTGCTAAAAATTGCATTCTAGCACTCATGTTCATAGACCAAGTACTGTCTTTTCCTGTTAAATTAAATAAGCCTTTTCCAAATTTAGGGGCATTTGTTTGTTGAGCATGTGTATAAGATAACACAAACATACTTACAATTGTAAGTGCTGTTTTACAGTTCATTAGATTTAGTTATTAGTTTTTGTCGCGGCAAATAACTAGCTCTAATGTTAAATAAGTGTTAACTGAATATTAAAAAAACTGCCTTTATGCAAGGCAGTATTATGTAAGTCAGATAAATAGTCGACAAAAACTAATAATTTATAATGACTGTACGCCTCAAGAGTGAGGTAGTTCAAAATTACTGGCTTTTTCTGATTCTAATATTAAGTACAATTTAATAAACTGTTACCAAGGTAAATTTTAGGTTAATTTGATATAGAAAAGTGTTTATAAGTATTCTACTAATTTTTCAGGCCCTTCTAAAACGGTTCGTGTAATTTGCATGGTTCCGTTATCGTTGGTTACTAAATGCCATTTAATGAGTGTAATTTCGTTGTTTTCAATTTCTAAGCCAGTAATGCATCTAGGATGAACACAGCTACCATCATTAAAATGAGGTAATTCTTCACAAGAAGGAAATCGAGGTCGGTGTGTATGCCCTGTAACAATCATTTGGTTATTATTGGCTTTTATCCAGTTTTCTAATCGGAGTTCTACTTTTATAAGTTCTTTAAAGTTTTGAGCGGGACTTGTAGGGTCTTTAATTCCGTGTATTTGTAATGGTCGCCATAAAACCTTCACTAAAAATCGACTGAATTTCCAAAAGGTATAATTAAACCAATCTGCTTGATGACCATGAAGTAAGAAAATTGATTTTCCATCATCTTGAGTTAATCGAATGGCTTCAGAAAAGGAAGCGTTAGGGAGCAACTCTTTTTCTTTTCCATCAATAGTATCGTAATAATAGCTTAGGTTTTTTCTAACATTTTTGGGTTTTCGGTAATTCATGTCATGGTTTCCCCAAATAAAATGTAGTTTATTTTTTAGATGAAATTTTTGAAGTAATAAGTACACATCTTTATTTGCATTAAAAATATTCACAAATTTGTTTTCCCATAACTCATCGCCATCACCTAGTTCTATATAGGTGAAATCTTTTTGTAAATATTGAGATAAGGCAAAATGATATATTTTTCGATTACGAGCAAAATCATCAGCAAAACTATTATCGCCTCTATGGCAATCGGAAAATAAAACATAGTTAGATGCTTCGTTTAAGGGTAGTTTTTTTGCTTTTTTAAAAGCGCGGTTTAATCTATCGTTAGAAGAAAACATAGGTGTTATTTTACTAGCTAAAGATGCATAAAAAAACCCAAGTTCTAAAACTTGGGTTTTTGATGAATTTTTATTGAAAGATAGATTATCTTACTTTAGGAGTAAAAGCTCCTGGAGCATCTTGAGGTGCATTTGTTGTACCAGCATCTCCTGAATCATTCCATATATCCCACTCAGCAAATGTATATGTTGGGTTTCCTTGAGTAACAGAAGCTTTACGATTAGCTCTACCATCTTCAAATTCATGGTTTGTTCCAGTACCATCCTCACCAGGTACACCAAAAGCATCAACTACATTACCACTTGGGTCAACTAGTTCTATGTTATCGTCACCATTTGAATCAGCAGGACCTCCAGTTTCAGCAGCTAAATCAGGGGCAAAACCGAAAGCAGCCTCAAAAGCAGTTGTTTGCGCAGCAATTACAAATGCCTGACCAGCATTAATTGTACTACCAGTTAAATCTATTGATGAAGTAGACTCTGGATTACCATTAGTGTATCTTCTAATTACCCATCCTGTTAAATCAACACTTTCTGCACCTGCATTGTATATTTCTATGAATCTTGCAGCTGGATTGTTATTTGGATCAGCTAATTCAGAGAAGAAAATAACGTTTGTGGTACCACCACCTCCACCACCACAAGTAGTAGCATCTTCAGTAAAGTTTACATCAGTTTCGTTTCTTAAATAGATTTGAGGTTTATTTTCAAAAACTGTCATAACTCCTGTAATTGTTCCTTTTTTATCGCTTACGTTATTGCTTGCAAAAGAAGCATCATTTCTAACATACGCTATTAAAGGAGTACCATCACATTCAGCAATTAACTCATTATTACCACTATATGTTTTAGTATTGTCTTTGAATTGTAATCCATCGATTTGAACTAATTTACTTTCGTAATCACCAGTTAAAGCTTGAGCAAATGTAATAACCTCAGGAGTAGGTAAAGTAACAGTTGTAGAGCTAATGATGCTTGATGGAGCAATGTTTAATTGTAATAAATCGTTGTATTCGCTTAATCTGGCTCCTCCAACAGCGATTTCTACTTCATCACCTAAGTTTAAGTTGTGGTCACCACTAAAACGTAAAGCAATACCTGCTGATGCATCTTGTGCGAAAGCACTTAATCCATGAATGTTTCCAGCAGCTAAATCAGAGGTAATAACTACTTTTATTTTTAAGTTTTCTTTAATAGTAGTTTCAGTTCCGTTGTATAAGGCTTTAACATCAGCTAATGTCTTTTCTACCGCATCACCGTCACAACCATACTCTTCAGTAAAGTTAACATCGTTAGTATCTCTAATAAATAATTGGTAATCGCTACTGAATTTTCCTAAAATAGCAGTAACACTTCCTTTTTTATCAGGAATAGGGTATGATTTAAAAGTAGCAAACCCACTTGTTCTCATAATAATAGACTCGAAAGTTTCACAACTTGTAAAGTATCTGTTTACAGAAGAAGTATTATTTGGATCTGGGTCAGCATAGGTTAATCCTTTTTCTTGAGATTGTAAACCTTCAATTTTAACTAACGTATTGATATGGTTATCAGTTAAGTCACCAATAGTTAAAGTAGTTGGTACGATATCTACGATTTCAGTAGATCTTTCAATATGGTTAAGGTATTCACTAGTATCAATTCTATCAGTACTGTTTCCGTTTAAACTACCTATTTGAAAAGATGCAAAGTATTTACTTAAAGCAAGACCTTTTAAGTTGATGTAAACTTTTCTACCTACATTGTAACGAGCACTTAAATTGGTATCATCTATTCTTACCTCTAAACCTACAGTTGGGTTTTCTGGTTTGTCTTGAATAGTTAAAACTTTAAAGAAGTTACCTTCTCTATCATCAGAAATTACATAACCGTATACAGTAGTATCATCAGTAAATTCTACTGGAGAACCATTGTACAAAGCAATGATTTCATCTAACGATTTTAAATTAGCGTACTCTTTGTCTGCTCCCATTGTTGGTAACTCAAAGTCGTTGTTATCAACACATGAAACAGAAATTGCAATAAATAAAATTGCAAAAATCTTATATAAGTTTATTTTTTTCATTTTGAATGTTTTTTTAGAATCTATAGTTTACGTTTAAGAAATAAGTAGTACCTCTACCGTACCAGTATTTGTTTCCGAAAGAAGGCGTTCCGTTAGCGTTATCGTCGCGTAGCTCACGGTAATTAGCATTTCTTCCTTGTTCGAAACCTCCTGTTTTATATTCTTGGTTGAATATGTTATTTATACTAGCAAATAACCCGATGTATTTATTATCACCTACTTTCCAAGATTTTCCACCGATAGCGTTTACAACGAAATAATCATCAAATTGCTCTTGTTGTAACAGTTTTCTAGCTAGTACAGGGTCGTAGTCTAAGAAAAGGTCACCATCTTCATTAATGAAGTTGCTAGTTCTTCTAATAGGAGAAACATCCACAAAAGCTTCGTCTAAGTAATTAACTGTAGCTCCAAACCACCAATAGTCTGGATCTCTATATTCAAAACCAAAAGAGTATGCTTTTTGTGGTCCAGCTGCAATTCTGTAATCTTTTAATGAAGCAGTACCCATATCTCTTTTACCGTTAACGAACCCTTGAGCAGAAGCATTTTCAGTAGTAATAACAAGATTTGGATTGTTGTTATAAGTGTACTGACCAATATTAGCCGCCCCTTTTAATTTAATTGTTGAAGTAACTTGTGCTTCAATACCTAACTCAACACCAAAGTGTCTTTTATCGATACCTGTTAAAATTTCTTGGATAAAAGCAGAGTTGTCACCTCCAATACCATCAGCAAAGAAGAAAGAAATTTCAGTGGCGTCTTGAACGTCGGTAAAGTATCCTGTTACCTTTGATGTGATTAACGGACTTCTAAAAATATAACTTACATCTCCTGATAAAATCTTTTCACTATTTAATTCAGCAACATCAGCAACTGTTACATTGCTTGCTCTTGAGTTAGCAAAAGAGTTACGTAAGGAAGGTGCTTTTGTAATATAACCTCCGTTTACATCAATCAAATGACGACCAGAAATTTTATAAGTAACTCCAGCTTTTGCTCCGTAGTTAAAGAAATCTAACTTATCAGATTTTCCGTAAGAGTTTGTAGGGAAATATCCGTTTTGGAATAAACCTTCTCTTTGATGTGTAGTGTTGTTTGCTTGTCCAGCTACGTAAAAGTCAACATTACTGTATTTAAACTGTAATTGAGCAAACCCTCCATATACTTCAGAATCGAAGTTGTAGTTGTACTTAAAGCGATCACCTAATCCTATAGTTCTGCTTGGAGTTAATAGGTTGCTTTGTTGTTGGTCAAAAGTACTGCCAAATGTATTTACATCTAAATATCCTATTGCTCCTAACATATCTATAGGAGTAGCAAAATTTTCAGATCTTAATGTTCTATATTCAGCACTAGCTGTTAACGTAATGTTTTCATTTAATTCAGAAGATAAAATCATGTTAGCTGTTAATTGCTTATCATCATTTCTGTCTTCATATAAAATAGCACGTGCATTTTCAGGACTTCCTTCGTTTCCAAAATATAATTCGTTCCAGTCAATTTGTCCGTCATTTTGGAAACCAGTTAAGGCTTTGTATGCATTTTCATAATCAGGTCCATCAGGGTCTGATAAATACCAACTTGGTAATTTTCTATAGTATGTAGGATCTGGATTGTTAGTGCCATTATAATCTAAACGACTGTTTCCTATTTCACCAAATTGATAACCAATATTTGTATTTAAGGTTGTGTTGTCAGAAAGGTTCCAATAGTGGTTTAACATTATAATTGGCTCGTATAATCTTTTCACTCTTGAGTTTCTCATTTTTCCATTTTGATACCCCCAGTAAGAGTTATAACGAATTCCTCTAATATCAAAAACTTCTTGAGTGTTTGGAGATGATTTTCCTCTCTCGTTTTCAGCAGCGATAACAGTTAAATTTAAACTGTGCGCATCGTTGATTTGTTTTTCAATAGATAAAAAGATTGAGTTAGCATCATAAAAAGTACCATCAACATACCCTTCGTTACCAGCTCTTCTACTACCAGAAGCAGCTATTGCCCATCCGTTAGCTAATAAACCAGAAGTATAAGTAGCCATTAAACGATGACTGTAACTTCTGTTAGAAGAAGCGTATGAAATACGTCCACCCTCACTGTACTCAGAAGCTCTTGTGTTGATGTTGGTAGAACCTAAAACTCCCCCAAAAGCATAGTTAGATGGTGTTAAACCATTACTAAATTCTTGGTTACGAAACACATCGTTTAAACCTCCCCAGTTACTCCATTGAGGTCTTCCGTTGTATAACTTGTTCATTTCAATACCATTAATCAAAACTTTACCGTTTTCAGAATCTAAACCGCGAACTCTGTAAAAAGAACCACTCCACTCGAAAGCAGCTGTACGTAAATAAACGTCTCTAGAAGCTTGTAGTAATCCAGAAATGTTATCTGCAGCACTAGTGTCGTCATTTAACTCATCATCCGTAATGGTGATAGTACTTAAATCTTGATCTTCAGATATATCTTCGTACATGAAGATGGTACCTAAGTCTACTGCTTTTCCAGATAATTCTACCGGAAAGTTTTGGGTTTCATACCCGTTTAATGATACCGTTACAATTTGTCTTCCGTCTGGTAAACCAGTTAATGTAAAAGCTCCGCTAGCGTCAGTAACACTAGAAACATTAGCAATTTTTACACTTACAGAAACACCTTGCATGGGATTTTCAGAATCGCTGTTTATTACGATCCCCTTTACAACATTCTGCGCATTTAAGCTTGTAAAGCCTAAAAACAACAACAACATTGTCATCGTAAAATTTCTCATAAATGATTGTTTATAAAATATTTAAATTTGTTAACTCCTCTGATTCTATTAAAAACCAAAGGGTGACAAAATTAAGAAATTTCTGATTATGTTTAAGTTAAGGGAGTATTATTAATAAATAAATTATAAAACAATAAAAAATAGACATGAAAAATTGTTTTATTTTTGCAGGGTAAAATTTATTAAATGAGAAATATAGCTACACTTTTAGTTTTAATTTTTGTTGGTTTTTCTACTTATGCACAACATGAGGGAAAGAAATATAAAATAAGAACAGTAGGTTTTTATAATTTAGAAAACCTTTTTGATACTGAAAATGATCCTGATAAAAACGATGAAGCAAGTCCTATCATGGAGATGAAGGGAGATAAAGAAGAAGTTTATTGGGATAAAATAGATAAGCTTGGCGAGGTAATTTCACAATTAGGAGAAGAAAAAGCGAACACAAGCCCTGCAATTCTTGGGGTTGCTGAAGTTGAAAACAAAAAAGTTTTAGAAGATTTAGTTGCTTCTGAAAGATTAAAAAAGAAACGCTATAGCATTATCCACTTCGATTCACCAGATAAAAGAGGAATTGATGTAGCTCTTTTATACCAACCAAGATATTTTAAACCAATACACTTTGAGGCTTTTGACCCAAATATTTATGATCAAAATTATAAAGTTCATACACGAGATATTTTATTGGTGTCAGGTTATTTAGATGATGAGTTAGTTCACGTTATTGTAAACCACTGGCCTTCTCGTAGAGGAGGAGAAGCTAAAAGTAGACCGTTACGTGAAAAAGCGGCTTACAAAGTGAAGCAAATTATCGAAAAAATTAAGTTGAATGACCCAAATCCGAAGGTGTTAATTATGGGTGATTTTAACGACGATCCTATCAACTCTAGTTTTAAATCGGTTTTACAAACCAAGAGTAAAAAGAAAAATGTAAAAGAAGGAGATATTTACAATCCGTATGAAGATATGTTCCGTCGTGGATTTAATACGTTAGGATATAGAGATAATATTAATTTATTTGATCAAATAATGTTTACTTCTCCTTTGCTTGATAAAGAAGACAAGAAGGACTTTAGCACTTATAAAATGTTTAAGTCAGGAATTTTTAACAAGCGATTTTTAACTGAAAAGAAAGGTCGATATAAAGGATATCCTTTTAGAAGTTTTTCTTACGGAAGATATACAGGAGGATACAGTGATCACTATCCAGTATACATGTACTTAATTAAAGAAGATAAATAATAGAAAAGGCTTGCAATTGCAAGCCTTTTTAATTTTTACATATATCGTTTAAATAGTTGTTCATTCTTAATTGAAATAAAGTACCTTTTAAAAGGTCATCAATTTGCCACAATTCAATTGCTGAAACTGCCATACTAATTTTGTTAGAAGGTGTTTGAAGTAGGATAGACCTACAGTCTTTACCTCTCTCGCAAGTGCCACAATTTCTCTGAAGTTTTGAGTCGGTGACTTTATCTAAGAATAATTCTATTTCTGGTTCTGTTAAGTGAAAACCAACATCTCTAAATATTAATTGAACCAAGTTTGACTTGTTTTCTTCCCAGTAAAAAGAAACACCTATGCTGTTGTCGTATATTTTAGTAATTCCGTCCATAACCATATTTATTTGATAACAAATATAAAAGTTTATTTGGAATTATTCTAAATAATAAAAAATAAGGATTTTACTATTTCAAATCTTTTAACATGAGTTGAATAGAAGTATATCCATTCCATGTGTTTTCATCTAAAGTATAGGCAATGTCAAACTCGTTTTGTGTTGACGTTATTTTATCTCCCAAGCCAAACCCAATTGCATTGTATGTTTTTTGATCAGTACCATAAATAATATTCAATTTTAAATGATTACTGTCAGCTCCAACTTGTTTTCCGTAACCATTATCCCTAACGGCAGTTGTGGTAAAAACAGGTTTCATGTTTTGTGGTCCAAACGGAGCCATTTGTTGGATGATGCGGAAAAACTTCGGAGTAATTTCTGATAAATCAATCTCAGCATCAATAGTGATTTCTGGAGTTAGTAAGTTTTTATCAATAGTAGCTTTAACTACTTCTTCAAATTTATTTTTAAAGTTTTGATATTGCTCGGGTAACAAGGTTAAGCCCGCTGCATATTTATGTCCACCAAATTGTTCGATAAATTCAGCACATTCTTCCAAAGCATTATATACATCAAATCCTTTTACGGAACGAGCAGAGGCTGCTAGTTTTTCACCACTCTTAGTAAAAACCAACGTAGGTCGATAGTAAGTTTCTGTTAAACGTGAGGCTACAATACCAATGACTCCTTTGTGCCAGCTTTCATCAAAAACAACTGTAGTGTAATTTTCTTGTTCGTTATTGTTTTCAATTTGTACTAAAGCTTCTTGTGTGATTGCTCTATCCAGTTCTTTCCTGTCTGAATTAAATTTTTCAATAGCAGAAGCAAACTCAACTGCTGAATCAAAATCCATTTCGGTCAATAGCTCAACAGCATAGTTTCCGTGTTTCATTCGTCCTGCTGCATTGATTCGCGGAGCGATGATAAAAACTACATCAGTAATGGTAAGTTCTTTTTTTTGTAACTGGTGAATAATAGCCTTAATACCGTTTCTAGGTTGTGAATTGATGACTTGTAATCCGTGATACGCTAATACTCTATTTTCACCAGTCATTGGAACGATATCTGCGGCAATTGCGGTGGCAACTAAATCTAAATAAGGAATTAAATCTTCAATCGTTTGATTTCTTTTTGAAGCTAAGGCTTGAATCAATTTAAAACCAACACCACAACCGCAAAGCTCATCATAAGGGTAGTTACAGTCTACTTGCTTAGGATTTAAAACAGCAACTGCTTTAGGAATTTCATTTCCAGGTTTGTGGTGGTCACAAATAATAAAATCAATATTTTTTTCAGTAGCATAATCTACTTTATCAATAGCTTTAATACCGCAGTCTAAAGCTATGATGAGAGAAAATCCATTGTCTTCAGCAAAATCAATTCCTTGAAAAGAAACACCATATCCTTCTTCATAACGATCAGGAATGTAGGTTGCAATATTAGGGTGAATTGTTTTTAGGTAAGAAGATAGTAAAGAAACAGCCGTAGTTCCGTCAACATCATAATCACCAAAAACCAAGATATTTTCGTTGTTAGTAATAGCTCTTTCTATACGTTGTACTGCAAGTACCATATCCTTCATTAAAAAAGGATCGTGTAAATCGCTTAGTGATGGACGAAAAAACAGCTTTGCTTCATCAAAGGTTTCAATACCGCGTTGCACCAAGATTTTAGCCAAGGTAGTATCTACAGCTAAATCTTTGGCTAATTGTTTTACTTTAATGGTATCTGGTTGCGGTTTTAGTGTCCAGCGCATAGCAATTTGATCGAAAATAAATTAGTTGTTATGTAAATGAATAGCAGTAGTTACATCAGCAAATTTTCTAAACATTTCCATAACACCACAGTATTTTTCTATCGATAAGTCTACTGCTTTGTTAATTTTTTTCTCGTCTAAATCGCTTCCGTAAAAATGATAATCTACTAAAACTTTATGATAATATTTTGGATGCTCTTCGGTTAATTCACCAGTAACAACAATTTTAAAATCATCAATTTTCACACGCATTTTTTCTAACATAGGAACAATATCTAAACCAGAACAACCTGCCAACGAAGAAAGCATCATGGCTTTAGGTCGTAACCCAGTATTATTTCCTCCATGCTCTTCAGAAGTGTCAATTACTATTGAATGTCCACTTGGGTTGTCGCTTTCAAATTGCATGTTTTCTTTCCAAACGGTTGTAACTGTGTTTGTTGCCATATCTTGATAATTTTTTGTTTATTGCATCAATAAGTCAATGTGTATTTCGACTTACGTGTTTAAATAGTAACACAAACTTACAGTAAAAAGTTAGTATTAAAAACTTAAAAAATAAAACTATGCCTTTAATAACACCTTTAGATCCAAATCATGATGCAGAAACAAAACAGTTGT
>NZ_JAPEHZ010000034.1 GCF_028823685.1 Tenacibaculum sp. L6 | reverse complement strand
TGAAAATCCTCGCGGATTTTCAGTTTGGTGTGTACTTGCTAAGTTAAGCGCCAATCCACGCAACGAAATCATAGCCAAAGCCGTTACAACCACTTCAAAAACTCCTCTCTAGGAATTTCTCTCGCGCCTAAACTTGCCAAATGGTCGTTATATACTTGACAATCGATGAGTTTGTAGCCTCCCTTTTGTGCTAAATGGATAAACGCAACTTTGCTCATATTGCTTACTTTACTAAACATACTTTCGCCACAAAAAACGCCATTTCCTAAATCTACTCCATACAAACCTGCAACTAATTTATCGTCCATCCATACCTCAATAGATTTTGCATAGCCTTTGTCGTGTAAATTGATGTAAGCATCTTCCATTTCATCAGTAATCCAAGTTCCTAATTGGTCGAAACGATCAATATGTCGGCAGTTAAAAATAACATCGTCAAAAGCTTTGTTTTCTGTTATCGTAAAACGACCCTTTTTCAACACTTGTTTCATCGATTTGGAAATCTTTACCTCTTCAGGAAATAATACCATACGCTCCCAAGGAGAATACCAAATAATTGGTTCACCTTCGTTAAACCACGGAAAAATTCCATGTTGGTAAGCATACACCAATCGCTCAACCGATAAATCACCGCCCAAAGCCAGTAAACCATCTTCTTTGGCCAATTCATACGGTGGAAATTCTATTTTTTCAGAAAGCCAAATCATTTTTAGATTCTTAGATTATTGGATTATTAGAATAGTAATAAGCCCAACAAATATATGGCACTTCCTACTACCATTGCAATAAGCGTATACGGTAAAATTTCTTTTGCTTTTAATTTGGTGATTCCTAATAAAGGTAATGCCCAAAAAGGCTGTAACATGTTCGTTATTTGGTCTCCGTATGCTAGTGCCATAATTGCTTTAGGCAACGGAACCCCTAATTTTAACGCACTTTCTACCACAATAGGTCCTTGTACAATCCACTGTCCTCCCCCACTCGGTACAAAAATATTGACCAAACCTGCACTAAAAAATGTAAAAACAGGTAAGGTCGTTGCTGTTGAAATCGACACGAAAAAATCAGAAATTAAGGTTACCATTCCTGTACTTTTCATCACACCCATAATACCAAAATACAACGGAAACTGAATTAAAATTCCAGATACATCACTAATCGATTCTCCTACAGCATTCGTAAACTTTTTAAAACTTCCGTGAAGGATAATTCCTAACCCTAACATAAAAAAGTTAATTAAGTTAGGCGTAATTTTTAACTGTTGAATATCTGCCCAATAACGATACCCAAACGCTACTAAAATCAACACCCCAAAAACAATTGCCAACCATTTAGAACTATCCAATCTTTCTGCTTGTGTACTAACCTTTTCATCTGTATGCATTTGGTATTCTGGTAGATTAATCGCTGTAGGTTTGGCTTTTTTTCCTAAAAAATAAAAGGTTGTCGATACCACCACTACTACCACGAAAAAAATCAGCAAATTCCACCAACTAAAAATGGTTTGAGAATAATCAATCACATTAGGTATTTGAGCTAAAACTTCTTCCGAAGAAACCGATTGCATAATACTTTTTATATGTCCGCTCTCATTAATTTTAATCGGTGCAGAACCTGAAATTCCTCCATGCCACACCATCAACCCCATATAACCTGCGGCTCCAATAATTGGATAATTTAGTTTTATATTATTTTTTTGCGCATGTTCTGCTACTTTACGCGCTAACAACGCACCAAAAATGAGTCCTAATCCCCAATTAAAGAAAGCCACCAACATAGTTGTACAACTTACAATCGCAGCACTGTTTGCTGTGTTGGTACAGAACTTTGTTACTTTTAAAATTAAATTACTTACAGGTTTACTCAACACCAATACATGCCCTAAAACCAAAATCAACATCATTTGATAGGCAAAAACGAGTAACCCGTTAGACCAAATTCCGTTTTCCCAAAATTGTAACACCTCTAAAGAATAGTTTACTACTGAGCTTTCTTCTGGTTTGGTAAAAAACAGCGCTAACAAAAGTGTTACGAACGTTAATAAAATAGCGATGGTAAAGGGTGAGGGTAAATATTTTTTGAAAATATTTTCTATAACCTGCGTAATCTTCATTGTTTAAAGTTTGATTTGCTAAAAATAATCAAATAGAATAAATAGTTTTTTACCTAGTTTTGCAATATGGTAAAAGAACTTCAATTACGTGTTAATCTAGTAGAAGAACGTAAAAACAATATATTACAGTTAAAAGCTGCTAAAAAACTAGGTATTAGTACAGCTGATATTACTAGTGTAAAAGTGTTGCGTAAATCGATTGATGCACGTAAAAAAGAAGTTGTTTTTAACTACAAAGTAGCGGTTTATTTAAACGAACCTCAACCTGATACGCCTGATTATGTTTTTGAATATCAAGATGTATCAAATGCAAAAGAAATTCATATTGTTGGTTTTGGTCCTGCAGGAATGTATGCGGCACTTCGTTGTATTGAACTAGGGTATAAACCTATTGTACTTGAGCGTGGTAAAAATGTACAAGATCGTCGTAGAGATTTACGTGCTATTAACCAATTTCATGAAGTTAATCCAGATTCTAACTATTGTTTTGGTGAAGGTGGAGCAGGAACCTATTCTGACGGAAAATTATACACCCGTAGTTTAAAGCGTGGTGATGTTCGTAAAATATTTGAAAACCTAGTATATCATGGTGCTACCGATCAAATTTTAGTCGATGCGCATCCACATATTGGAACGAATAAACTTCCGAAAATTATTCAAAATATTCGTGAAACAATTTTAAAACATGGTGGAGAAATTCATTTTGAAACTCGTGTTACCGATTTTATCGTTAAAAACAATAAGTTACAAGCCATACAACTTCAAAACGGAACTGAAATGGCTGTAAATGCTGTGATTTTAGCTACTGGGCATTCGGCAAGAGATATTTACGAGCTACTCCATAAAAAAGACATTTTGCTAAAAGCGAAATCGTTTGCTATGGGAGTTCGTGTAGAGCATCCGCAAGAAATTATCGATCAAATTCAGTATAGTTGTTCAGGTAAACGTGATGAATTATTACCAGCTGCTGCGTATAGTTTGGTACATCAAGTTGGAAACCGTGGAGTGTATTCTTTCTGTATGTGTCCTGGTGGATTCATCGTTCCTGCAGCAACAGCTAATGGTGAGGTGGTTGTAAACGGAATGTCGCCATCGCGTCGAAATAACAAATTTGCCAACTCGGGTATTGTGGTTGAAATCAATGTAGACAAAGACTTACCGAAGTATGAAAAATACGGAGTTTTAAAAGGCTTACAATATCAAAAAGATTTAGAAAAGTTAGCGTTTAACGCAGGTGGAAGAAGTCAAGTTGCTCCAGCACAACGTTTAACCGATTTTGTGGAAGGTAGATTGTCTTCTTCTTTAAATGACTGTTCGTATCAACCTGGATTGAATTCTTCTCCGCTACATTCGTTACTTCCTAAATTAATTGGAAGCAGATTACGTAAAGGTTTTGCGGCTTTCGGACAAAAAATGCACGGGTACTATACTGCGGAAGCAAACATTGTTGGAGTGGAGTCTAGAACCTCATCTCCTGTAAATATTCCAAGAAAAGAAAACTTAGAGCATCCACAAATTGAAGGTTTATTTCCTTGTGGAGAAGGTGGTGGTTATGCTGGTGGTATTATTTCGGCTGCTATGGACGGTGAACGCTGTGCCGAAGCTGCTATTGCAAACCTATAAATTAACAAATATTTGTTGGCGTAATTTCTAATTACCTCGTACTTTTGCTATTCCTAAAAATTAGAGGCTTTTTAGCGATGAGTAAAAAAAGTAAAAGATATAATAAAAAGAAAATAAACAAGCCGCATTATAAACGTTTACACAACTATTATAATCGTACTGGATTTTACATGTTTATTTGGGTAAGCTTAAAAAAAGCTTTTTGGCCAATTGTTGGGGTAGTTATTGGATTATTATTATTTAATAAATACGTTTACAACATCAATGATGGTTTACAAACCATGACTGAAACCTTTTCTAGAACAGGAGTTTTAATTACTTTTTTTATATCTGAAACGATTTTAGGATTAATTCCGCCAGAGATTTTCATCGCTTGGTCTAAAAAAACAGAAGATCCTATTGTAAATATTTCTTTGTTAGCAACCCTTTCTTATTTAGGAGGTTTATGCGCTTATTTTATAGGTAGAACCTCTTTAAAAATTGATTCTGTAAGGAATTACTTAGAAGTTAAAATGGCTAAAAACCTTAAAAACACAAGCAAGTGGGGAGGTATATTACCACTTCCTTTTGCTATTAGCTGTTTAACTGCTGGTATGATTAAATATCCATTTAAAAATGTAGTTTTTGTTGGCTTATTTCGTTTTGCACGTTTTGCCATTTATGCTTGGGCTATATTTTCTGTAGTAAACTAATATAATATGGCACTCAACAACAACGACATTTTTAAAAAGCTACGAGTAGCGCACAAATTAAGAGACACTGATATTATTGACATTTGTGCTTTGGTAGACTTTAAAGTTTCTAAATCGGAAATCAACGCTATTTTTAGAAAGGAAGATCACCCAAAGTATATGGAATGTGGCGATCAGTTTTTACGGAACTTTTTAAACGGGCTTATTATTCACCTACGAGGTCCGATGCCTGAAAAGAAATAATAAAAAAACCTTCTGAACTCAATCAGAAGGTTTTTATTTTCCCCTTAAATTCCTCACTCAATATCTTTTATTGAACGATTACATTACAAATGTACAGCTCTCTTTTCATTGAGTAAAAGACATATCCGTAAATAAAAATGTAGTTTTCCGCAAAACAAAAAAGAGCGCAAGTTGCGCTCTTTTTATTTGTATTAATTTTTCTAAGTTTTCTTAGAAAGGTAAATCGTCTGGTTCGTTAGCAGATAAATCTGGAGCTGGCTCAAATTGGTCAGCTGGTGGAATGTTTTGAGGTGCAGCTTGTGCTAAGTTTTCAATTCTCCAACCTTGTACAGAGTTAAAGTATTTTGCTTCACCTTGAGGGTTAATCCACTCTCTTCCTCTTAAATTAATAGAAACTTTAACATCTTGTCCTACTTGATAATTGTTTAATAAATCACATTTATCTTGAACAAATTCAATTAAAATCATTTGAGGATATTGCTCATCGGTAGTAACTACCATTTCACGCTTTCTAAATCCGTTAGATCCAAATGTTTGTGTCTCGTTAATTAATTTGATCTTCCCTATTACTTCCATTTCTTATCTATTTAATTAAAAGTACCTTCCAAGCACTTTCTACATCATTATTTTGTAAATACTCTTGTGCAAAAGTATGTTTTTTTTCAGTTGAAATACCCACATACTGTGCATGTTCTTTCGCAAAGTTATTAACATCTTCATCACTAGGTAACTGTTCTACATTCCCTAACATTCCTAGATTATTACCTGTTAATACATTACTGTTTCTTATTTCTTCAGGAATTTGATCTACTCCAATCCCTAACGTTGTTAAAGGCTTCGGAATTTCAAAAAAACCATCTCTAGCTCTACTATAATAACTTCCTCCAGCTCTTGCTACTAAATCTATTTTATACTGATCTATACTTCCGTCTTCTGCTAAGACATCTTCATTTATATGAAGTTTTACCACTTCACACACAATTAAATTTCCTGCTCCGCCTTCTTCTCCTGTATAGATTATATCTTTTACTTTACATTCAAATTGTACTGGTGATTCAGCTACTCTAAATGGCTTTACTTCATCCGAAGGTAACATTGTAAATCCTGCTTTTACAAACTCATTTACTCCCTTTGGATACATCGTACTACTTAACGACATTTGTTGTACAATATCATAATTTACGATATTAATAACAACTTCTTTAGTATCTTCAGCATTGTCTAATGTATGCTTGGTTGTATTTCCTCGTACACTTCGTGCTGGAGAAAAAATCATAATCGGTGGGTTTGCGCCAAACACATTAAAAAAACTAAAGGGTGATAAGTTCGGATTTCCCTCTTCATCAATGGTACTTGCAAAAGCAATAGGTCTCGGAGCCACGGCTCCTAATAAATATCCGTGGAGTTTTGAAGTGGGTATATCTTTAGGGTTTATTGATAACATTCTCTATTATTTTAGTGTAAATATACTACCAATTTATAAATTTAGTTATTCTACAGAATAGTTTATATTTGATTGATGGCTTTTTTTAAAAACACTTATTGGGTAAAACGTATTGCTATTAGCATTTCTTTACTTATCGTTTTATTTATTTTGTGGAATACCTATGTGTTCTTTCAAAAGTTTAAAAAAGACGAGCGCTCTAAAATGGAGATTTATGCTACTGCCATTAAAGAAGCTGCAGCTAATTCTGATTCTAATGGTAGTTTTAATTTAGTAACAAAAGTTTACCAAACGATAGAAAACATTCCTACCATTTCAGTTCATGAAAATGGTGATATTAAAGAATTTAACAATCTAGATTCTATCAAGTCGAAAGATCCTAAATACCTTCAACAACAATTGTACATTATGAAAAATCAAAATGAGCCAATTGTAATCGAGTATTTAGGGGTTAAAGAATACATTTATTATAGAAACTCCGATCTTTTATACCGACTAAAATATTATCCGCTTGCACTAGTACTAATTTTAGGACTTTTCTTAACCATTATTTATATGGTTTATAAATCGAATAAAGTTGCCGAACAAAATAAGTTATGGACAGGTATGGCCAAAGAAACAGCGCATCAAATAGGAACTCCTCTTTCTTCTTTATTGGGGTGGATTGCTATTTTACGTGCTGAAAATGTAAGTAGTTATTATGTTAATGAAATTGAAAAAGATGTGCGACGTTTAAATACCATTGCAAATCGCTTTTCTAAAATAGGTTCGTTACCAGAACTAAAGCAACATAATATTGTTACCATTACAAAAACTGCTTTCGATTACTTAGAAAACAGAAGTTCAAAACAAATTTCTTTTTCTTTTATTACTGAAAAAGACGAGCTCTTTTGCAATTTAAACACTGAACTATACGGTTGGGTAATTGAAAACCTTATTAAAAATGCTATTGATGCTATGCAGGGCAAAGGTAAAGTTGCTGTAACTATCGCTGAAACATCAAAAAGTATTAAAGTATTCGTTTCTGATACCGGAAAAGGAATTCCTAAATCACAGTTTACACAAATATTTAATCCTGGTTTTACCACTAAAAAACGTGGTTGGGGACTCGGATTATCGCTCTCTAAACGAATTATTGAGGATTACCACAACGGAAAAATACATGTATTAAAATCAGAATTAGGAAAAGGAACTACGTTTGAGATTTTATTAAACAAGGTTTAGTTTTTTTCTTTTTCCTCTAACCTACTTTTCATTGAAAGTCCAAAGAGAAGACCTCCAATTCCCCATAAAATTATTCCTATAACAACACTTTTAACTGTTATTTCTTTTCCTTGAAACCAAGGAAAACCAACAACTATTATTAAAAACATTGTAAATCCCCAACTTAAACCAGTTTTAACCCACTTTTTCATAGCTCTTTTTTTTATCATTACTCAAAATTCTTCGCAATTCCTTCTGCAATTGCTATAAACTCTTCATTCGTTAATTTTTCTTTCTTTGTAAATCGAATATCTTCCATCGTATGTAACGGAATTAAATGTACATGCACATGTGGTACTTCTAAACCAATTACACTCATTCCTACACGTTCGCAAGAAATTGTTTTTTCTATCGCTTTTGCTACTCTGTATGAAAATGACATTAATCCGTCATACTCCTCTTTCGATAAATCGAATAATTTATTTTCTTCTCGTTTCGGAATTACCAACGTATGCCCTTTAGCATTAGGATTGATATCTAAAAAAGCAAAATAGTTATCGTCTTCTGCTATTTTATATGATGGAATTTCTCCGTTGATTATTTTTGTAAAAATACTTGCCATTTTATGCTGTTTTTTTGTGTTTAGTAAAAATAAAAAAGCAAGCGCTGCATAAGCAACGCTTTAACTATAATTATTTTAAAAAATCTATCTAGAAATTTCAACAATTTCAAATTTCATTATTCCATTAGGAACTTGAATTTCAGCTACCTCACCTACTTTTTTACCTAACAAACCTTTACCTATTGGTGAGTTTACAGATAATTTTCCGTTTCTTACATCACTCTCACTATCAGCTACTAAAGTATAGGTAAACTCCATACCATTAGTGGTATTTTTAATTTTAACAATTGAATGAATTAAAATCTTAGACGTATCTAACTGACTCTCGTCTACTACACGAGCGTTTGCTACCACATTTTTTAGTTTTGCAATTTTTGTTTCTAACAGCGATTGCTCTTCTTTTGCTGCATGGTATTCAGCATTCTCACTTAAATCTCCTTTATCGCGAGCATCTGCAATTTCTTGAGAAACTCTTGGTCTTTCAACTTGTTCTAACTGCGCTAATTCTTCCTTAAGCTTTTTTAATCCTTCCTCCGTATAATATGATACATTACTCATCTTTTCTCCTTTTTTTAAATTATAAACAAAATCCTATATGCTTTACTCAACATTTAGCCAAGAAGCATATAACCTTTCTTCTTAAAACCCTGTGGGTTAAATTTAAAAATCCCACGCCCGAAGGAATGAGATTGTTACACAAATGTACAAAATATTTGTAACTTCGTCACGTTATGATATCAACTCTGTACTAAAACAATGAAAAAATTCTTTTACTTACTTTTTGTTATAATTTGTTTAAGCTGTAGCGAGAACACTAACATAAATAATTGTTTTGGTAACTTTAGTTTTATTGAATCTTTTGATTTAAATAATCCTGAATTCATCTCTATTTTAACTCCAGGTAATCATGTGATAACTTCAAGATCTGGTAGAAACTTATTAATTATTAACAGAGGAGGAACTCCTAAATACCATGCTTTTGATTTACAATGTCCAGAAAAAGACTGTAGCTCTCCTATGACCTTTGATGGACTAAAGTTAAATTGTGTCTGTGGAGATCACCATTATAGCTCTTATAGTGGATTTCCTGTTGACAAAGAAGGAACTCAAATAGACGGAGACTGTAATGCTTTAATGTATTTTACTACTCCTTTAAGTGGAAATCGATTAAGAATATCTCGTTAATACCATTTGTACTAAGAATTAGATTCTTATTTTTGCAGCTACAACACAACTAACACATTTATCGTGAAAAATTATTTTTCTTCAAACTTTAAATTGGGCGTTCTAGGAGGCGGCCAGTTAGGAAGAATGTTACTTGCCGAAACGCAAAAATTTGACATCCATACTGTTATTTTAGATAGTAATACCGATGCACCTTGTGCTCAAATCTGCAACGAATTTCATCAAGGAGATTTACTAGACTATGATACTGTTTACAACTTCGGAAAAAAAGTAGATGTACTTACTATAGAAATTGAAAACGTAAACATTGACGCCTTAGATGCTTTAGAAGCTGAAGGATTAACTATTTTTCCTAAGCCAAAGAACTTAAGAACTATTCAAAACAAAGCACATCAAAAAGTGTTTTATCACGACAAAGGAATTCCAACAGCGGCTTTTTCTCGCTTTACTTCCTTAGAAGAATTAAAACATTCTATCAGTAACGAAGCTATTACCTTTCCTTTCGTATGGAAATCGGCAAGATTTGGCTACGATGGAAATGGTGTAAAAATAGTTCGTTCAATTAACGATTTAGAAGGACTACCTACAGGAGAGTGTATTTCTGAAAAACTAATTCCTTTTAAAAATGAACTGGCAGTTATTGTTGCTAGAAATGCTAACGGAGAAACCAAAACCTATCCTGTTGTAGAAATGGAATTTCATCCAGAAGCAAACCAAGTAGAATATGTAATTTGTCCTGCAAGAATTGAAGATACTATTGCTCAAAAAGCACGTGAAATAGCACTAAAAGTAGCGGATGCTTTTGGGTTTGTTGGTTTACTTGCGGTAGAAATGTTTCAAACTGAAGATGATCAAATCTTAGTAAACGAAGTAGCTCCAAGAACTCATAATTCAGGGCACTATTCAATTGAAGCGAGTTACACCAACCAATTTGAACAACATTTACGTAGTATTTTAAATCTTCCTTTAGGCAATACCGAAAGTAAAGTAGCTGGAATTATGGTGAATTTAGTAGGTGCTGAAGGATATACAGGTGATGTCGTGTATGAAAACATTGAAGAAATTTTAAAGATTGACGGAGTTACCCCTCATATCTACGGAAAAAAGACTACAAAACCTTTCCGTAAAATGGGACACGTAACTATTGTTAATGAAGATATAAATGAAGCGAGAAAAGTCGCTCAACAAGTAAAAGAAACGATTAAGGTAATAGCAAAATAACCTAACCTCTCGACTACGCTCGAGATGACAAAAACATAAATTTATGGTAGGAATTATCATGGGAAGCGATTCAGATCTTCCAATCATGCAAGAAGCAATTGAAATTTTAGAAAGTTTTGATATTCAAGTAGAAGTAGATATTGTATCTGCCCACAGAACTCCTGAAAAATTATTCGATTACGCTAACAATGCACACAAACGCGGAGTACAAGTTATAGTTGCTGGTGCTGGAGGTGCTGCACATTTACCAGGAATGGTAGCTAGTATGAGTCCGTTACCAGTAATTGGAGTTCCTGTAAAAAGTAGAAACTCTATTGATGGTTGGGATTCTGTTTTATCTATCCTTCAAATGCCAGGGGGTGTTCCTGTTGCTACAGTTGCCTTAGACGGAGCTAAAAATGCAGGAATCTTAGCTGCGCAAATTATTGGTGCTTCTGACAAATGTGTCTTAGACAAAATTATCGCTTACAAAGAAGGGCTTAAACTGAAAGTTGAACAGGCCTCAGAAAGAGTAAAAAAATAATAGTATTTTAGTACTATAAAAAGTAAACCTCACAGAGTACCTTTGTGAGGTTTCTTCAATTTTAAACCTAATTTTTTATGACTAAGAACCCACTTTTACAAGATTTTAATACGCCCCCTTTTTCTCAAATTAAAGAAGAAAATTATAAGCCTGCTATAAAAGAAGCTATACAAATAGCAAAAGATGAAATTGATGCTATTGTTAAGAATTCTGAAGCTCCAACTTTTGAAAACACACTAGTTTCATTAGACAATGCTGGTAGCAAATTAGATAGAGCTACTTCTATTTTCTTTAATTTAAACTCAGCAGAAACCAATAAAGAAATTCAAGAAATAGCAAAAGATATTTCACCTTGGTTAAGTGAGTTCAGAAATGATATGATTTTAAATGAGGAGTTGTTCAAGCGTGTAAAAGCTGTGTACGATCAATTACCTGATTTAAACTTGACTCCTGAACAAGAAATGTTGCTAGATAAGCAGTACAAAAGCTTTACACGTAACGGAGCCAATTTAAATGAAACCGAGAAGGTTGAACTTCGTAAAATTGATGCTGAGTTAGCAAAATTATCGTTACAGTTTGGAGAGCATGTGTTAGCTGAAACCAATGCTTTTGAATTATTAATCACCAATGAAGATGATTTAGCAGGATTACCAGAAAGTGCAAAAGAAGCTGCTAAAGAACTTGCAAATTCGAAAGATCAAGAAGGTTGGATGATTACCTTAGACTATCCTAGCTATATTCCTTTTATGACTTATGCTGATAATAGAGAATTGAGAAAAAAATTAGCAATCGCTTTTGGTAAAAAAGGATTTCAGCAAAATGAATATAATAATGAACAAGTTGTAAAAGATATTGTAACCTTACGTCATAAACGAGCAAACCTTTTAGGGTATAAAACCCACGCTCATTTTGTACTAGAAGAGCGTATGGCGGAAACTCCTGAAAAAGTTATGGAGTTTTTACATGAGTTATTAGAAAAAGCCAAACCCGCTGCACAACGTGAGTTTAAAAATTTAGCAGAATTTGCAAAAGAACTTGACGGAGTAGATCAATTACAAAAATGGGATGGTGCTTATTACTCTGAAAAACTAAAGAAAAAATTATTCAATTTAGATCAAGAGCTATTGAAGCCATATTTTAAGTTGGAAAATGTAATCGACGGGGTTTTTACTGTATCTAACAAGCTTTTTGGTTTACAATTTGAGGAAATTAACACTATTGATAAGTATCATGAAGATGTTAAAACCTACGCTGTAAAAGATACTGACGGAAATTTTGTTTCTTACTTATATGCTGATTTTCATCCGAGACCAGGAAAACGTAATGGTGCGTGGATGACTTCATACAAATCACAATATATTAGTAATGGAGTTAACGAAAGACCTCAAGTCTCTATCGTTTGTAACTTTACCAAACCAACGCAAACTAAACCTTCTTTATTAACTTTTAACGAGGTTACTACCCTATTCCACGAATTTGGTCATGCTTTACACGGAATGCTGGCTAATACTACTTATAAAAGCTTATCAGGAACTTCTGTTTCTTGGGATTTTGTAGAGTTACCGAGTCAAGTTTTAGAAAACTGGTGTTACGAAAAAGAAGCGTTGGAGTTGTTTGCAAAACATTACGAAACTGGAGAAATTATCCCTATGGAATATGTTGAGAAAATTAAAGAATCTGCAAGTTTCCATGAAGGCATGCAAACCTTGCGTCAATTAAGTTTCGGATTATTAGATATGTCTTGGCACTCTGGAAATGCTCCAGAAACCATTACTTCTGTGAAAGAATTTGAAACGAATGCTTTTGAAAGTACTCAATTATATCCTGATGTTGCTGAAAACTGTATGAGTACTTCTTTTTCTCATATTTTCCAAGGAGGATACTCTGCTGGATATTATTCTTATAAATGGGCAGAAGTGTTAGATGCCGATGCTTTTGAATATTTTAAAGAAGAAGGTATTTTTAATAAGGAGATTGCGGATAAATTCAAAAACAATGTATTATCTAAAGGCGGAACCGAAGAGCCTATGGAATTATACAAACGTTTTAGAGGAAGAGAACCAAAACCAGATGCTTTATTAAAACGTGCTGGATTATTAAAATAATTACTTATTCTTTTCTTCAATCCACTTACTCATAAACTTTGTGGCTTGTAAGGTTTGATGCTGTAATAAGCTTCCAAGAAAATTTTGTGTACGATGTACGCTAAGGTTTTCTTGGATTTTTTTTACGCTCTTCATAAAAGAAATCTCTAACACGTCTTTATCGTACAGTGAATTGATTATTTCTACACCTTTTTGCTGAGACTTTTTCCAAAGGATATCATAAGTATATAACTCTATAGCTTTGTTAGCAAACTTCTCATAATCATCTTCTATAAATCCGTTCCATGGTAAATCAGCATGCATTCCTTCTGCTCCTATCGAAGTGGTAACACTTGGCGTTCCACATTCCATAGCTTCGGTTAACTTACCTTTAATTCCCGCTCCAAAACGAATTGGCGCTAACACTACTCTAGCATTTTTAACTACTTCTATTGCATTTTCTGCAAAACCTTCAATTATAAACCCTTCTTTTGGTTTATGTAATTGTTGAATTTGTTGCGTAACATAGGCTCCGTAAATATGTACTTCTGCATTGGGTAATTTTTTTCTGATGTATTTCCAGATTGTTTTTAACTGTAATACAGCATCAACATTTGGCGCATGAAAAAAGTTACCTACAAATACAAAATGCGCTCGTTCTTCAAAAGGCTTCCAACTTTCAATAACTTTATCATCAATCTTATTTAATAAAAAAGGCAAATGATATAACAAGGCTTCATCAATCTTAAAAACTTCTTTTAACAATTGAACTTCATAAGTTGAGATAATCAAACTCATATCACAACGTAAAATAGCGGCTATTTCTCTTTTCGCTTCATCAGATTTCAATAAAGCTTCGTTAGAAAACTCCGTGCCTTTTTTTAATTGTTTATGACGTACTTTTCGTAAAAAATGTAAATCTTCTGTATCTAAAATTCGTAACGCTTTCGGGCAATGTTCTGCAACACGCCAACCGAATTGCTCTTCCATCATAAAACGATCGAACAACACTACATCAGGTTGAAGTTCCTTAACAAAATCATCAAAAGAACTTGAATTCAATTCAATAGATTTTTCTTCTATACCTAATTCAGCTAAGTTTAAAGAGTTTTCGGTTTTTTGAGCTGGTGTAGCAAAAGTGATGGTATAATTATGGTTTTTAAAAACATTAAGTAACTGTAACATTCGGTTACCAGCACCGGTAGTTTTTTCTATCCAAACATACCCAATAATTAAAAGTTGTTGCATATTACAAAACTACAGTTTTAAATCAGATAATAAGTATGTACAACCTCATAAGCATGGCTCAAAAAACTTATAGCTTACATTTTTCAACAAATCAACAATTATGCGTAATTTTGCGCTTAGTATTCTGAAAAACAAAGACAATCTGATAAATATCTAACAATTTATCAGGCATGTAATATTATAAAAACACAACTCATGAAATACGATTTAATCGTTATTGGTTCTGGTCCAGGAGGATATATCGCTGCTATCAGAGCCGCTCAATTAGATTCTAAAGTTGCTATCATTGAAAAATACTCGACTTTAGGTGGAACTTGTTTAAATGTTGGATGTATTCCTTCAAAAGCTTTATTAGATTCTTCGCACCATTACTATGATGCAGTAAATCATTTCGAAGAGCATGGTATCTCTGTAGAGAAACCTTCTTTTGACTTCGGAAAAATGGTAGCTCGTAAAGCAAATGTAGTAGAAACTACCACAGGAGGTATCAAATATTTAATGGATAAAAATAATATTGAAGTTTACGAAGGTTTAGGATCTTTTGAAGATGCTACGCACGTAAAAATCACTAAAAATGATGGTACTGAAGAAGTAATTGAAGGTACTAACATTATTATAGCTACGGGTTCTAAACCATCTTCTTTACCATTTATTACTATTGATAAAGAGCGTGTAATTACTTCTACAGAAGCGTTAAAACTTCCTGAAGTTCCTAAGCACTTATTAGTAATTGGTGGTGGTGTTATTGGTTTAGAGTTAGGTTCAGTTTACAAGCGCTTAGGTGCTGAGGTAACTGTTATCGAGTATGCTCCTACGATTACTCCAACCATGGATAAAGATGTTTCTAAAGAATTGACTAAAGTTTTAAAGAAACAAGGAATGAAAATTAATGCTAGCCACGGAGTTACTTCTGTTGAAAGAAATGGTGACGAAGTTGTGGTAAAAGCTACCAATAAAAAAGGTGAAGAAGTTACTTTTACTGGTGATTACTGTTTAGTTTCAGTAGGTCGTCGTCCGTATACTGATGGATTAGCTTTAGAAAAAGCAGGTGTAAAAGTTACTGAAAGAGGAATGGTTGAGGTTAACGATCATTTACAAACCAACGTTTCTAACATTTATGCAATTGGTGATGTAGTTCGTGGAGCTATGTTAGCGCATAAAGCGGAAGAAGAAGGTGTTGTGGTTGCTGAATATTTAGCAGGACAAAAACCTCATATCGACTATAACTTAATTCCTGGAATTGTTTATACATGGCCAGAAGTTGCGGCTGTTGGTAAAACAGAAGATGAATTAAAAGAAGCTAAAGTAGATTACAAAGTTGGAAAATTCTCTATGCGTGCATTAGGACGTTCTCGTGCAAGTGGAGACTTAGACGGATTTGTAAAAGTTTTAGCGGATAAAAATACTGATGAAGTATTAGGAGTTCACATGGTAGGTGCTCGTGTTGCTGACTTAATTATGGAAGCTGCCGTTGCAATGGAATACAGAGCCTCTGCGGAAGATTTAGCTCGTATTTGTCATGGACACCCAACCTATTCTGAAGCTATTAAAGAAGCAGCGAAAGCAGCTTGGGATGGACAACCATTAAACGCTTAATAAAAAGCTTTAAAACATATTAAAAAAGCAATCTCGTTTGAGGTTGCTTTTTTGTTTTACTTCAATTAACTTCGTTAATATAAAAACAAAAATCACTCTTTAAAAGATATAATAAATTTGACATTAGAAACTATTCATAAATATTTAAAATATATTTCTAACGAATGTGATAGACATTTAAGAGATAAAGAGGTTAGTTATGATGAAATCAATCAATTGAGTATTGAGCTAGAAAGGTTTATTGATATGGTTAACGAAAGTGAACTTTCAAAAGAAACTAAATCTCTAATCAATAAACTATCATTTAAGACTGACAATAAAGATATTCGAAAAAGCTGGATTAAAAATTTAATAAATAGTTTGTTATTGAACGATGAATCTCCTACAAATATATCATACTATAACACCCAAAAAAGTAGAACAGAAGATCTCAAAAAGTTGAAAAATGATGTTTCTAATTTAAGTTTAAAATTAAAGATAAAATACCAATAAAAAATCCCGAACTAATTTAGTTCGGGATTTTTTATTGGTATGACGTTATTTCTTATTGAATTCCGTAGAAAGAACTCAAGTTATCTTCGATATCAGACGCTTTTTTAACCGCCTCATACATTTGAAATCCTTTGTTCTGTCTTTCAGCAGCGATACGCTTTCTAAAAGTATCGTAGTTTGGTAATGCTGTTGGCTCTTCTCTCTTTTCAACTACAAAAGCAAATACACCTTTATCTCCTGCTACGTTTTTAACCACTTCGTTTTCTTTAGCGTTAATCATTGCTCCTACTACTTTAGGCTCAAATCCTACACCAGAAATAGTTGGTGACTGTAAGTTTACATCGGTTGCTGTTCTTACTGATTGACTTGCAGATTTAGCGATTTCTTCTAAAGTAGCTCCGCTCATCTTATCTTCAATCATTTTAGCTTTTCTTTCGTTTGTTAAAATAGGACGAACAGTAGCAATTGCCTTATCAACTGGCATTAAACCTTTAGCTGTTTTAGCTGTTAATACCGCTACGATATATCCTCCTTCAACATCAAAACGCTTGTAGCTTCCTTCTTCAGTTTCTGGTTCAAAAGCCCAAGTAATAATTTGTCTTTCATTACCTACACCTGGTACGTTTTCATCTAATGATTTTAATCCTACCGCTGGCAATGAAGTTAAGTTTTTCTCTTTTACTGCTTCTTCAAAAGCTTTTCCGTTTGCTAATTCTAATGCAAATGTTTCAGCTGTTTGGAATACAGCATCTTCAGTTTCTTCTGAAGCTTCAATCTTACGTCCGTAAGTAGCTAATTTTACAACTGGTTGGAAGTTCTTTTGTCCGTCAATTTTAATTACGTGGAATCCGAATTGAGACTTTACTACTCCCATATCTCCTGTTTTTCCTTCAAAAACGAAATCTCTGAAAGAAGGCACCATTCTGTTGTAAGCAAACCAATCGTAGAATCCACCTTTTTCAGCAGAACCTTGATCAGATGACATTTCTTTAGCTAAATCTGCAAACTTAGATTTATTTGCTTTAACCACTGCTAATAAACTATCTGCTGTTTGCTTAGCTTCTTCTTCTGTTTGAACCACTGTTTCATCAGCCGCTGCAGCACCTATAAAAGGAATTAAAATATGACTTGCTTGAGCAGAATCTGGTAATTGTTTTACTTCAGTAATTTTAGATAACTTAAAGAATCCAGCATCTTTGTATGGTCCGAAAACATCTCCTTCTTTTCCGTTAAAAATATCCTCTGCAATTACTTGAGGAACCTGAACTTTAAATTTGTAGTTTGTATCTAAACCTAAATCTGAATTATTTTCTTCTAAAAATTCGTGGTAATTAGTAGTATTTTTTAATCCTTTTACTGGAGTATTATTTACTTCTGAATCTTCAATTAAATTTGCTACTTCTGTTTTAATAGCTTCTTCATCTTCCGCCGTAGGCGCAATAGCAAACTTCACAAAGTTAATATCTCTTGAAGCTTCTACTTGAAAAGCATCTTGATGTTTATTGATATAGTTTTGAACATCACTTTTCTTTAATGTGATTAAACTATCAGCTATTGTTGTGTATGGTACGTAAACATACTTTCCTGTAACCTTAGTATTTTCTATTAGGTATTGTGCTTCTCCTTCTTTTAAAGAAGCTCCTAAACCAGCAGCTACTAATTTATCGTACGTGTTTTTTTCTATGTTGCTTTTTAACGAAGCCATATAGCTTTGCCATGCAGCCCATTCTTGACCATTTTCTTCTTTAATAGTAGCTAAATGTTCTTTTAACTTGTTTTTATCGAAAATACCCGAAGTTGCAAATCTTGGATCACCTTGTACAACAGGAGTTTCGTATAAAGCATTCATAATATCAGCTTCACCTACTGTGATTCCTGCTTCTTCTAATTGCTTTTCGTAAATTTTTTGACGAATTAAGTTATTCCAAACCACTTTAGCCGCTTGCATTTCAGAAACGCTATTACCCGTTTGTGCTTTATAAGCATCTAAAGCTTCAGCAAACTCTTGACGAGAAATGGCTTCGCCATTAACTTCACCTATTTCGTTTACTTTACTTGCGCTAAAAAAGTCTGAGATTGTAGAAGGGTCTAATACAAAAGCAAAAAGTGCTAAACCAATTACAAGAATTAAGAACATTGAGCGTTCTCTAATTTTCGATAAAATTGCCATACGTCGTTTATTTTATTAACAGTGTGCGAAAATACAATTTCAAAGTATATAATGCAATGTTTTTTTATGCTGTTTTTGAGGGACTTCTCTAGAGAAACAAGGATTTGTTAATCTCTTTTATTGTTTACCTTAAAGTAAATGTCGTTAATTTTTGTAGCACTTACTTTTAAAATTTTAATTTCAAAGTTTTCGATATGTAAAACTTCATCTTGCTGCGGAATTGTTTCGGTATAATTTAAAATAAACCCTCCTAAAGTTTCATAGGCTTCTTCTTTAGGAATATTTAAACCGTACTCTTCGTTTAGATAATCTACTTCTAAACGTGCTGAAAAGTTGTATTCGTTTTCGCTAATTTTTTCTTCTAACAGTTGCTGGGTATCGTGCTCATCTTCTATTTCTCCGAACAGTTCTTCAACAATATCTTCAACCGTAATAATTCCTGAAGTTCCGCCGTATTCATCTACAACTACTGCGATACTTTTTCGTTTTTTAATCAACCCGTTTAGTACATCGTTAATAATCATAGATTCTGGCACGAACTCTACTGGTAACAAAATAGATTTGATAGAATTTGGTTTCTTAAAAAGCTCAAAGGCATTCACATAGCCTAAAATGTCATCTAGTGAATTTATATAGACAAGTATTTTTGACAAACCAGACTCAATAAACATTTTTTTAAGGTTACTTACAGATTCATGTAAATCTACAGCTACAATTTCTGTTCTTGGCACCATTATTTCGCGTGCTTTTACCTTATGAAATTCTAAGGCATTTTGAAAGATTTGTATTTCAGAGTCTACTTCTTCTTCATCGTTACCAGTATCTAATTGCTCAGAAATGTAATTTCCTAATTCCTCTTTACTAAATTCTGTTTGAATTTCATCTTCTTTTGTTCGGAAGAAAACACGCAAGCAGAAATCTGAAATTTTAGTAATTACCCAAGTAACTCCGTAAAAAAACACGTAAAAAATATAGGCTGGTACCGCAAAGAATTTTAAAATTTCATTCGCATAAATTCTAAAAATAGCTTTAGGCAAAAACTCTGCTGTAACTAATATAATTATTGTTGAAATAAGTGTTTGAGTAAGTAAACTAACATCAGACAACACATAATTTATTACAGTATAATCAGATGGTAAAAATGATTGAAACCACCCCATTAACAACTCTCCCATAAAGTAACTATACACTACTAAAGCTACATTATTCCCCACCAACATAGTGGTGATAAATTTGGAAGATTTTTCGGTTAGTCTTGATAAAATTCGAGGTACAATCCCTTCTCTTTTCTTCTCTAACTCTATATGAAGTTTATTTGCAGATATAAAAGCTATTTCCATACCTGAAAAAAAGGCAGAAAACAGTATGGACACAAAAATAATGACGAGCTCGGGTTGCATTAACGTTGTTTATTTCTTTCTTGTACTTTTCTTCTAAAGTGTCGTTTAAAGAAGAAAATTAATATGATAAAGATAGCAAAACCAAACATAATAAATGCTTGCTCTTTATCTGAATTCCATTTTAAAATTCCTTCAACAAAAAAGATGATTCCTACAACAAGGTATCCGTATTGTAAATATTTCCAAAGTGTGTTCATTATATATCTTTTTGTGTTGTTTCTATATCTCCCATAATATCCTTAGCCATCCATTTGGTTAAACTTTCGTTTGATTCAAATCCGTAGCCATTAATAACACTTTCTGGCGTGGTAAAACGAAAACCATCTTCAGTAAAGAAATAATGCTCTTCTTGATCCCAAAACAACTGATTGGTTTCTAGTTTTGTTTGTTTTAAATGATTAGTGATTACCACATTTCCTCTAATTTCAGACACCTTAGTTTTGTCATACGTTAATGCATAATTTCCTGAAATAGTAGTAGAATCGGTTCCTGTTTTGTCTATTGTGGTTATTTCTATTCCTTTAGGAAATTCTTTATACGGATGCTCTTTTCTATTTGAAAAATCATAAAAAACAGGAGCCTTTGTTTTAGAGGTTATTCTTCCTGAATCTTTATGCACATGATAAATATCTATTGCAGAACCTACTGGTAGATTTTTATCAGCTAAAAAATCTCGTACTTCCTTTTTAGAGTTGGTACAAGAAAAAAACATTGCCACCAAACAAATGGTAGCAATGCTATTATATATATGTTTTGCTTTTTTAAGCATTACAGTTTATTAAGGTACACGAACAGTTTCTCCAATCCAACATCCTACTCTATAGCTTGCTCCTGAAGCTAAACCTTTTTGGAAAACTAATTTTTTAGATGGTACATTCTTTTTATAACTTGAAATATATCTTCCTGCACCACATCCTGGATCTACTTGATCAGCTTTAATCGCTTTGTTTAAAGCAGCTACATATACCATTCTTTTTTCAAACTCATCACTACCACAAGAGTTTGCACTTCTTTGATATAAACTTGCAATGAATAAATATGCTTTACCCATATTTGGATTGTACTTTAAAGCTTCGTAAGCTAAAGCTCTTGCTCTACTTCCGCTAGCACTTTGTGCTTCTCTTAACTTGTACTTAGCCTTTTTAAACGGATCTGTTTCTAAATCGAAAGCTTTCTTTCTCATTTCAGCAGCTCCACTATTATCTCCATGTTTAGCTAATACACCTGCTAAGAAGTTATAAGCATCAGCAGATTGCGTTACTTTAGCGTACTCGTTAGCTAATTTTTCAAATAACGGATCTGCAGTACACTCTTTGTTATACATTCTTGATACCGCTCTTTTTAACCAAACTCCATCAGTTTTTTTAGATTCAAAATCTCTTGTATAGATTGGAATTAATCTTTCACAAGTAGCGATTTTAGAAATTTTAGCATCTAAACCACCTTCTACTTGACCTAAAGAAGATGAGTTAATTGTATAAGCTCTTAAGTTTTTCTTTTCTCTAGAAGTAATAGTTCCTAAAGAATCTTTCTCTTGTAACTTTGCTATCTTCTTACTGTAATCTTCTAATTTTTCACCTACAGACTCCATTACGTCATCATACGTGTCAAATACTTTTTGAGGCTCAGTATCTTGATACTTCTCTGCTATAGCTTCAAAATATCTGAAGATATTTTTAACACCCATATCTTTAGGAGAAATGTCATACGCTTTTTTCAAGATTTCAAAAACCTCTTCGTCTGATGCTAATTTGTTATCTATTAAGAATTCTGCATAGTCACTATGTGCTTTAGCAGGATCTGCATCTGGAAAGTTTGCTAATCTTGTTTCATATACTTTTTTAGCTAATACAGGATCTTTTAAATTCTCTGCTACTTTAACTCCGTACTTATATATGTTAATAGATAAACCAGCACAGTTATCTAACAAATACTCTAAATTAGGTTTTGATTGTTCATATTTTTTGGTTGTTACATCTCCTTTAAAAAGGTTGTATTTAATATGACACTCTTGACTTGCTTGTGCTTTTGCTCCATTTACGGCTACAAACAAAAATAATCCTGTTAGTAAATACGTAATTTTTTTCATCATTATCGGTTTTTGTTAATCTATTCGTGTTTTGTGGAACCATTTAATACTGTTCAAAGATAAACTTAATCTTACGTTAAAGTAGTTCTCTTTTATTAAGTTATTGTTAGTTGTTCCTCTTTGCCCATACTCAAATCCTACGTTTAAGTTTGATAATTGTCTTGGCAATGGCAATCCTAATCCAACATTTATGCCAAAGTCTTTTACTGGCTCAAAATTATCTGTTGTTTTTACTAACAATCCTGTATCTTCAAAACGTAAACCTGCTCTATAAGTTACTCTATCCCAATAACTAGTAATCGAATTTACTTTTGGAATAAAATATCCTCCTATCGCAAATTTGCTTGAGTCGTCATATTTGTGAGATTGACCATCAGTAATAAATATGCTATTACTACCTAAAGCACTTTGGTATTGTTGATTTACTTCTACATACCATTTATTCTCTTTTCCTATACCAAAACCATACACACTTTTCAATGGTACATTTATATTTCCATTTAAAGATCTATCAAATAATACATCTTTAATTTTCCCATCATCTTCTGAAATAGAATACATTCTTTCATTTCCTTTTACTGATAAATCAGAAGATAAGGTAAACGATGCTCCGGTAGATAATTGTAACTTATTTTTTAGTTCTGTTTTATATTGAGCTCCTAATTTAAACTGTCCTCCTCTTACATTAAAAGATTCTTCGTGCGAGGTAGCTAACACTACATCTGCTCTTTTATTAAAAACATTATTCTCTATGTTTCCGAAAACAAAACCTGCTTCAACACCTAACGACAAACCTTTGTATGCGTAAATACCATAGCTCGCATAGATTTTATTAGCTCCTCCTTCACCAGAAAACACAGTAACATCTTCTGTATTTTCTTTATCTATCAGTGAATATCCTACTGAAGAAAAAGGTTGTAAACCAACCGAAAAACCTGCTTTTTTTCCAACAGGAAAACCAAGAGAAATATATCTCAAATTCGTAGAATTTCCTGTTTGAGATTCGTTTCCTTCTTTTACGGTTAAAAATGTTAAGCTACCACCAATTGCATAAGTTGCTGCTCTTAAATCGGCATTTGCTGCAGGGTTTATAAAATTTAAGTGATGATTATTTTTCGTTGCAACACCAATTCCTCCCATAGAAGCTTGCTCTACTGTTACTGCTTCAAAATTTTCTCCTATACCAAAGTAAGAGTATGGTGAAGCGCTGTTTCTTTGCGCTAATATTGCTGATGTAGTAAATACAAAAACTCCTAATATAAATCTCTTAATCATTCGCTAAGTTGTGTATCAAAATAGTATGTAATCCTTCCAAAACAAAATTTGGATGGGCAAATATGACACTTTTTAATTGTTTTGACAAAAAATATGTATCCCCTCCTGTTAAAACTACTGTTAATTCTTGATACTTTTTTTGATATTGTTTAATTATTCCGTCTATTTCATTAGAAACTCCATTAATAACGCCCGAATGTATTGAAGTATTGGTATCAACTCCAATAAAATTTTCAAGTTTGCTTGGTTCTAACAAAGGCAATTTAGCCGTAAATTTGTGTAACGCTTTATACCTCATTTGAATACCTGGAGAGATCGCCCCTCCTAAATACTCACTTTCTTTCGTTATAAAATCATAAGTAATACAAGTTCCTGCATCAATCACCAATACGTTTTTGTTAGGATACTTGTTAGCCGCTGCAGAAGCTAATGCTATTCTATCTACTCCTAATGTTTTAGGAGTTTTATAATTGTTTTTAAACGGAACGTTTGTAGTAGAGTCTAAAAAAATCGGATTTAAAAGTTCTGCTATTTCTTGCCTTTCTTCTTCTGTAAAATGGGCTACGGATGATACAATACTACTAGTAATTGAAAAATTTGACATTATTTTTTTTACTTCTGAAAGTATTTCTGCTTTATCAAAAACAAAAATTTCTTTAACAGTATCTAATTCAAAAACAGCTACTTTAACTCTTGTATTGCCTACATCAATAATTAGGTTCATATTTCATTTCTTAGAGCTTGTAAATTTACGGTACATTTTTTTAAAGTTTTTACTTTGTATAATTAAAAAACGATTGTATATTTGCATCCGCTTAACGAAAGTAGCAACTGGTGCCTTAGCTCAGTTGGTAGAGCAAAGGACTGAAAATCCTTGTGTCCCTGGTTCGATTCCTGGAGGCACCACAATAAAACTCGTAGCGCAAGTTGCGAGTTTTATTTTAAAGATGTTACTTTTAAAAGCAAACTGGTGCCTTAGCTCAGTTGGTAGAGCAAAGGACTGAAAATCCTTGTGTCCCTGGGTTCGATTCCTGGAGGCACCACCACAAAAACCCGAACAAATTTGTTCGG